>DAORTY010000142.1:0-3691 GCA_035432905.1 Ilumatobacteraceae bacterium | reverse complement strand
GTGCAGTCGTGGAGCACCGCGAGGTTGCTGACGTTGGACACTCGAGTGTTGCCGCTGGTGTCGGTGGCTGTGAACTGGGCGTTGACCGGGTAGCTGCCGGCGTCGAACTGCTCGCTGGGCAGCGGTCCGATGGTCAGTTGCCAGACGGCGCCGGCGTTGGACAGTGATGCGTCGTACGAATTGGCGCCGATGGTGTAGCGGATCGAGACTGAAGCGACCCCGCGGTCGTCGGTGACGGTGGCGGTGATCGTGCTGGTGGTGGGGTAGGCCGGGCATGCCGAGCCGTTGTTCCACTCGGCACTGATGTTGGTGGGGCTGGCGCTGGCTGACTGCACCACTGGGGCGGTGGTGTCGGCCGCAGTTGTTGGTGGTGTCGTTGTTGGTGGTGTCGTTGCGGGCGGGCTGGTAGCCGGAGGATTGGTTCGCGGGGGATTGGTTGGCTGGACGGGGGGTGCGACGGTGACGACCGGGGCAGTGGGCACGACCACGGGTGTGGTCGACACAGCAATGCTCGTGGTGAGGACCGGCGCCGTGGTGGGGTCCGGTGTCGTGGTGGCAGCGGGTGTCGTGGTCGAGGTGGTCAGCGCGACCGGACCGGCGAGGGTGGTGTTGCCGGCCGTGATGCGCTTGGCGCTGTCGCCGCCGGTCACGACCAACACGGCGAACGCCACGAGCAGCACCGCTGCAGCGATGGCACCGATGGTGAGCGCGACGCGACGCGCCGGCGACACCAGCCTGGGGAATCCATCGCTGGTCTGCCAGACCCGACCGCGTTCACGTGGGGCCAACGTCCGTGCCGAGGAGGTGTGGTGGTGGGCGCTGCCGCTGCCCGGCGTGGCGATGTTGGCGACCTCGGCCATCCGCTGCAGGACTCCGTTGCGCAGGAACGCAGGCGCGAGCGCAATGGGCAACGCCGCCAGCAGCGTTTCGGGCCGCATGCGCTCGGAGAGTTGCTGTGAGCAGGTGAGACAACCTTCGATGTGGCGGGCCAGGCGCTTGCGACTCAGGACGGTCAGGGGCGTGCCCTCGATGCGTTGAAGGTCGACGAGTTCACCACACTTCGGCGTCCTCGCCAGCAGGACGACGCCGATGCTGCGACCGAGCCGCTCGCGCACACGCCCCACCACTACCGCCACCTGGCGTTCGGGGATGCCCAGCGTGGCCGCTATCTCGGCGCCGGTCATGCTGTGGCGCAGGTGTAGGTCCAGCACCTCGCGGTCACTGGGGTCCAGCCCGTTGGCGGCCTCGGCAAAGAGGGCGCGCAACTCTTGCTGGTGCACCAGGTCGTCGGCAGTGGGGCCGCCCGAGCTCATCGCGGCCTGCTCGTCGGGCTCGGTGAATTGCAGCTTGTTGACGCGGCGATGGCGGCGATGCACTTCGCTGCGCGCAATGGCGTACAGCCACGGCCGAACCAACGACGGGTCGCGGAGTTGGTGCAGTCGTTGGATGGCGAGCACGAACGTGTCCTGCACGATGTCGCCGGCGTCGGCGGCATTACCGGTCTGGCGACGGGCGTAGTCGTAGAGCTTGTCCGTGTAGCGGTCGTAGAGCGCAGCGAACGCCTGCTGGTCGCGGGCGAGAGCGCGGCGAACAAGGTCGGCGTCGTCCTCCATTGACGACCGACGCTACGTGATTCGCGAACGGGCCCTGTGCTCATACAGGTGAGAGCCACAGGTCGGCTTCCCACATCACTTTTTGTCCGACGAAGTTCGTCCCAGAAAGTGTTGTGTGGTCGTGGGTGTCGGCTCCCAAGAGCATGAACACTCAACGCCGTTCCACCGTCACAGCCACCCTCACCGCCGTGCTCGTTGCTGGTGTCGCCGCGCTCAGCGCATGCAGCGACACCACCACACGCTCCGCGTCGGTCCAACCCAGCGTGAACACCGCAGTCGCTCACGTGGAATCCGACACCTCCGCCGTGGCGCCGGCCAGCAACCTGGCCGCCGTCCCCACCGTCGACCAATCTCAGGCACCGCCGACGGACCCGCCCACCGTTGCGCCAACGACCACGCCAACGACCACGCCAACGACCACGCCAACGACCACGCCAGCGACGCCAACAACGACGACGACGCCGACGACGATGCCAACGACAACGACGATGCCACCGGTGTCACCGATGTTTCTCACCCGAGGGCCGATGGCATTGCGGCTGTCGGATAGTTGCTACAGCGCGGTGTGGCCGATCCGGGTATGGGGCACCGTCGAGAACTTTTCGCCGCTGGACATGACCGCACCGCCGGTGTCACATGAATTCGACTTCCTGCTGCAGCCTCAGAACCCGCTCGACGTCATCGACGGCGGGGGGTACGTGCGTGGTTACGAAGGCGATACCCAGATGGTGATCAACATTCACGTCGCTCACTTCACCGATCCGGCCGAGATCACCATGCCGATCTCGTCCTTCAACGCTGCCACGGTGTACAGCAGCTTTCCGCTGGGGGCAGTTGACGTGGTCGCTCCGCCGGCTACCTGCTACCTCACCCTGACCCACTACCAAACGTGGGTCGGCCAGATCTAGGGATCAGGGTGGCAGAGCTCACTCGGTGGTGGGGATGCCGCCACCGGGGCGGAAGACGGGGTCGTTCGTCGGTCCGTCGCCTTCGGTCTTGGGTGCCCGGGCCGCCGCCATCTGCTGCATGGTGGTCGCCAGCGCGGCAGACGCACCCTCGTGGCTCATGATCTTGCTCATGACCGCTGCGCCGGCCCCGGCCATCAGGTCGCTCTTGTTGGCTCCGACGTACTCGGCGCTGGCCCGCTGCGCACGCAGGTGGCCGTTGACGGCGGGAATCACGTAGCGAGCGACGAGATCCCAGCTGCGCAACGTTGCCTCGTTGTTGGCCCAGTCGTTGGCGAAACCCAACACGGTGCCGAAACCGCCGGTGGTCTCCTGCATTGCGAGCACCGCTTCGATCAGGTCGTCGGGCGTGCCGATCACCGCGGCGCCGCCGCCCTGTGCGCCACCTGCAGCGACCTGCTCGAACAGTTCGTAGGGGTCTTCCACCCGCAGCGCGCCGGGCCGGCCGAGCACGTCGACGTTGTACTCGTTGTGCCATTTCTGCAGGCCCATGATCGCTTCCTTCTTGGCCTGCTCCCTGCTTTCGGCGATGTGCCAGCTCATCAGCACACGCCAGTTGTCGCGGCTGACGGTCTGGCCGTGAGCAGCTGCTGCCTGCTCGGCGAAACCCCACTGGGTGGGCAGCGCCTGCAGGCCTTCCTTGGAGGTGCTGGCGATGCTGAGCGCACCGATGCCGTATTTGCCGGCAATCTGCATGCCGCTGGGCGAGATGCTGCTGGCTGTCGTCATCGGGATGCTGTCCTGCAGCGGCAGGATCTGCAGTGCCGCGTCGCGCATGGTGAACCATTCGCAGTCGTAGTCGAATCGCTCGTCACCGCGCAGCAACTTGATGATGACGCCGAGTGCTTCGTCCTGGCGGTCGCGCTGTGTCATCGGGTCGATGTTGAGCGTGCGGGCGTCGCTGGGCAGTGCGCCCGGACCGCTGCCGAAGAGGGCGCGGCCGCGAGTCATGTGGTCGAGCTGCACGATGCGCTGGGCCACATTGAACGGGTGGTGGTACGGCAATGAGACCACGCCGGTGCCGAGCTTGATGGTGTGGGTGCGCTGGCCGGCAGCGGCCAAGAACATCTCCGGGCTGGCGATCATCTCCCAGCCGGTGCTGTGGTGCTCGCC
>DAORTY010000141.1:5170-9289 GCA_035432905.1 Ilumatobacteraceae bacterium | reverse complement strand
TTGCGTTGGTCGGCCCGCCCGACAAGATTCGCGCCGAACTCGACCAATGGCGCGAGACCTGTATCACGACGTTCCTGGTAGGTGGCCCCAAGGAGATGTTGCCGCTCTACGCGGACCTTCTCCACGGGTGACGGAGCCCACAGATCGGCGCCGCATGTTCCGGCCGTTTGCGCTGGGCACCGCGCTGTGCCAAGGTTCGTGGGCAGATGCGCGTCGGGTACGTGCGGCAAGAGGGGAAACATTTTCATGAGGCAGTTCGGGTATTCGTTCGCGGCCGTCCTACTTGCGGCCATCGGTGTGGTCACTGTCGCCCCGCTCGTCGCTGCCGCAGCGCCGCAGCCAACAGCCGTGTACGACGCAATCGGCCCGACGCTTCCCGGCAACGTCGTCAGTCTGGCGTTCGAATCTACGCAGACCAGTGAGTTCGGCGATCTGGTGCAACTGGCACCGGGGCCCCGCCAACTGGACAGCGTCGATGTCGTACTGTCGAGTTGGGGTTGCCAGGACGGCAACTACCAGACGAGCACGTGCGTCACAACGCCAGGGGCGACCTTCTCGCACCCCATCACCCTCAACCTGTACGAATCAACGCCCGGGGTCGGCGACGGTGTGGGCAACTTGGTGCTCTCACAAACAAAGACGTTCGACATCCCATATCGGCCCACCGGGAACTTGTTCCACTGCCCGAACGTCCTCGGCGAAACTACAGGTAAGTGGTGGAACGGCACGGCGTGCATGAGCGGTCTGGCGACCATCATCACGTTCGACTTCCCGGCACTGCCGACGGTTCCCACCAATTTGATCTGGAGCGTCGCCTACAACACCACGAGCCAGGGCTACAACCCAATCGGAGCTGCCTCCTGCCTGAGCGAGGACGGCGCCTGCGGCTATGACGCGCTCAATGTGGGCGCCGAAACACTCACGCCCGATGCGACCGCTGGCTACGACGTCGACGAGGACGCCCTCCTGTGGAACTCTGTCTACGGCGGGCGCGTCGCCGGCAATCGTTTCGACACGGGCTGGAGCGGTTACCGCCCACTGGCACGGATCAACACGGTGGCGACCACCGAGGCCGCGACGACCCAAGTTGTCAAGGCCATCGACACGTCGTGGGCATTCCTTGCCGAAGGCGCTGCCGGGAGTACCGGCGCGTATGTGACCGGGCCGGGCGCCGCGCCACTGGGCGACGGAAGTGCTCAACTCGCGGTGCACGCGTCCGACCAAGGTCACATACTGGTCAAGACCATGCTCGCCGGGACCCGGCTGGACAACCTCACCGAACTGGCGTATTCGTCGGAGCAGCCTGCGGGCACCACCGCCGTGGCGCTGGAGTTGGCGATCAGCTACAGCGACGCCTCGCCGTCGGCTCTCTATCAGGGACGACTGGTGTTCGAGCCCACCTATTCCGCGGGCATACTTCCGGGTGGCTGGCAGCGTTGGGACACGTTGACGGGCAAGTGGTGGGCCACCCCGTACGGCGGCGCCTCCGGGGGGCTGTGCCCGCAGGCAGCCCCGTGCACGTGGTCGCAGATCCTGCAAACCTGGCCCGATGCTCGCATCAACCCCAACCCGACGCTGGGTGGCGTGTTGTTCAAGGCTGGATCGGGTCTCGCGTCGTTCACCGGCAGCGTCGATCAGTTGACCATCGGCGTTGACACGGCCGGCGACATCGCCGTCACCACCTACGACTTCGAGCCAACCCCGCAGTGCACCTTGACGTGCTATGTGGATGGCGCCACAGGTGACAACCTGAATGGCGGTACCGGTCCCTCCGACGCCAAGAAGACAGTTCTCGCCGGTGTCGCACAGGTGAGTGCAGGTGGCACCGTCATCGTCGCCGCCGGCACGTACAACGAGGAACTGTCCATCGCCAAGGCGCTCACGCTGCAGGGCGCGGGTATCGACCAGAGCTACCTGGTGGGCCCCGCAGGTGGCCCTGGCGCCACCATTCAGGTGAGCGCCGCCAACGTTGTCGTCGAAGGTTTCACCATCACCCGAGCGGGTAATGCGCTTGCCACCTGGGTCGACCCGACACTGAACTCTGCGGGCGTTGCTATCCAGAGCCAGGGCAATTTTGCCGAGATTCGCAAGAACAAGATCACGGGCAATCGCACGGGCATCGACATCAACAACAGCAATGGCAACCACATCGTCGACAACGTCATCGACTACAACCGCACCGGCTTGTTGTTCCGCAACCAAACCGACAACACCGTGATGACCGGCAACTTCATCACCAACAACTGGACCGTCGGCGTACTTTTCCTCGACGCCAGCAGCGGAAGCAACGTCCCGGTGCAATCTGCCGCCAACTCCGACTTCAGCGGCAACGCCATCGCAGGAAACTGGTTCGGGGGTGTGGTTGATCGACAGTCCGGTGGCTCGCTCCCGACCGCGGGCACTACAAACCTCAAGGATTTCAGCGGGAACTGGTGGGGCACCAATGACCCGAGCGTGGTCGCCGTCGACAGCACCGAAGCCGGCTATGCGACATCTCCGATTCCTGCCGGCTATCCCGGCGGCTCGGGCACCAACCCGGGCGGCGCTCCCGACATCGCCGGCGTGGCGTCAGCCAACGTCGACTACACACCGCGTCTCGAGGTGGCCACCGACACGTCCACCAATGTTGGCTTCCAAGGCTCGAGTGCAGCCCTGACCGTGACGGACAAGGGCGCCCAGGCCGGCTCCCTTTCTCGGCTGCAGGAAGGCGTCGACGACGTCATTGCCGGTGGCACCGTGCACACGACCGCGGGCGATTACCCGGTCGCCACGCCAGTCTCGGTGAACAAGGCCGTCTCGCTCATGGGCCCGAACGCTGGAATCGCTCCCAACGATGCAACCACCCCACTGACAGCGAACGCCGCACGCGGGGCCGAGGCAACCCTGTCACCAACCGGGGCCAACGTCGTGCTGCAGATCGGGTCCGCTGACGTCACAATCGACGGCTTCCGATTCACCGACCCCGGCACCGCAGGGGCATCGAACTCGACGCTGATCGGCGCCGGGGGCAACTTCGGCGGCGAAGCCGACGACATCTCCATCGTGAACAACCTGTTCGATGCCATCACCCGTGTTGCGGTCTACTTCAACGGGCCCACCATCATGGACGGTGCGACCGTCGACAACAACCGTGTCGCGAATCCCACGCGTGCCGCTGGTTGCGGCACCCCAGCCGCCACGGCGACGTCGTCGTGTGGACGTCAGTTGTTCAACTTCTGGCAGACCGATCATGTCTCGTTCCAGGACAACGTTGTCTTTGCTCCGGCCGGCAACGGCGACCGCATGCGTGTCCTGCAGGTCTCGTTTCCGAACGCGCCGAGCGAGCAAGCAGATTCTCCTGCAGCAAACTCGATCATCGATGGCAACACGATTCGCAACGCCTGTGTCTACACATGCTTCGGAGTTGCAATCGGTGCCACCAACGTCGAGATCACCAACAACGACGTGCAGATCGATGCAGGCAACATCGTGCAGCTGCGCAAGGAGTGGAACAGTGGACGCGTTCTGATCGACCACAACCTGTTCGCCGATCCCAACGACTTTGCGATCACCCTCGATGTGACATCCCCAGTGGTTGCCAGCGACCTCTCGCAGGTCACCATCAGTCGCAACTCCATCACCGGTGGCGGAATCCGCAACGAGCGCACGGAGTCGGCGACCGCGCAGTGCAACTGGTGGGGCCAGGCCAATGGCGCCCTCACCGCCCAGAACACAGGGCCCTCGGACGTCACCAACGCACTCGCCACCAGCAACCTCGACGGCCCATGCAACGCACCGACTGACGTCACCGGACTTGCAGGCGATGCCCGTGTCACCGTCTCGTGGACAGCACCGACGCCAGACGGCACGACGGTCACCGGCTATGTCGTGACCGCCGCTCCCGGGGGTGCCACGTGCACCACGACCGGTGCCACCACCTGCGTGGTGACCGGTCTGACCAACGGCACGGCATACACGTTCACCGTTGTCGGTACGACCGCAACCGCTGGCAATACTCCACCCTCGGCAGCCAGCGCCCCAGTCACTCCAGTAGCGACTGTGATCCCGCCGCTGGGCATTCCCGACTTCAATCCGGTCAACCCTGATCGTGTTGTCGACACCCGCGTCGGTGCACCCAAC
>DAORTY010000141.1:0-5070 GCA_035432905.1 Ilumatobacteraceae bacterium | reverse complement strand
CTGCATCTACGCCAGCAGCCCCACCGACATCCTCATCGACATCAACGGCTGGTTCAAGACACCGAGCGGCTTCAATCCGGTCAACCCTGATCGTGTTGTCGACACCCGCGTCGGTGCACCCAACGGTCTCCGCGTGGTCTCCAAGACCCAGGTGGGCCCCAGCAACGTGTTGGAAGTCAAGGTGTCGGACCTGCCCGGTGGGCTCACCCCCACTAACGGCATCGGCGCCGTATCACTCAACGTCACCGCCACCGGCGCTGCCACAGCCGGCTACGTCACCGTCTACGCCTGCGGCATCCAAAACACCGTCTCCAACCTCAACTACGCAGCCAACGACACCACACCCAACGCAGTGCTCACGCCAATCTCACCAACCGGCACCATCTGCATCTACGCCAGCAGCCCCACCGACATCCTCATCGACATCAACGGCTGGTTCTCCAATGTGGCGACGCCCTGAAGCCACCATCAATGGTCAGCATCTCATAGCGTCGTTCACGTAGGGAGCCCGACGAGGTCAGCCCTTGTGGCGGAGGCGCTCCACGTAGGCCTGCGCGCTGGCGCGCCCTTCCTCGTCGCGCAACCCCGCGTAGAGCCCGTCGGCGTCGGCCCAGCTGCGTCCTGTGCCGACCATGCTTTCGGTGACGGCATTCACATGGGCCTTGGTCTCCAGCAGGGCCAGCTTCGGCTTGGCCAACAGTTGCTGCACGAGAGTCTCGACTTCGTCGTCGAGCGCGTCATCCGCGACCACTCGGTTCAAGAAGCCTGCAACGAGTGCCTCGCGGGCGTCGAACGGTCGACACGTCATGACGAGTTCCTTGGTGAGCGCGGGACCGATCTCGCGCACCAAACGGGGGATGCCACCCCACGCCAGGGGAATGCCCAGGTCGACCTCCGGGATGGAGAACCGTGCCGACTCGGCGGCCACCCGCAGGTCGCAACCGGCAGCCACCACGAGGCCGCCACCGACACACCAGCCATGGATGCGGGCCACGGTGACGGCGCGCATCTCGTCGAGAGCGCGCCCCATGCGCCACCCCACCTGGCGGTCTTCCATAGGTGCCGCGGTGGAGAACGCGGAGAGGTCGGCGCCGGCCGAGAACGACCGCCCCGCTCCGCTCACCACTACCACCTTGAGGTCGTGGTGCTCGTCGAACCATCGAGCGGCGAGCTCGATCTCGTGCAGCGTGTGGCCGCTGAGCGCGTTGAGCTTGTCGGGTCGATTCAGCGTGAGCTCACCGCGGGCGCCGTCGGCGGTGGCGATGACGGTGTCGAAGTCTGCTGTGTGCATGGTTGCCTCTCTCAGTCGCAGCAACTGTCGCGCCAGCCACATGCGGCGCACTTGAAGTGCGCATGTTCAGGGTGTAGCGAGCCGCCACACAACGGGCATTCTGGGTACGTGCCGTAACGGACGCAGCGATCGGCGGTGATGGATGGTGCCGTTTCGGAGTACGTCATGTGCCAAGTGTGACACCGGCCACTCCGTCATCGGGGGACTGTTTCTCGTAGCATCTTGACCCACCGGTCAAGATGTCACGCACACCCATCGCTCCCCTCTCCCACGGCCACCGCCCGGGAAGCGCCAGAGCGGCTTTGGCGTACCCCGACTTCCGACGGATGTGGTCGGCATCATTCGCATCCAGCATCGGCACGTGGATGCAGAACGTCGTACTCCCGGCCTACGTCTACGCCCGCACCGGTAGCACCACGATGGTGGGTCTCATGGTGTTCGCGCAGCTCGGTCCGCTGCTGTTCTTGTCCATTCCCGCCGGCGTCATCGCCGACCGCTTCGATCGCCGTAAGTGGCTGATCGCAATGCAGCTGCTGCAGCTCACCTTCTCGGTCCTGCTCGCCCCACTCGCCGCGTCCGATGCACCCATCTGGTCGATCTTCCTGGTGTCACTCGGCGTCGGAATGGGCAACGCCCTCAACGCCCCGGCCTGGTCTGCAATGTTGCCCACCCTGGTGAGTCGTGAGGACCTGGCCGGCTCGGTGTCGATGAACTCAGCGATGATCAACGGCTCACGCGTCGTGGGCCCGATCCTCGTCGCCATTCTCCGCACCGTGGGCGTCTCGATCGCCCAGATCTTCCTCATCAACGCCGTCACGTATCTGTTCGTGGTGGGTGCCCTGCTGCGAACGAACGTGCCGATCCCTGCGAAGGTCACGGCCGTCGCCGGCTGGCGGCAGCTCACGTCTGGAATCCAGATTGCTCGCGAGAACAAGCCGGTGTGGCGCCTGCTCGCCACGCTCTTCACTTTTTCGTTGCTGTCGCTGCCATATGTCGGGCTGTTCGCCGCCGTGGTATCGCTCAACTTCGGCGTCGACAAAGACTCGACCACCTACGAGTGGTTGTACGCCACCTGGGGTTTCGGCGCCTGTTTCGGTGGCCTCGCAATCGGCACCGTCTTCGTCGGCCGCGACATTCGCACGCTGATTCGGTACGGGTTCCTCGCCTTCGCCATGGCGCTCACAGGGTTCGCTGTCGTGCGCGAACCGATCGGGGCATTTGCAGTTGCCCCCATCCTCGGCTTCGCCTACTTCGCCACGACCACCTCGATGAGCACGATTCTCCAGAGTCGGCTCGAGGACAACGAGCGCGGTCGCGTGATGGCGCTGTGGTTCATGGCGTTCGGCGGCACGGTGCCGCTGGGCAACCTGATCTTCGCTCCGGTCATCGATGCCATCGGTGCCCGGTGGGTGCTCTTCGGCGGCGCTCTGTGGGCAGTGTTCCTGGCGTGGTGGTGCGACATCGCCAAGATCGACCGCCTAACCGAGGAGGGCAGCCGCGATGCGCTCCAGCCCGACCACACGGCTACCTTTGACGAGCACGGCGTCTCCGCCGGCGATTGAGCCCAGCGCTGCAATCGGGTCGTCATTCGGCGCCACCCCGTAGAGATCGGTGCCGTACGCGATCAGTTCGATACCCCGTTGCGTCGCGTAGGCGGCAATTGCCAGGTGCTCGGCCTCGCTGTCGCTGATCTCGGCCATCACACCCAGCACAGCAATGCGCCGATGGACAGTCAGGTCGGCCAACGCATCGAGCGCGGCGCGCATGCTGGTCGGGTTCGCGTTGTAGCTGTCGTCGAGTACGACCGCTCCCGATGAGGTGCGCCGCACGTCCATCCGCATCGCCGTCAGACCCACCGTACTGAGAGCCTGAGCACCGGCCACGAGGTCACCCCCAACCGCTCCCACACACGCGAGCGCTGCCGCCGCATTGTTGGCCATGTGCCGGCCGCTGATGGCCAGGCGCACGTCGTACGAACCCCATGGTGTGTCGAGGTGGAAGCTCGCCCTCGCCAGGTCGTCAAGCCGCAGCATGCTGACGCGAACATCGGCATCGGCGGTCTCGCCGTAGAGCAGCACGCTGCCCGCGCACACCGCCTCCATCGCCCTCACTCGCGCATCGTCCGCGTTCAGGATCGCCAGCCCATCAGCGGGTAGCGCCTGGATGAGTTCCGCCTTCGCTCGCGCAACGCCGTCGATCCCTCCGACCCTGTCGCTGTGGGCCTCGGCGACGCGGGTGACGACTCCGATCGTCGGCTGCGCAATTGCACACAGCTCGGTGATCTCGCCCAGCGCACGCATACCCATTTCCAACATCAGCACCTTGGTGCCGTCAGGTGTGTTGAGCAAGGTGGTCGGCAGACCCTGCTCGTTATTGAAGCTGCGTTCGTTGGCCCAGGTGGGAATGCTGGCGGCCAACGCTGCCCACGCCAGATCCTTGGTGGATGTCTTCCCGACAGACCCGGTGATACCGATGACCGGACCGTCGAACATTCGCCGCTGCGAGGTGGCCAGGGCCATCAGCGCAGGCAACGTATCGGGGACCTCGATCGCAGTGCCACCGACTGGCGGGCGCGAGGTGAGATAGGCGGCGGCGCCTCGTTCGATCGCCTGATCGATGAACTCGTGGCCGTCGCGGTCGGCAACCAGCGGTACGAACAGTTGGCCGGGCTTCACGCTGCGCGAATCGAACGAAACGCCGTCGATCTCCACGTCCGGCCCGACGAGCCGACCACCGGTGGCCGCGACCACGGAATGTGCTCTGAAACGCATGACCGCACACGGTACCGTCGTGCTGCATGGCTGCAGAAGCATCGACCCCCGACGAGCGCATCAACCTGATCGTGATCTTCGGCGGGCAGTCCGCCGAGCACGACGTCAGCTGCACGACCGCGGCACATGTCCTGAAGGCGGCCGACCCGGCCAAGTATCGAATCACGCCGGTGGGCATTGGACGTGACGGCAGATGGGCGCTCGCCACGGAGGCGCAACGGGCCCTGGATGCTGGCCCAGAGGCACTACCCGGTCGGCTCGTGGCCGCCGGCGAGGTCGTCGAGCCAACGGCTGCCTTCACCGCCGCAGCGGCTGGGCGAACGGTGGTCGTGCCGCTGTTGCATGGCCCGCTGGGTGAAGACGGAACCGTACAGGGCATGCTCGAACTGGCCGGCCTGCCGTACGTGGGCAGCGGCGTGTTGGGCTCGGCTGTGGCCATGGACAAGGCGATGGCCAAGCAGATCACCACCGTCCACGGCATTCCCCAAGCGCGCTACCTGGCCTTTCGCGCCCACGAGCTCAGGCCGTCATCGCCGAGCGAGATTGTCGCCGAACTGGGGCTACCTGTGTTCGTCAAGCCCGCCAACATGGGCTCGTCGGTCGGCGTCACCAAAGCCAAGACCGTCGACGCGCTGCGTGACGCCATCGAAGTCGCGCTCTCCTACGACGAGTGGATCGTGTTCGAGGAGGCGATCGTGGGTCGCGAGATCGAGGTGGCCGTGCTCGGCAACCTCGACCCCCGAGCCAGCGTGCCCGGTGAGATCGTTCCTGGCGCCGAGTTCTACGACTACGCCGACAAGTACGTGGACGACGGCTCGGAATCGATCATCCCTGCGCCGCTCACCGCCGAGCAGACGGCACAGGTGCAGGCGCTGGCGCTGAAGTCATTCGCCGCGCTGCGCTGCGAAGGACTGTCACGTGTGGACTTCTTCTTCGAGGAGGGAGGTCGTGGGTTCCTGCTCAACGAGATCAACACGATGCCCGGCTTCACGCCCATCTCGATGTACC
>DAORTY010000140.1:0-9320 GCA_035432905.1 Ilumatobacteraceae bacterium | reverse complement strand
TGGACGCGAGGGTCGCGTCACCCGGGACATGAGCAAAGAGCTGCACGAGTGTGCGGGTGGCATTCCACAGTCCGTGCGGGTGCCCGGCGCGCAGTATCGCGCCGTTGGGGTCGATCAGTAACTCGTACCCCTCCTCGCCATGAACGTCCGGACCCCCACCCAGCTGGAGGGTGATGTCACCGGCCGTCGCCACTGCCGTCCGGGCAAGGTGCAATCCAGTGGCCTGTTGCACATCACCGATCAGATGATTGACGGTGTGGTCGAAACCACCGATGCCGGCACCGATCGCGATGCGAGTCTGTGCCGTGAGCGTGAGCGAACCCTCGCCGGGCTCGATGGAACGGGGCAGCGGCAGGAGTCGGTGCACGGCGCGACCAGCGGCATCTGTCGTGATCGCGGCCGGCCCGGAAGTACCCATCCCTCCCGCACCCTATTCCCATGCTAGGAACGCAGGATGACGACAGATCAGCAGGCGCCGCTCGGCGTCTTCGGTGGCTCCGGCTTCTACGAGTTCTTGGACGGTGCGCAGGAGATCGTGGTGGACACTCCCTACGGACCACCTGCCGGCCCGGTGGTGGTCGGAACAGTCGCCCGCAACGCCGTGGCGTTCATGGCGCGTCACGGCCGCGGTCACGAGTTCGCGGCACACCGAGTGCCGTATCGGGCCAACATGTGGGCCATGCACTACGTGGGAGTGCGCTCCATCGTCACGCCGTGCTCGGTTGGCTCGCTGCAGCCCGACATTCACCCGGGCCAACTGGTGGTCATCGACCAGGTGGTCGACCGCACGTGGGGTCGACCCGACACGTTTCATGATGTCGGCGGCCCAGTCGGCCAACCCGGTACGCAAGCCCCCGTGCACCACCAGTCGTTCGCGGACCCCTACGACCCGCTGCTGCGCGCACAGCTCGTTGCCGCAGGTGGCCGTATCGGCGCGACCATTGTGGACGGCGGCACCATGGTCGTCATCAATGGCCCCCGGTTCTCCACTCGCGCAGAAAGCACCTGGTTTCGCTCGATGGGCTGGCACGTGGTGAACATGACCGGCTATCCCGAGGCGGTACTCGCTGCCGAGCTGGGTATTCGCTACGCCTCGGTCGCGTTGGTGACCGACTACGACGCCGGCGTCGACGGCCACGAACCGGTGACCATGGATGCAGTGTTCGCGATGATGCGCTCGAATGTGTCGAGGGTTCGCGAGCTGATCGTCGATGCGATCGAGCACTCCTACGAGGCGCTCACAGCACCTCGGTGACGCCGAGCTCATCGAAGCTCGGAGTGTCCAGATGGGAGTGGTCCGGACGGGTGACCGGCAAGCCGGCGGCGGCCCACGCGGTGTGGCCGCCGATCAGGTCGGCGACGTTGGTGAAGCCCAGGCGAACCAGGTTGGCCGCTGCCAGCGATGAGCTGTAGCCGCCGTTGCAGACAAGGACCAGCGGTTGATCGAACGATCGCATCTCGGGGTGCAGGTATCCGTTCGCCGGGTCGAAGTGCCACTCGACAACGGTGCGTGGCACATGGACCGAGGTGGGGATGACGCCGAAGCGGCCGCGGTCGGTGTGCGTGCGAGTGTCCAGAACCAGTGTTCCATCGGCCGCGTTCAGTCGCTCTGCAAGTCGGTCGGGTGTGACTCGCGAGATGGTGGCGCGAGCCTCGAACAAGAGGTCGTGCACCGTCGTGCGATCGCCGCGCCGGTAGAGCGACAGTGTCACCCCGTCCAGCGAGTACGACCCGAGGATATGAAGATCGTTCGCCCAGAATCCATCACCGAGCACGGGCTGGGAAGCCGTGTGTCCCACGATGAGGTGGCCGGCGCGGTCGACGTGCTGTAGGGCTGCATGCATCAGTGCTCGCCGGTGGCCATCATCGCTTCCCGCCAGGAGATGGGCGCCGACGATGACGAGATCGAAACGCCGCTGGAGTTGCAAGGTGACGGCATCGTCGGCGCCGACGTGGGTCAGATGGTCGGCGTGGACGATCAGCGCATCGATCACCCCGTGATGATCGTCGCCGAGGTGGAGCACCGCGGTGCGCGAGAAGTGTGGAAGTTGATCCACCAACGCGTGCCCCTCTCGAGCGGGTCCCTCCATGGCCTGGATGGTAGGCGGGAAGTGCAGAAGCGGGGATCGTCAACAGCGAAACTTTCCCGAAACTGGATGGCGGCTTCCTGTGTGCCTGTCATGCTGGCCGAATGACGAACCGAGCAGCGATGCAGGAACGGGCCCAGAACTACACCATTGGTGGTGTTCGCATCCTTGCCGGACTGATGTGGTTGGCCAATCTGCACTGGAAGGTGCCCGCCGACTTCGGTCAGAACAACGGCGGCGGTCTCTACAAGTACGCCGCTGCCGGAGCCGAGAACGCACCGTTGGCTCCCTTTCGCTGGGTGCTGCGCGAACTGGTGCTCCCCAACTTTCAGGCATTCGGCTGGTTCACACTGATCAGCGAAACGATCGTCGCCGCGCTGCTGCTCATCGGGTATCGGTCGCGCTGGGTGGCGCTTGCCGGTGCAGCGCTGGCCGTTCCGATCGGCCTCTCGGTGTTGTACTACCCGAAGGCCGATGAGTGGGCCTGGGCGTACCTCTTGATGATCGGCCTGCATTTGTTGCTGTGGGCGGTGCCGTCGGGCGATCATCTCGGCGTCGACGGTGTGTTGGCCGGCTCGCCCGATCGCTCGAACCGAGCCCTGCGCTCCACGGGCATCGTCGCCGTCGTCGTTGGCGTGTTGGGTGTGTTCGTCGCGCGCTCCATCGACTTCAGTGGGCGCGCTGTCGCCCTGTTGGGAAGTGATGCCGGCTTCGTGAAGGCCGATGGTGGCATCACCCGCCGATGGGAGCTGAAGTTCCTGTTCTTCAACCCGCTGTGGGCTGTACTGACGATCGTGTTCGGCGTGCTGTTGATCGTTGCCAGCCGCAAGGCTGTGTTGGGCTACGTGGCTGCCGGCGGCTTTGCTCTGCTCGCGCTGCTGGTGTTCTTCCAGCAGACGTTCGACTACCTGCGCGACGACGGCGTGTCGCAAAAGATCTCCACCGGTACCAATGTCGCATTCTGGGGTGGCCTTGCCGTCGCGTCGGCGTTGTTCGCCCGCCGAGCCAGCGCCGACGTACCGTTGACTGAATGACCATCTGGCATCGCCGTCTGCTTCCGATCGTGCTGGTGTGCGGCGCGGTGGCGGCGATCTGGTGGAGCGTGGTTCGCGGCCGCGCCGAGCAACGCGTCAACACCCGACTGAACCTCGGTGCGGCACCGTTGGTAGGGCGCGACGAACTCGACGGTTGGGTATGGCGCTTCGGGTGGAGCTTGGTCGGCGCGGGTGTGCTGGCTGTGGTTGTTGCCGCCGCGTGTCGCAACGGCTGGTGGTGGCGCGTTCGTCAACGCTGGGTGCTACTGACGACAGCGCTCGGAGCGATGTTGTTCGCCACGTTGCTGGCGTTGACCGATGGTCTCGACGGCCTGCGCTTCGGCGCCCAGGACAAGACCGAGTATCTGGCCAATCTGGCCAAGGCGCCGCCCGCTGGTGAGTTCGTGCGCACGTTCGTCGACAAGATCGACCGCTATTCGGTGCATGTACGCGGGCACCCGCCCGGCTTCGTGCTGGTGCTCAAGTTCTTGGATGCCATCGGGCTGGGCGGGGTGTGGCCAGTCGTCGCGCTCTCGATTCTCGGCACGGGTGTCACTGCTGCCGCAGTGTTGGTCACCGTTCGCTCGCTGGCGGGTGATGAGTGGATGCGCCGCGTCGCACCGCTGATGATCGTTGCGCCGTACGGAATCTGGATGTTGACATCCGGCGACGCAATGTTCGCCGCGGTCGGCGCGCTGGGCATCACCGCGGTCGCGCACGGCGTCTCACGTGGTCGATCGCGTGCCGTGTGGTGGGGTGTAGCGGCGGGCGTGCTGTTCGGCAGCCTGCTGTTCCTCACCTACCTGGGCGCCACCTTGCTACTGGTGCCGGCGGTGCTGTTGGTCGCCGGCCGGCGGCGACGCGACCTCGGCACCCTTGCGGTAGCGGCGGGCGGTATCGCTGCTGGGTTGGCGGTGATCGCGGCGTTCTGGCTCGCCGGCTTCTGGTGGCTGGACGGCGTGCGGGCGACGAACGAGCAGTATCGCCTCGGGTCCGCACAGTTCCGCGAGTGGGGCTACTTCGCCGTTGGCAACATCGCCGCCGCACTGATAGCCGTGGGCCCGGTGACAGTGATCGGCTTGGGGGTGTTGCGTAGCCGGCGGCTGTGGTTGCTGGTCGGCAGCGCGTTGGGCGCGCTGCTCGTCTCGCACCTCTCGCGCTACACCAAGGGTGAGGTCGAGCGAATCTGGCTGATCTTCTACCCGTGGATCGCCGTCGCCGGTGCAGCGCTCATCTCGCGCTCGCGACGCTGGTCGGGTGCCGCCGCGGTGGGCGTACAGGCTTCGTGCGCCATCGTGTTGCAGGCCGCGCTGCTGTCGAAATGGTGACGCGATTGCAGCTAGTTTACAACGCTGCGCAGCGGGCTGGTGGTGAACTCGTGCATGCCGTCCTCGAAGGAGATGGCGGCACGGAAGCCGAGCTGCGTGGCGGCTCGGTCGGCGCTGGCGAACACGTGGCGAATGTCGCCCAGTCGATAGCCGCCCACCACCTGCGGGGCGGGAGCGCCGTCGAGCCGCAGCGCCTGCGCCATGTCGAGAATGGTGTGCGGTGTGCCGGTGCAGACGTTGAAGGCACCACGCGCCGGCTGTTCGTTGGTCAGCGCCAGCACGTTGGCGTGTGCCACATCGGCCACGTGCACGAAGTCGCGACGTTGGCCGCCATCCTCGAAGACGCGGGGCGCTTCGCCGCGCTCGTACGAGCTGCGAAAGAGACTGGCGACGCCGGCGTAGGGAGTGTCGCGCGGCATGCGCGGCCCGTAGACGTTGTGGTACCGCAGGGAGGTGACCACACACCCGGGGTGCTCACGTTCGTACGCGTTGCACAGCCCCTCCTGCGCCAGTTTGGTGGTGGCGTAGACATTGCGCGGGTCCAGCCAGTGGTCCTCGGGCACCGCCTCGGGCGTCAGCGCGCCGTTGCACTCGGGGCACGGCGGCTCGTAGTTGCCAGCATCCAGATCTGCCACCTGTCGTGGGCCCGGACGCACCACCCCGTGCGTTGCGCAGCGATAGCGCCCCTCGCCATACACGACCATGCTGCTGGCCAGCACCAGGCGCCCGGTGAACGACGAGTCGTGCAACGCGCGCAGCAGTACTGCCGTCGCGACGTCGTTGCGGCCGACGTACTCGGCGACGTCGGCGAAGTCGACACCCAGGCCCACCTTCGCCGCCTGGTGACAGACAGCGTCGACGCCGTGCAGCAGGCGCGGCCACTGGTCGGCGTCGCGCACGTCGCGCCATTCGTAGGTTGCAGCGGGGTTCAACCCGGCGGGTGTGCCATGGTGTGCGGCAGGGTCGAGGTCGTCGACGACGAGCGCCTCGTGCCCAGCGGCGACCAACTCGTCGACGATGTGCGAACCGATGAAGCCGGCGCCGCCGGTGATCAAGACTTTCACGTGGTGGTCTCCAATGCCTGATGTCGTTCTACCAGCGCTCAACGAAGCGGCCGCAGTGGCGTGGGTGCTTCGCCGTATGCCCGACGGCTATCGCGCCATCGTCGTCGACAACGGCTCGACCGACAGTACCGCCGAGATAGCAGCCGAGTTGGGTGCCACCGTGGTGCACGAACCCGTCCGCGGTTTCGGCTCGGCGTGCTGGGCCGGCCTGCAGGCGGCAACCGACGACATCGTGTGCTTCATGGATTGCGATGCCTCGCTCGACCCCGTTGCGCTGCCGTTCGTCGCCGGTTTTGTGGAGCGAGACGAAGCCGACCTGGTCATCGGTGCACGCATTGCGGCTCGCGGCGCGTGGCCGGCGCACGCCAAGTTCGCCAACCGGGTGCTGGCGATGGAACTGCGCCGGCGTACCGGGCTGCGGCTCAGCGACATCGGGCCGATGCGCGCGATGCGCCGTGAGGGTCTGCTCGCGTTGGACATGCGCGATCGCCGATCCGGGTGGCCGCTGGAGATGGTGTTGCGTGCACAGGCCGCCGGGTGGCGGGTGCGCAATGTTCCCGTGGAGTACTCCGAGCGCGAGGGCCGTTCGAAGGTCTCCGGCACCTTGAAGGGCACCATCGGCGCGGTGCGCGACATGGGTTCGCTGCTGCGTGCCAGCGGAATCAACTGAACGATGCACGTCACCGTCATCGCCAAAGCACCGGTGGCCGGCCAGGTCAAGACGCGTCTGTCGCCCCCGTGCACTCCCGAACAGGCCGCGCAGGTGGCCGCCGCTGCCCTTGCCGACACGTTGGCCGCCGTCGACGAGGTCGCACGTCGCTCGGGTGCCCGACGCGTGTTGCTGCTCGAAGGTGAGCGCCAGGAGTGGATGCCGGCGGCCTTCGATGTCGTCGCCCAGCGCGGTGACGGTCTGGAGCAACGGCTCTGCAACGGTTTCGTCGATCTGGGACCGGGAGTCATCATCGGGATGGAGACCCCGCACGTGACCGCGTCGCTCGCCGACGCGATCGCCGCAGCACGTCACGGTGTGGACACCATCGGGCTGGCCACCGATGGCGGCTACTGGATGATCGGGCTGTGCGCCGCCAGCGTGGCCATCGCCAACGATTTGTTCGACGGTGTGCCGATGAGCCGCACCCACACCGGCCTCGCGCAATTGCGGCGTATGCATTCGCATGGGCGGCAGGTTCGCCTGCTGCCGATGGCTCGCGACCTCGACACCATCGCCGACCTCGCGGCGATCGCCGAATCCGGTCGCACGGGGAGCTTGGCAACCCTGGCCGCGCGTGTGCTTGCTGACATTCTCTGAGTGGAGCCGACCGGCTCCGAAGGACATCATGCTCAACGTATGCCGAGCGCGGCGTCTGCTCCTTCGGGCATTCCGCTGACTGCAGCCAACAGCGCATTTGCAGGCACCGAGAGCGGCAGGATCGTGCGTGTCAACAAGAGATCGGTGTCGAGCCGGCCGTTACTGACCGTCGGGCCGAAGCTGCCCCAGAAGGCGCCGTCAGCAGTGATGCAGAGCTCGCTGGGGATGTCGCGGGCAATCGCGTGCACACCGAGACCGAGCTCGTCGGCGCGACCACGACGCACGATGGGCCGAACCAGGTGATCCTCCGGCGCGACTCCCCACGACGCGACCAAGGCCTTCAACGGGTCGAGGTGAGGGCTGTCGAGGGGCCCTCCAGTGGTGGTGGCGATGCGCACACGAACACCGCGCTCGATCAGGCGCGGCACCGAGGCCACGACCTTCGCGAAGTTCTCCGGCCCGCGAGCCATGTCGTTGATGTCGGAAAGGTGCGAGTCGAGCGAGATCTGCAATGCGATGTCGGGGTGAGCCAACTTCGCCGCACGCTCCAGTCGGTCGCCGACGAAGAGCGTGCCGTTGTTGAGCAGCACCAGCGGCAGGAACTTCACCATCTCCAACACGGCGTCGGGGAGCCACGGCAGCAGGAAGGGCTCGCCGCCGGTGATGCCCAAGGCGGTGAAGCCGAGGTCGCGGGACTGTTCGGCGACCGCGATCATCTGTTCGGCGGTGAGCTCACGACGATCGCTGCGTGGTGACGACTCGGTGAGGCAGTACGAGCAGGCGAGGTTGCAGTGGTAGTTGGAATACAGCCAGACGCGACCGGGCAGAATGCCATCGCGGACAGCATCTGCGATGGGCCCCTGTGCAATATACGTGTCGGTAAACGTCATGACATTCCTTCCGCCGCCAGCCGGTCTAGCACGTGCGGTGCAGTGGGAAGCTGAAAGCCGGTTGCGAAGCGGTTGAGAAACATCGTGGCGCCAACCGTGACCGAAATCTCGACCAGGTCGTGTTCGCCCCAGTGTGCCCGCGCCTCGGTCCACACGTCGTCGGGAACAGGGCCGGTGGCACCGGCCAGCGCATCGATCCATCCGATCAGCGCCCGCTCCTTCGCCGACGGGAACCCTTCCTCCAGCGGCAGTTCGCCGCGCAGCGCTCGCACCTCGTGGGGCTCGAGGCCGGCATCCAACGAGGCCGTCGTGTGCGCGTGGATGCAGTAGCTGCAACCCTGCAGCGCCGAGGTCCGCAGGATCGCGAACTCCTTCGCACGAATTCCGATTGCACCGGCACTGAGTGCGGGACCGACGAAACCAAGCGCCGGCCCCAGCAGTTCGGGCACAGTGGCCAGTGCGGCGACGATCGGCCCAGGGTCACCACCGGCAAAGTACTGCTGCGCCGTCAGCGGTGCCGTCAAGACGTCGAGAAGTTCCACACGGACCATTGGTACATCATCGCCCGAAGTCGGCGCCGCCGTGTCGTTATGGTCTGAGTTTCGCGATTGTTTCTCTGGCGATGTCGTTGTGTTCGGTACTGTCGTCGAGGTGAGCAGCGAACGTGATCATTGGGAATCGGTGTGGACGGAAAAGTCGTTCGACGAGGTGAGCTGGCACCAGACCGACGCCAGCGTTTGAAGCGCACTCGTGCGCCGCGTGTCGGTGCCCACGAGCAGAGTTGCGATAATCGGGGCCGGCGCATCGGCCCTCGTGCTCGACCTCGTGCAGCGCGGCTACCAGTCGATCGATGCGGTCGACGTGTCAGCGGCCGCTCTCGATCAACTCGCGGCGCGGCTGGGCAATGACTCCGGGAGGGTCCGCTATGTCTGTGCCGACGTTCGCGAGGTCCGCTTCGATGGTTCCATCGATGTGTGGCACGACCGGGCGACCTTCCATTTTCTCACGTCGTGCGACGACCAGGCGAGGTACGTGCAGCGTGTGTGCGATGCCGTGCCGACCGGCGGCCATGTCGTACTCGCGACGTTCAGTGAGATGGGTCCCGAACAGTGCAGCGGTCTTCCCGTTGTGCGCCACTCTGTGGCCGCGCTGTGCGGACTGTTCGGTGAATCGTTCGAGCTGATCGACTCGCTCGATCGTGAGCACACGACACCGTGGGGAGCTCCGCAAGCATTTACACACGTGTTGTTTCGTCGTCGTTGACGTGCCACGAGTTTCTCGATTGTTTCGGTGGCGCCCCGTGCGAGTCGGTGACGCCGGCGTATTCTGGTCCACCCAACTGACCAGGAGCATCCCCCATGCAGCCAATCTCACGACGGTCCCTGTTCGCCATGGCAGCGGTAGCGACTCCGCTCGCCTTCCTCGCAGCGTGCAGCGATGACAAGAAGGACGGCAGCGCGACGCCGGGCGACACGACCTCAGGTGGATCCACGCCCGCCGCCGGCGCGCTGACGGGTACGGTCAACCTTCTCAACTTCACCGGCTGGGCGGGCCCCACCACCTATGCCGACTTTGCTGCGGCGTTCCCAGGTGCGAGCGTCAACGAGA
>DAORTY010000139.1:0-9521 GCA_035432905.1 Ilumatobacteraceae bacterium | reverse complement strand
TGATAGAGCGACGCCTGCGCTGCCGTCGACGGCGGGCTGACACCGGTCGTTCGGGTGGTGGGCTTGGTCATGTGAGTGTGTTCCTTCCTTGGGCTGCTCGCGCGTAGGCGGCGAGATCGGTGACAGTGCCGGCGGCACCGCTGGTGGTTCCGGTGAGCACCGCGGCGGCTGCTTGGGCGGCAACTCCGGGTGGGATGCGTTGCTTGCGACGGTGTGCTGGTGCGCTGCTGGCGGCGGCCATCGCCGCCAGGTCGAGCGCGGTGACGTGGACGTGATCGCGCACTGTCACCCCGGCGCCGTCTGGTGCGAGGCGGTGGCGGGCGATCACGATCCCGGACACGGTCGTGATGTCGACGTGCGGCGAACCCAGACGCCATATGACCTTCGCGGTTGCGTGGGCAAGCTCGGGTGGGGTCGAGTAGCGGTTCCCGCGAAAGCTCACCAGTGCCTGTGCGGTCACGTTGCGTTCGACGGTGAGCGTCGCCGGGAATAGTGCCGGTGGCATCATCAATCGTTCACGTGCAGCGTGCGCCGCGACGGTGTCGCGTTGTCCGTCGATGACACGGCGGCGGGCGTCGCCGACACGGACACAGAACCGATCCAGTGACGCCTGCGCATCTTCGATGGTGATGTTGTCGGGCAGGGTGCGCCACCAGCGTTGGGCGGCGGTGTCGTTGGCCTTCTCGACGACACCCTTGCGGTTCCCGCGCCGTGGCGGGCAGATCGCGACTGACACCCCGTAGTGCTTGGCGACACCAGCGAACGACGCCGTGACACGACCCGTCGGCGGATGACAGACCGTGGCCATCCGATCGAAACGCCACACCCTCGTCAGACCCCCCAGCGCCCGGGTGACGCTGTCGAGCGCGTCGATGGTGTGGGGCTGATCCTTGGACTCGGCGAGCCGGCCGCGCCATCTGCCCGAATGCGCGAGCGCGCCGACGAACAACGACGCCGACGTGCCCCACCCCCACGCCGCTGGAGGGTCCGGGAGATCCACCCAGTCCCACTGCGTTTCCTCACCCGCCGGGTGATCGATGATCGCGACCGGCCGTCCCTTGGCCGCATGGCAACGCTCGCAATGCGGCCGCAACGAACGCGCACGCAGCTGGCGGGTGAACGTCGCGTACGACTGATCGAACCCGAGGTCGACGACCTCGTCGAACTACGTGGTCGCCCACAGATGCGGATCCTCGACCAGGCGTTCCCGGCAGTAGTCGACGAACCGGGCGAAGCGGTCCTCGACCGCTGGGGCGCGGACACCGGCGACGCGTTCGTTGTTCAGATAGGCGCGGATCGTCTTGCGGTCATGGCCGAGATGCGCGGCGATCGCCGTGATCGTCCAGCCTCTCTTGCGGAGCGCGTGAGCGTCCACATCGTCCTCCTGTGTGAGCATGGAACAGGGCTCCCTCAATGGTCTGCTTGTTGTCGAAGACAGCAGCCTTGAGGGAGCCCCACCCCATTCGGTGGGACCACACAGGTGGGGGGATTCAGTGAGCAGCTCTGGGGAGATTCACCTGAGCGTGATGTGCGCCACGAGGCGCCAATCAACCGGGTGGAGGTGAAAGGACTCCACCGCAGGCCTGTCGCAGCAGGCCGATGAAGCTGAGGGCAGCCTGATTCTGGGAACGCAGGGGAGGGCGGGAAGCAGCCCTGACAACGACGGGACGGGTCGGCACTACTAGACGGCCCGGGCCCGGCAAGCAAGACGGAAAGGTGTAACGAAAGTGAACCAGTGGTTGAACCCCCTCAAGCGGGTGACCGGCTCCAACCTGGTGGATATGGGCCGGGCAGCAACGCACGTCGATCCCGTTGCGGGATGGGCGACTCCGAACCCGGATTATCACGGCCGGTCAGGAGGTCACGAGGAAAGCCTGCGGCGTACTCGTGACGAGGTTGCAGGGGAAGAGCTGGGCACCGACCCCGTCGACCGGTTGATGGTGAACGTGGGAACCACCCTGGGATCGCCCTCCCCGCCGCACGGCCAGTGCGGTGGCGGGCAGGCCCGTTGTCAGCTGATGGCCCCAGGGTGGGGCGGAGTGCTCGTAGTAGTCCGAGGACGGGAAAGCCGTCTACATGGCGAAGGGGCACAGCGAGTCAGTAGTGACGCTATGGCAATGGCAGGAGGTCGCCGGTGAACATCGACGCTTCGTGGCCCGGCTTCGATGAGGCCGAGCTTCGGGTACTGCGGATGCAAGCGAAGCTGCATCAATGGGCGACCGACAGCCCTGATCGTCGGTTTGATGACTTGTTCAACCTCGTCACCGATCCGTGCTTCCTCACGGTGGCATGGCATCGGGTGCGAGGCAATCGTGGGGCACGATCCGCCGGGGTCGATGGAGTGAAACCGAACTCGATCGTCTTTGGTGACCGGCTGCTCGGCGAGCTACGAGACGACCTCAAAGCTCAACGATTCCAGCCGCTCCCGGTGCGGGAACGGATGATCCCGAAAGCGAACGGCAAACGCCGCCGCCTCGGCATCCCGACCGTCAAGGACCGGATCGTGCAAGCCTCTCTGAAGCTGGTGTTGGAGCCAATCTTCGAGGCGGACTTCAAGCCGTGCAGTTACGGTTTCCGCCCGAAACGCCGAGCCCAGGACGCGATCGCCGAGATCCACCACTTCACATCCCACTCCTATGAGTGGGTGCTGGAAGCGGACATCACGGCATGCTTCGATGAGATCGACCACACGGCCCTGATCGGCCGGGTGCGAGACCGCATCGGAGACAAACGCGTCTTGAAATTGGTGAAGGCTTTCCTCAAGTCCGGAATCCTCACCGAGGACGGCGGACTGATCGGAACCAAGACCGGCACCCCTCAGGGCGGCATCCTGTCACCGCTGCTCGCCAACATCGCGCTCTCAGTCCTGGACGAACATTTCGCTGAGGTCTGGAAGTCATGGGGCAGCGATTCGTCTCGTTGCCGACGGCACACCAAGGGCCTGGCCACCTATCGCCTTGTGCGATATGCCGACGATTTCGTCGTCATGGTGTCCGGCACCCAACAGCATGCCGAACAGCTCCGGGAAGACGTGGCACGCATTCTTGCTCCGATGGGTTTGCGCCTGTCGGAGGAGAAGACGTCGGTTGTCCACATCGACGAGGGGTTCGACTTCCTTGGCTTCCGCATCCAGCGCAAGCCCAAGCCGGGGTCGAGCAAGCAGTTCGTTTACACATGGCCATCGAGGAAGGCGCTGACCTCGATCATGGCCAAGGTGAAGGCGATCTCGAAACAAGGCACACACCAGCCACTGTCCGACCTCCTCAGCCAGATCAATCTGGCCGTGCGGGGCTGGGCGACCTACTTCCGGCACGGTGTGTCGAAGGCAACCTTTCACTACCTGCACTACTACACGTGGCGCAGGATCATTGGATGGATTCGCCGGAAACACAGACGGGCCACCTGGAAGTTCCTGCGTCGGCGCTACTTCGGCAACGATTGGCACCTCGCGCACGATGGTGTCGGACTCTTCGACGCAAGAGCGGTCTCTGTCACCAGATATCGCTACCGCGGCCAAAAGATCCCGACACCATGGGACGAGTGGAAGACGCTCACGGCCGCGTAGCCCAAGGCTCGTGGAGAGCCGGATGCGGTGGAAGCTGCACGTCCGGTTCGGCGAGCGGGCCGGGGAAACGGATCAGCAGGAACGCTGACACCGCTCCCCGGTCCGACTCAACCACAGGCACGCAGCTCGATCTCCTCGGTGGTGATCGGTGGCGGGGCAAGACGCATCGTGGAACGATGCGCACCAACGACGTGGCATGCCCGCCGTTGTGAGACCCCGAACCGGGCGGTCAGCAGTGTCACTGCTGCCCGCTGACGGTTCTGGGCCAGAAGTTTCCCGACGCGATCTCCTTGAGCATGTCGATGTCCAACGCCTGGTTCGCGACCAGCTTCTTCAACCGGGCGTTCTCCGCTTCGAGTTCCTTGAGCCGTTTCGCGTCCGGGGCCTTCATGCCGCCGTACTGGGCGAGCCAGCGATGCCACGTCGACTCCGCGACCTGCAGATGCCGGCACACCTCGTCGAGCTGCTGACCGGCAGCAAGCAGCTTGTTGCCCTCGGCAAGCTTGCGGATGATCTGATCCGGCGTATGCCGCCGGCGCTTGTTCGTTGCCATGTTGATACTGATTCTTCCTGCCCAGAAACCGGGCAACAGAGTCGCACACCAACTGGACCACTACAGCGGGCTCACCTCAAAGGATCCGAGCCCAGACTCACTCCGAAGTCTCGTTGAGCCTTTTGCGTCCCGCCTCGAATCGTCGATATGGGGTAACACGGAGACGCTTCGTCATCAAGTCACCCACAAGCAGTACCGACGGGGCCTCTACGCAACAACTCGTCGACCGCCCGATCCAGCTCCGCTGGCGTTTCCTCAACAAGTTGATATTGAGTGGGGACCGGGACTCGCCCCAATTGATGAGGTTGTATGCATCGTCGTTGACTTCGCCGACGCCACGTTTCGCGAGTTCTGCTCGAACCTTTCAGGTCTCGCTCAGCTGTAGCCGTTCCCCGTCGCCACTGGCATCAGCGCGCCACTCGTCGAAACCGCTGTATGGGCCTCCGGCAGGTAGCGGACTTCAACATCGCACCCACCCCGAGTTCTCAGGCCGTCGGATGCTCGCTCTCGTGCATCTGCTCTATAAGCCTTACGACACGTCCGCTCGGGCTCATCACCGAATCGATCTCGCCCGCGTCATCGCTCCTGGGGACGTTGGGATCCACCAACACGAGTTCCAGCTCCACCTCATAGACGTACAGCACCTCCCCGACATGCGTCTCACGTTGGTACGCCCAGAAGAACGCAAGGTCCACCGATGTCGTCGCCCAGCACATCTGCCGGCTGTCGTCGTAGCTCACGCAGCCAGTCGTCAACGCTTCGCCGACTTGGAGTACCGCCCTGGTCCCGTGAAAGTAGGGGCCCTGCGGCGCGTGATGCGGCTTCGTGCTCACCAGTTCAGTCTGACCTTTCGCAGCGTCGGCCGTTCAACGAGGGCATGCCGGTTGACCAGGACGCAGCCCATCTTGGGAACTCCCGATTCGCCATCTAGGAACTCTGGCGAGAGTGGCGGTACCTCGTAGGCCGCTGGCTTCTAGTCCGAGAGGTAATCCAGGTCCAACATGGGCATCGAATTGGCGGCCTCGAAGGTGAGTTCATTCGTAGGCAGCGCTTGCGCCGTGACTTCGCTGATGGATCCCGTGGCCTTCGCTCGGGCACCCCAAGCGTCAGCGAGTCGTTGCCAGAGCGCGTTGCGTTTCACCGCGTCGATCGTGTCATCGTCGAGCAGTTCTGCGAGTCGTTGCGCTTCGAGGGAAGCGATTTCACTGAGCATGTCGGGATCGGGTTCCGATCCGGGCGGTACTGGAGGTAGGCGCGCAGAGTCCACGACGAAGAACAACTCAACAGCAATCGCATCTGCATCCCAGTCGGGAATAGCGCGAGCCCGAATTTCAAGCAACTCATTGATACGACGACCCTGCGGGGTGTCCTTGCCTGCCTTCTCCCGGAAGCGGGTCGCGAGCGGTGCAATCGTCGGTGCCATGTCGTCCGGGAACGCGAAACGAGAACGGTGCCGCGCCAAACCCTCGGCGAAACGCAGGCGCGACCCGGAGTCCGGGCACCCGCTGACGAAAGCAGCGTTGAGCAACACAGATTTCTCTACCGTGCCCTGCACCTCAAGGTCAACGAAGAAGTCGTCACCCGCCCATGGCACGGCTACGTATTGTGGGCGCCAGTTCTTCAGTGCCTCTTCCAGAACGGGGCTGCTCAGCTGCACTACGGCCGCTAGGTGCACCATCGGACGGGCAACACAAGGCCGAACGACTTCACATGTTTGAGAAACCACGACAGCGAGTGGAAGCTTCTCGCGGATGGCGCCGGGGCCTGAACCGAGACGCGATGCCTGTTCAGTGAGAGGCTGATCCCCGAATGCGTAACGGACGATGGCCGTGTCGGCAAAGATGTCGCCTTGCCGCCACTGGGCGGCGGCGACGTCGACTTTGACCACAAGTTCGGGATCAGGTGACCAAGCGTCGTTCGACACGCAAGCTCAATCAGCATCGATCATTGGAACGCTGTCGCCGTCACGCGGCGACCAAGTTTCGGCGACGTGTCGTACAGAAAGAACATCGAGGGGACTGCCGCGGCCATCACGACTTGTCCGCAATGATGCTCCGGCTCGACTTACCGCATCCAGAAGGGCCTGCCTCGTCGTGTCCGTATCCGCGTTGGATTCGCTTGCGTGTACCAGCGCGCTGAATGTCGCGAGGGACTCGGCGTGGCCAGCGTTAAGTCGGGAGCCAGCCGCCCACCCGTGAACGGCGCGCCGGGAAACACCGAACGCTGAGGCGAGTTGGTCCCAGGTAAGTCCACTCCGTGCTTTGAGATCCCGGACCAAAGCGGCCGTCGTGTGGCGGCTTGGAGGTGTCACTTCCTTCGGACTCAACGAGTTCATTGCGTGATCGGCCGTGGCGCCCGGAGCGTAGATAGCCGCTGGTGCGACGGACGGTGGCACGAAGACCGCTGACGAGGTCGTCAGCATCGCCACCATGAAAAACGTTCGAGATGCCGACCATGAGTCCCCGTCTCGGCGTGGGACGCTCGTCGTACCTGAACTCGTACCCGACCAGGTCGGAGAAAAAACTGTCATCAGATCTCGCCTCCATGCGCCCTGATGAACTCGTCGGTGACGACCCATCGAAAGAAGTCGTGGGCGTGGATGCATAGCTGTTCCGAGCGTTCCATGATGACGTCTTCGGAAAGGCGCAGGTTCGTGACGGCACAGTCAATGTCGAGCACCCAGGAAACCTCCTCAACTGGCTGAATGTCTGGTGTAAGCGTCCCACCGGCTGGCAGAAGCCCCCATCGTGTGGTCATCGTTGACGAGTCAGCCAGTGCAAACTCAGCTTGCGTCACCGAGGCCAGGACGGCAACTGAGGGAGGCGCCCCAGCTGCCAGACCTACCACGTCCGTTCGGACAAGCTTCGGCAACAATTCCGTCGCGTAGTCGCCCACGAGACGATCGGTGTACCGAACGCCGAGGCGCTCGATCTCGATCTCATCAACGATGAGTCGAAGTGCCGTAACGACCTGAGCGAGCCTCGTCAGGAAGTTCGCTCGGGACTGATAGTTGACCGTTTCAAGGCTGACAAACGACGGCCCAAGTACCACGGTCCACCCATCGTCGCTTGTGAGCTTCCATTGTCTGTCGCCCTGCGTCTCGACCACACCGTCAGGACCAAACGCAAACTGCACGCCGCGCTGGTCATTCATCGTCGGGTACGTTCCTCGCAACGATTCCTGAAATGGTGCAATGAACTCCATACGTGTGAGCGAGGCGATAGTGGAAAATCGCAACTGCGTGACGACACGCACCAAGGGTGCGCTCGCTAGCGGAATCTCGGCGGCAGGTTCCGCCGGGAAGGGACTTTCAGCCATCATCGTCATCGGTGCACAGTACTTTGCTTCACAGTCTGCTTCACATTCTACAGCTTGATCGCTGAAGCTACTTTGTCAAGTAACAGTTGTGTGCGCCTTTTCCGGCGGGGCAGATCTGATGGCTGCGACACCCGTTCTTGGGCTTGCGACGCCGACTCGGCTCGGGATTCGCCGGACTAGCAATCAGCGTCGTGGCCAGGCAGCGTATGGAGGTAGTCCGACTCCAGGAGCGGCTCGAACGTGCTGTGATCGATCGGGAGTCCTCGACCATCCTTCGTGACGATGAACCATGCGGCTGCTTCGTCGACCTCGCCAGTCGCCTGGAGCCAGATCTCGTCGAGCTCAACCTTGATCTCTTCCAATGACTGGTCGTCTCCGATCGGCACGAGGTCGCCAACCATGGACCCGGCTAGAAGGTGTGCGGCGAACACGATGATCTCGTCGGCCGGCGTCCGGGTGTCCATCCAGCCGAGGATGAACCTGCCAGAAACAAACTCGGCGGCGTCGACCAACAGCTGCACCACATCGTCCTTTACAGCCCTTTGTCGCAAGGCAATGGGCAACCACTGTTCGTCGACGTCATCACCGATCTCGCCGTTAGGGTCCACCGCTGAATAGTACGCGCGGTATAGGGTGTGGTTGTGGAGGTGACGCTGGAGGGGCTCGCGCGGTTCTTCGAGGTGGTGTTGCCCCACTTGAATGAGGTGCAGCGGCGGGTAGTCGCTGGTGCGGCATCGGAGATGTTGGGCCGTGGCGGCAAGTCGTGGGTGGCTGACGCGTCGGGTATGTCGCGTAACACGGTGATCAAGGCTGAGGGTGAGGTCGCGGCGGGGATCACTCCTCAGGCTCGGTTGCGCGCGCCGGGGGCTGGGGCGAAGCCGTTGACCGAGATCCAGCCGCACTTGTTGGAGGCGTTGGATCAGCTGGTCCATCCAGACACGCGTGGCAACCCGATGTCGTTGTTGAAGTGGACGTCGAAGTCGACCGCGAAACTGGCCGGGGAACTGACCCGGCGCGGGTTCAAGGTCTCTGATGACACGGTCGGGCGCTTGTTGAAACGGCTCGGCTATTCGTTGCAGTCGCCGGCGAAGGTCAAAGAAGGCACGGCGCTCCCGGATCGTGACGGTCAGTTCAGGTATCTGCACGGTCTCGCTGAACAGTTCGTTGGGTCGGGTGATCCAGTGATCAGTGTCGACACGAAGAAGAAGGAGATGGTCGGCGAGTACGACAACGGCGGTGTCGAATGGCAACCGGCCGGTGAACCCGAGCGAGTCAACGTCCACGACTTCGTCGACCCTGAGCTGGGTCGGGCGATCCCATACGGGATCTACGATGAAACGAACAACGAGGGCTGGGTCTCAGTCGGAGATGTCGCTGACACCGCCGAGTTCGCGGTCAACGCGATCCGGTCGTGGTGGAACACGATGGGCAAAGCCCGATTCCCGAACGCGACCCGACTGTTGATCACCGCCGACGCGGGCGGCTCGAACGGACACCGAGTCCGCCTTTGGAAAAGCGAACTCGCCAGACTCGCGGCCGAGACCGGACTTGAGATCACTGTCTGCCATTACCCGCCCGGCACCTCGAAGTGGAACCGGATCGAACACCGCATGTTCTCGTTCATCACGATGAATTGGCGCGGTCGGCCACTGACGTCCTACCGCACCATCATCGAGTTGATCGCTGCCACGACCACCGAGACCGGACTCACCATCCGAGCCGAACGCGACATGGAGTACTACGCCAAAGGCGTCAAGATCAGCGACACCGAAATGGCCGCACTACCACTCACCAGACACAACTGGCACGGCGACTGGAACTACACACTCGCCACGGCCGCCACACCAAACGAGTAATCAATCCTGCGGGGAGCCCTTAGCGACAGCCCGAATCGACCTGGCAATCCGGTTGCTGGCTACTGCGATCAGCCGACCAGCGGCCTCGCCGTAGGGGCCGACGATGTAGGGCTCGCCCGTGTGTAGAACAGGCCCAACATCATTGGTCGTGGGCTCGTTGATATCAGTCACTAGCCCGGCTGTTTCAGTAAGGGCTTTGGGTTGATGGGTCCGGTGGTTTTTGGGTTGG
>DAORTY010000138.1:0-9607 GCA_035432905.1 Ilumatobacteraceae bacterium | reverse complement strand
GCCCTCGAGGCCGTCACCCAATAACCCGAGCAGTCATCAAACCCGGGGCGCTTCAATCTGACTCGGTCGACGCTTTTGACCGCAGCACGGAGTAGGGGTTGGGTGAGAAATCCGGTCACATCCGACCGACTCAGCCCCTTGGGCGCGAAAGGTAGACGGCCCTGTCCGGCTTCCGCGCCCGTTGTGTCGGCGCTGCAACTCGACACGACGATCACCGGCCACCGAATACCGAGGGTCGGATCGGTTACGGCACTCTCGGTGGGATCGACGAGCGGGGTGGGCGACCGACGACTGGTGAATCGGCTCTACGATGCCGGGCATGACTGACTCGGTGCCTCACCGCACAGCGATCACCGAGGCGTGGGCCGCATACGACGATCCACGCACCATCGTTGCGGTCGACGAGGTCAGCGCCAATGTGTCGACGAACCGGGTGTATCGACTGCATCTTGACGATGGCAGCACCCTGGTCGGCAAGGTCAGTTCGTACGGGTCCTACTTCTTGTTCTACGAGGATCACGACCGGCTGAACCGCTGCGCAAGACTGCTGGAGGAAACTCGCTTCAGCGGCATGCTGGCCGACGTATGGCGTCGCAAGGACGGCCGCATCTTCACCTGGTACGACCAGCACATGTGGGCAGTCTTCTACGACGATGTACCGCGCCGCGAGAGCTTGCCTCGCATCTTGTCGGTGGACCAGGTCCACAACCTTGGTCGTGAGATCGCCGAGTTCCATCTCGCATGTGCCGACATCGCACCCAAGATTCCTGCTGGCTCCAAGACAGTGAAGAGCGATGCAATCCACCTCCTGGACCTACTCGAAAGCCCATTTGCCCCGCGCAACTTCGACCTACCGCCGGAGTCGATCGGTGTGCTGTGGAAGCACACACACAGGTTCCTCGAGCGCCTGATCGAAGTCGGGTACGACGAGTGGCCGAAACTGCCGGTGCTGATCGACTGGAACCTTGGCAACTTCTCGGTGGCGACGGTTCCCGGTGGCTCGTTTCGCCTGTTCAGCCGCTGGGACTACGACTGGTTCCGAATCGAGCCACGCGTGCTCGACTTCTACTTCCTGTCGCGGGTCTCCAGCCGCACCGGCGATCGGACGCAGTTCACGTACGGCCCGCACACACTTGTCGAGCCGACCTTCTTGGAGTTCTTGCGGGCGTACCGGAAGGTCTACCCGATGTCGGACGAGGAGGTCATGTTCCTGCCCGAGGCGTACCGCTTCTTCATCCTCAACTACGTGGTCCGCGAGGGTGCCCGATTCTTCCGCCCCGACTTTTGCACCACGTTCCGACGCGACGCTGTTCGTACCTACCTGCCGGCGCTCGACGCTCTCGACTCGTCCCCCCTACTGACCACCGCACGATGACCGACTGGCTACCCACCAACCTGCCCGAAAGGGTCGAGACCGACGGTCTCACGTTCATTCCGCTGACGCCGGCACTCGTCGAAGCCGACTACGCCGCGGTCATGCGCGATATCCCTCTGTTGCGCGCCTGGAGCGGGCAGGACTGGCCGACAGCGACGTTCCCCATCGAGTGGAACCTCGAGGACCTGATTCGTCACGACCGTGAACAGACTGACCGCATTGCGCTGACCTACAGCGTGCTGATCGACGGTGTGGTGCAGGGCTGCATCTATGCCCAGCCCCTGGCGGCGTCGCTCGCGGGTCGCGGCGTGTCCACCGAACAGGTGCCGACCGGAACGGGTGACGTGGTTGTTCGAGGGTGGCTCCACGATCGGCCCGCGCTCGACCTGATAGCGGCCAGTATGTCGTGGCTGGGTGACTCGCCATTCGAGTTTCCTCGGCTGTGGTGGCAGACGAACTCGCAGTGCCCGGAGCAGCTTGCCGCCTGCGATGCCCTGGGGATGCGGCGTGTGATGAGTGTGCAGGGCGAAGACCGAACGTGGGAGATGAGACGTTGATGTTCGATGTGTGCGTGGTCGGAAGTGCCAACCTCGATCTCGTTGCGACGGTGGATCGGTTGCCGGGGCCCGGCGAGACCGTCGCTGGCGGCAGTTTCGCGGAATACCCAGGGGGTAAGGGCCTCAACCAAGCGGTGGCTGCAGCCCGCTCGGGAGCTGCCGTCGCCTTCGTCGGCGCCCTCGGCGATGACGGGGCCGCCTCCACCCTGCGGTCCGTGATGACGCACGATGGCATCGACGCGACTCATGTCACGACGGTGCAGGCCGCAACCGGACGCGCTCTGATCGGAGTGTCTGCAAGCGGTGAGAACTCCATCATCGTCGTCGCCGGGGCGAACGCGACGGTTACCGCTAACGACTTGCCGGCAGCTCGGGTCGTGCTGACGCAGATGGAGATTCCGCTGCCGGCCGTCGAGCGCGCACTCAGCGCCGGCCGCGCGGCAGGTGCCATCACGGTGCTCAACCCTGCACCGGTGCTGCCGATCGATGCCGGCATCCTTCGGTGGTGCGACATCGTGGTCCCCAACGAGCACGAGGTGGAGTTGCTGGGCGGTGTCGAGCACCTGTTGGCGTCAGGCGCCGGTGCCATCGTCGTGACGATGGGCAGTCGCGGTGCCGAGCTCCACACGGCCGATGGTTTGGTCCACATTCAGCCATTCACGGTCGTGCCAGTCGATACGACCGGTGCTGGCGACACGTTCTGCGGTTCTCTGTGCGCCAGGCTGGCCGCGGGTGACGACCTGCCTACTGCGATGCGATTCGCCTCGGCCGCCGGGGCGCTGTGCACCACGTCCGATGGCGCGGTGCCGTCGATTCCACTGCGAGCGGCCGTCGAGGTGTTGCTCAGCGAAGGGTGATGGCTGCCCAGCCGTCCATCTCGTCGGTCGCAACGACTCGCAGCGGCTCGAGCGCAGCCAATACATGCTCGTGAGCCGTGGCCAGGACCCCGCTGACCACCAACGCTCCCCCATCGGCCACTACTCGCCGTAGATCGTCGGCGAGGGCGACGAGGGCCGGCGCCAGGATGTTCGCCACGACGATGGAGTAGCTGCCATCCACGTCGGCCAGATCGGTGGTGCTGGCCTCGATGCGGTCACCGACGCCGTTGGCGAGCGCGTTCGCTCGTGTGACCGGTACTGCTGCGGGGGCGATGTCGATACCCACAGCGGCGGCAGCACCCATCACGCAGGCACCGATGGCCAACACACCCGAACCACAGCCGACATCGAGCACCAGGCTGTCGGGGCGCACCAGGCGACGCAGCGAGCGTAGCGACAGGATCGTGGTGGGATGGTCGCCCATGCCGAACGTGGCGCCGGGCTCGATGTGCACGACAGTGACGGCGACAGGCGCCTCGAATGGCACCCAAGCGGGGCGAACGACGAGGTCGGCCTCCACCCACACCGGCTCGGCGAACTGGCGCCACGTGTCGGCGATCGCTTCGTCCACTTCCTCGAAGCGGAACAGCCAGGGCTGCGGCAGCAGTACGTCGCTGTCGCGGGCGTCATCCCCGAGCGACGTCCACAGCTCCACGACGTCGTCCTCGCCCTCGCGTTCCTCGACGGCCACCACGCCGAGACCCCACAGGGCATCGCTGGCCAGCTCGACCTCATCGGCACGCACAGTGACCACGAGTTGGCGCATCAGTCGATCCGTCGCATGTCCGTCTTGAAACGCGCCGCCCGCGCGACATAGGACGCAACACCGGCATCGATGTCGCTCTGCCTGGCCCGACCGCTCTTGATAATGGCCGGCGTGCCGACTGCAAGAGCTCCTCCAGGTACCTCGGTGTCGTTGAGGACCACCGCATTTGCCGCCACGATCGCTCCCGTACGAACCAAGGCCCGATGCAACACGATGCTGCCATTACCGACGAGGCAGCCAGATTCGATGGTGCAAGCCTCGAGGTGCACCATGTGCCCGATGACGCAGTCGTCACCGACCACGGTGGGTCGCTCGGGCGTCGTGTGCAACACACAGTTGTCCTGCACGCTGGTGCGCGCACCGATGGTGATGTAACCGTCATCGCCGCGCAGTACCGCCCCGGGCCACACGGAGCTGTTGGCACCAATGTGAACATCACCGATGATGACGGCATCGGGGTGCACGAAGGCATCCGGATGAATGTTGGGAACGCGATCACCGAGGGCATAAATGGGCACGTGAAGAGAGTACCGATCCGCCGCGACATGGAGCGAAGCGCCATACAGCAGATACCGTGAACATCTATGTCCCGCAGGATCGAAATCGAGCTCACCAGCGCGCGCCCAGACGGCACGTGGACGTGGCGAGCCGCAGGTGCCCAGAAACCCAAAGGCGTGCTCGACGGCACGCTGCTCCCCGAGGGCGCCGTCATCGGCATGATCCTGAAGGCCGACGCCGAGTCCGAGATGGATGGCACCAGTATTCTCTCGGTCACTCAGGGCAGGGCCAAGGTCGAGAAGGCCGGCGTGCTCGAGATGATCGGCAGCGACAAGCCGTTCGAGGCAGTCATCGAGACCAAAGCTCGCCGCGATCGCGGCGACCGCCCAGGTGGCGACCGTAACCGTGGCGACCGCCCGCGTCGCGACGGCGACCGTCCTGGTGGCCCCCGCAGAGACCGCCCTGCGGGTGGGGCTGGCGGCGATCGTGACCGTGGCCCCCGTCCCGGTGGCGACCGCCCGGGCGGCCCCCGCAACGATCGGGGTCCGCGCCCCGGCGGCGACCGTCCGCAGGGCCGTCCTCGCTTCGAGGCGCCGCCCGAGCTGCCGCAGCGCCCGAAGGCAAAGCGTCTCAAGCCGGGCCGTAAGCATCGCAATGCGGTGTTGGCCGAGTTGCCTGAGGCACAGCGTGCCGTTGCCGAGCGCGTCTTGCAGGGTGGCGTTCCCGCTGTCCGTCAGGCGGTCAACGAGCAGAACGCTCGTCTGAAGTCGGAAGGTAAGGAAGAGATTCCCGCCGCTGGCCTGTTGGCCATCGCTGAGCAACTGCAGCCGAAGCTGCGCGTTGCCGAGTGGCTCGACCGCGCCGACGCCGCGTTTGCCGATCTCGATGAGCTAGATCTGCGCGATCTGCGCAGCGTGGTTGCTTCCGGCGAAGACCCCATGGTCGCTCGCGACGAGACCACGCGCGAGATTTCAGCGAAGCTGAAGGACGCGCTCGTCACCAAGCAGGACAAGGAACTCGCCCTGTGGTTCGGCGATATCGATGCCGCCATCGGTGTCGGTCGCGTCGTGCGCGCATTGAAGCTGTCGTCGCAGCCCCCCAAGGCAGGCGTTCGTTTCCCAGCCGATCTGGCTGCCAAGCTGGCTGCATCTGCAACGGGCAATCTCACCGCCGATGCAATGCCCGATCGTTGGGTTGCCGTGCTCGAAGCCGTTGCCTTCAGCCCCATTCGCGCGTTGGTGCAGCCCACCGACAAGCCCACGCAGGTCAACGACGAGTTGCTTGCCACCGTCAAGCGGGTCAGCCCGCTGCTACCGCAGGTCGCTGCGCTGTTTGGCGTCGAGGTCGATGCCAAGGCCCAACCCAAGCCGCTGCGCCCCACTCGCCCGGCGGCTCCGGCAAAGAAGTCGGCGCCCAGGCCGCCGACTCCCCCGGCGGCCAAGGCCCCGAGGTCGCCAGCGCCTGAGGCCCCCGCCGAAGGAACTGCAGCCGTCGAGGCCGACACGGAGGCCGTAGCAGTCGTCGAGGCCGAGACCGTTGCAGAAGCTCCTGCAGTCGTAGAGACTTCAGCAGCCGTTGCCGAGGCTCCGGTCGAGGCCGTGGCCGACGCAACGGACGCCGCTGCCGTCAACGAGGCCTGATCGCCGGTTCGGCACCGACGACGTCGCACACCTACAGTCGGGTCCATGTCCGACATTGTCAAGTATGAAGTTCATGGCCGCATCGCGCTCATCACGCTCAACCGTCCTGAGGCACGCAACGCCGTCAACGGTGACGTTGCCGAGGGCATGGAAGCCGCAATCGATCAGATGGAAGACGACCCGAATGTGTGGGTCGGCATCATCTCCGCCAACACCGACGGTCAGCAACGCCCCGTTTTTTGCGCCGGTGCGGATCTGAAAGCCATCAACTCGGGCAGCGCCGCTGGGCTGAACACCAAGCGCGGCGGCTTCGCCGGTTTCGTGTACCGCGAACGTACCAAGCCGGTGATCGTTGCCGTCGATGGTCTGGCAACTGCCGGCGGGTGCGAGATCGTGCTCGCAGCAGACTTGGTCGTGGCCACCACCCGCAGCGCCTTCGGTCTGGCAGAAGTGAAGCGAAACCTCATCGCCGGTGCGGGAGGTCTGTATCGCATGCCTCGTGCCATCGGGCAGGCGGCGGCAATGGAGGCCATCCTCACCGGCGAACCGATTCCTGCCGCCCGCGCCTACGAACTTGGCCTCCTCAGCCGCCTCGTGGAGCCCGGCAAGGCCGTCGAGGAAGCGATGGCCCTCGCCGGCAAGATCACCGAGTCCGCTCCACTGGCCGTGTGGGCCAGCCGCAAGGTAGTTCTGGCCGCCGCCTATAGCGATGACGAGACGCTCAAGCGCATGACCAACGAAGAGTTCGCCAAGGTAATGGGTTCGGAGGACACGAAGGAAGGCCTCACTGCCTTCATCGAGAAGCGCACCCCAAACTGGCAGGGAAAGTAGCCCGAGCTGCGCCGCTGATTGCTACAGCGGGGTGGAGACGGTGATCTTGCGGGCCTTGATGCCGGCACGTTCGTAGAGGTTCTTGGTCTGGCGGTCGCCGGGCAGCGCGGTGCCCTCCAGCACTGTGCAGCCCAGCGACCGTGAGGCCGCCAGCGCCGCCTCCAACAACCAGTCGCCCAAACCGATCTCACGTGCCTCGAGATGCACGTACACCTGCATGACCTCGGCAGTGGCGCCCACGATCTGCAACTGCAGGTACCCCACCACGATCTCGTCGATGGCGGCCACCCAGACATGCTGGTCCTCGCGACCGACAAGGGTGACCCAGTCTCCTACCGCTGGCCGTTCGGCAAGATGTGCTGGGCCGCCACGCTGCACCACCAGCCAGTGCCTCGCCTCGGCTTCCAGCGCCTCGAGGTCGACAGCATCTGACAGCCTCATGGGGCGCACCGACTCCTCCATCAGCCGTTGCCCGGCAGTTGGTCGAGCTTGGCCAGGATCGTTCGGCGGGCCCGGTTGGCGGTTTCGTAGGTGCGAATGGCGACCAGTTCGTCGACCGACAGCCGCCCGAGTAGCTGCACCACTTGCGCGGCCGCGAGGCTCTGATAGCCCACGAACGGTGGCGACAGCGACGGCGCTCGCGCGATCACCGCTGGTGGTATGGCTGCTTCGGGCTCGGCGACGGTCGATATCACGGGCGGTGATGCCGTGCCCGATTCCGCACAGCGTTCGTCGATCCACCGATCCAGCTCGCGACGCCCATAGGTGACGGCCATCTCCCCGATCCAGCGTGCCACCTGGAAGCGCTCAGAGACCCGTGTACGACCGCTGACCACACGGGCGTCCAGACCTGCATGAAGCCCCAGCGCCAGCCCCACAGGGGCATATAGCGCGATGTCCAACACCTTCTCGATGAGCGGGCGCTGTTGAGTCATCTGCCCGCTCAGCTGAAGATGGGGCAGTCGTCGTCGCCGATGGGGCACACCGGCGCACCCTGGCGAACGAGCAAGAAACAGCTCGGACACAATTGCTCATCGGCCCGCTTGGGTTGCAGCCGGTCGGCGGCCTCACCCTTTTCTTCGGGCTCGTCATCCTCGTTCTCGTCCTCATCGTCAGCGGCGACAAGTCGATCTTTCAGGATCGTGTCGAGGTCGGCCTCGACATCGTCGGGGGCGATGATGTCGTCGTCGTCATCGTCGTCATCAGCGGCCGGCACTGATCTACGAACGGGACCACTCGTGTCGTCCTCATCGTCATCGTCATCGTCGTCAGTGGAAGCAAAGTCGTCGTCGGAGACAAACTCGTCGTCCTCCTCGAGTGCGTCCTCGTCGAGTGCGTCCTCGTCCAACTCGGCCGGGTCAATCTCGGTCTCGGTCTCGTCGTCCTCGGACACTTCGTCTGCGTCAGTTGGGATTTCTTCGTCGTCTGCCATCATCGGTCCTTGTCGTTACCAGCGCAAATCAGTGATATCCCTGTAAGGCCGGGGATGCTACGGCGAGCGCGAGCGGAGGCTACCCGCGGGCCCTGTGACTGCAGTCACTTTTGTCGATACAGCACCCAAATTGTCGATTATGTCTGGCTTCGACGTGCTTCGGCGCGACGTTCGGCCGCCAGTCGCTCGAGCTCGGGTGCGTGGGTGGTCATGTGCGTCATCGCCGCGGCGATGGAATGGTGACCGGCCTGCTCGTCGATGAGGCGGTGCATCTCCAGTGCGATGCGGCGATACGAGGGGTGCCCCTGGGGGGACGATCGCAGTTCCAGCATGTGGATGGCCTCGCGGGCATTGAACTGCATCGTGTATCGCATTCGGTACGCCATGCTGACTGCGTACTGGGCTTGCTGGGGGAACTCTTCCTTCAGCGCGTCGTACAGCGAGGCCGAACGTGCCATGGCGTCGTCGAAGACGTCGGTCATGCCCGCCTCCTCCACGAGTTCTGGGCGGACGAAACCGTGATTCGGCGTCAGCGATTGCCATTCGATGGTCAGCATCCGGTGGCGTTGCAGGTCGCGGAACGCGCCGTAGTCACTGAGCACGTCGAAGCGATAGTCGACTCGCTCGAAGGCGCGACCGGGCTTGTGCCGGCGGTTCTCGCGCTCCCCGATGTAGGCCTGCAGCAGGGCCAGGCGTTCGGTGGGGGCAAGTGACTTCACACGCTCAGCGAGCTGACTCTCGGGAAGGTGCGAGTGCGAGTAGCAGATGGCCGCGAGCAACTTGTTCTCGGCGTCTGGGTCGAAGTCGACCAGCTGCACGCCCGGCACCTGCGCGACGGGGGTGTCGCCGAACAGCGAGTCCACCAATGCCGAGGTGTGGTCGCGAGTGGCTGACAGGTAGTGGCTCCACCGGCCACCACGGTCGGCGAGGTCGACGCGCTTGAGGAAGCTCGGGATCACCTTGCGCAGCTCGTGCAGCATGAGGTCGGCGTAGTGCCGCGCCTCGGGCAACGGATGTGCACGCATGCGGATGAGGAGGGCCTCGAACGCCTGACCACTGCCGTAGATACCGACATTGCTGAGCGATGCAGCGGGGAGAACACCGCGTACTGCGTCGAGCGCCTTGGCCTTGGTGGCCGTGCGATAGACGAAATCGCTGTCATTCGGGTCGCGCTGCACCGTCGCGCGCACATGGTCCGTCACTCGTGTGAGCAGCAGGCTGTAGCTGTCGAACATGCGATCCATGTCGCCGACATATCGGGTGCCGAACCGGCTGGAGAGCAATGCGGGGTCACGGAAGAACCGGTAGCGGCCGCCGAGCCGAGCGTCGTAGCTGATGTACCGCGTGCTTTGCTCGAGGTAGCTCATCATGCGGCCCCACTCGAGGACCTTGGTGAGAATGTTGGATGCCTGCTCACAGGCGAGATGCACGCCGCCGAGTTGGGCCACCGAGTCGTCGCCGTACTCGAAGAAGACCTTCTCGTACAGCTCCTCGGCTCGCTCCAAGCCAATGGTGGCATCGACCGACATGTCGCCGGCGATGTCGAGATCGCCGACGAATTCGTCGAGGAACAGTCGGCGCAGGCTCTTCGGGCTGCGGCTGTAGCGCGCGAACAGCGCCCCCTTCACCA
>DAORTY010000137.1:0-9655 GCA_035432905.1 Ilumatobacteraceae bacterium | reverse complement strand
ACAGGTAGCGCTCGGCCGCGAAGTCGCGGGTGTCGATGATGGCCTGGATGGTCTCACCGGCCTGTAGCGGTAGCAGGTTGACGATGGGCATGCCCTTTGCCTGGCGCTCGCGCTCGGGCAGATCCATTGCGCGGAGACGGTAGACCTTGCCGCGGTTGCTGAAGAACAGCAGGAACGCATGCGCCGTGGTGAAGATCACATGGCGCACGATGTCGTCGCTCTTCAACTTTGCGCCGGTGACGCCGCGACCACCGCGACCCTGCGTCTTGAACGACGCGGCCGGCACCGCCTTCACGTACTGCGCTTCGGTCATCACGACCACGAGCTCCTTGTCGTCGACGAGGTCCTCGATGCTCATGTCGCCCGAGTCGTACGTGATGGGGCACACCCGTGGGGTGGCGAACTCTTCGCGGATGGCGAGCATCTCGGACTTGATGACGCCACGCAGCTTCTCGGGCGAATCGAGAATGCTTTGCAGCTCGATGATGCGAGCCTGCACGTCGCCCAGCTCGGTCTCCAGATCGATACGGCTGAGGCGGGTGAGCTGCGAGAGACGCATCTCGAGAATGTCGGTGGCCTGGATCTCGCTGAACTCATACGGTGCGGCCATCAGGCCGGCCTTCGCAGCCGCCGGGTCGTCGCTGGCCCGGATGAGGGCGATGATCGCGTCGATCACGTTGAGGGCCTTGATGCGGCCTTCCAGGATGTGCTCGCGGCGCTTGGCCTTGGCCAGGCGGAACTCGGTGCGGCGCGTGATGACATCCACCTGGTGGCGGACGTACCCCTGCAGTGCCTGCACCAGGTTCAAGGTGCGCGGCACACCATCGACCAGGGCCACCATGTTGACCGGGAAGCTGGTCTGCAGCGAGGTGAGCTTGAACAGGTTGTTGAGCACCACGTTGGCGTTGGCGTCGCGCTTGAGCGTGATCACCAGGCTGGTCTTCGCGGCAGCAGAGGCGTCGTTGACGTCGGCGATGCCGTCGAGCTCGCCGGAGTCGACCAGCTCTTGGATGCGACTGGCGATGGAGTTGCAGCTGGTCTGGTAGGGCAGCTCGGTGACCAGCACCTGCATCTGCCCACGCTTGCCTTCTTCGATGCTGGCCTTGGCCCGCATCTTGATGCTGCCGCGACCCGTGCGGTACGCGTCCATGATGCCGGCACGCCCGAGAATGGTGCCGCCGGTCGGGAAGTCGGGGCCCTTCACGAACTGCATCAGGTCGTCGGGGGTGGCCTCGGGGTTGTCGATGAGGTGGATGGTGGCGTCGATGACCTCACCCAAGTTGTGCGGCGGGATGCTGGTCGCCATGCCCACGGCGATGCCCTGACTGCCGTTGACCAACAGGTTGGGGAACCGCGCCGGCAGCACCGACGGCTGCTCCATCGTGTTGTCGTAGTTGGGCACCATGTCGACGGTGTCTTCGTCGATGTCGGCCAACATCTGCATCGCCAGCGGGTGCAAACGGCATTCCGTGTACCGCTCGGCCGCGGCGCCGAAGTCGGGGCTGCCGTAGTTGCCGTGGAAGTCGATGAGCGGGTGACGCAGGCTGAACGGCTGCGCCATACGCACCAACGCGTCGTAGATGGCCGAGTTGCCGTGCGGGTGGTACTTGGCCATGGTGTCGCCGGTGACACGAGCACTCTTCACGTGCGGGCGGTTCGGGCGAAAGCCCTGCTGCTCCATGTCCCAGATGATGCGGCGGTGCACGGGCTTGAGGCCGTCACGCACGTCGGGGAGTGCCCGCGACATGATGACCGACATCGCGTAGTCGAGGAAACTGCGCTCCATCTCGTCCTGCAACTGGATGGGCTCGATCAGGTCGTGGCTCGTGCCGTCGTCGTCGGAGGGTGTGGGCGTGGTGGGTGTGTCACTCATCTCAGAAGTCCAGGTTCTGTACGTCGCGGGCGTTGGTGGTGATGAACTGCTTGCGGAGGTCGACGTCGTCACCCATCAGCACACTGGTGATCTCGTCGGCCAGAGCGGCTTCCTCGACGGTGATCTGCAGCAGCGTGCGCGTGCTCACATCCATCGTGGTCGGCTTCAGCTCTTGCCAGTCCATCTCGCCGAGGCCCTTGAGCCGGTTGAAGTCGTTCTTGTGGTTGGGGTGCGCAGCCAGGAAACGAACACGGGCGTGCTCGTCCTTCAGGTAGATCTTCTCCTTGCCGACCAGCGTGGAGAACAGCGGTGGCTGCGCGATGTACACGTAGCCAGCCTCCACCATCGTGCGCATCTGGCGGAAGAAGAACGTGAGCAGCAGGGTACGAATGTGGCTGCCGTCGACATCGGCATCGCACAGGATGATGACCTTGTGATAGCGAGCCTTGGCCGCATCGAACTCGTCGCCGACGCCGCCGCCGATCGCCGTGATGAGGGCCTGAATCTCGTTGTTCTTCAGCATCTTGTCCAGGCGCGAGCGCTCGACGTTGAGGATCTTGCCGCGGATGGGCAGCAGCGCCTGCGTACGCGGATCGCGTGCGTTGAGCGCAGAGCCACCGGCAGAGTCGCCCTCGACGATGAAGATCTCGCTCTCCTCGGGGTTACCCGAGCTGCAGTCCTTCAACTTGTCGGGCATGCCCGCGCCGGCCAGCGCCGTCTTGCGACGGATTGCGTTGCGAGCATTCTTGGCGGCAAGGCGGGCCTGCGCCGCGGCCAAACCCTTCTTGACCAACTTGTTGGCCTCCGCCGGGTTCTCTTCCAGCCACTCGGCGAGCCGCTCGTTGGTGGCCTTCTGCACGAAGCTACGCATCGGTACGTTGCCCAGCTTGGCCTTCGTCTGACCCTCGAACTGCGGTTCGCGCAGCTTCACCGACAAAATGGCGGTGATGCCCTCGCGGATGTCTTCGCCGAGCAGGTTGTCGTCCTTCTCCTTCAGCAGATTCTTGGCGCGGGCGTACTTGTTGACCACGCTGGTGAGCGCTGTCTTGAAGCCCTCCACGTGCATGCCGCCCTCGATGGTGGAGATGCCGTTGGCATAGCCGTGAATGCCCTCGTAGTAGCCGGTGTTCCACTGAATGGCGATCTCGAGGGTCTGACCGTTTTCTTTGTCCTCGTCCTCGTAGTACGCAACCTTGCTGAACAGCGCTTCCTTGCTCTGGTTGAGGTGCTTGACGAAGTCGACGATGCCGCCCTTGTACTGGAAGGTCACGTCCTGCTCGCGCTCGGGGCGCTCGTCGCGAAACACGATCTCCAGACCGCGGTTCAAGAATGCGTACGTCTGCAGACGGTCGAGCACGGTTCGCGTCACGAACTCGGTGCCCTCCGCCACGAAAATGGTGGGGTCCGGCCAGAAGCTGACCGAGCTGCCCGTGGTGCGACCGCGGGCGGGTGTAGCCCCGATGTCGGCGATCTTGCCCTGCGGCTTGCCGCCCTTCGCGTACTCCTGCTGGTACCGACGGCCGCCCTTGTCGACCTCCAGGAGCAAGCGCTCGCTGAGCGCGTTGACCACGCTGACGCCCACGCCGTGGAGACCGCCGGAGACCTTGTAGCCCTCGCCACCGAACTTGCCGCCGGCATGCAACACGGTGAGCACGACCTCGGCCGCGCTCTTCCCCTTGTGCGGGCCCGACGGGTACGGATCGACCGGAAAGCCACGACCGTTGTCGTCGACGCGGCAGCCGCCATCGACCAACATCGTGACGTTGATACGCGTTGCGAAGCCTGCCATTGCCTCGTCGACAGCGTTGTCGACGACCTCCCAGATGAGGTGATGAAGGCCAGCAAGACCGGTGGACCCGATGTACATTCCGGGGCGTTTTCTGACGGGGTCGAGACCCTCTAGCACCTGGATGTCTTTTGCGCTGTAACTAGCGCTGGCTTGATTGGTGTCAGACGACACGCGCACCTCGATCGTTTCAGGAGAATACAGGCGTTGACCTGCGATGATGCAGGCGACACATAGGCTGGCTCCCTGCGCCGCAGCCGTCGTCGCGAGACCCTCACAGTCTACCTGAGGGGTGTCACAAAGAGGGGGAGGGTGGCCAGTCGCGCGGTCTCCCAAAAGGTCGGCTAGAACAGGCGCCATGAAGGTCGCTGTCTATGCCATCGCGCTCAATGAGCAGGCATTCGTCGAACGGTTCATGGCCACCGCTCGCGAAGCTGATGTGGTGATCGTCGCAGACACCGGCAGCACCGACGAAACGGCCGCGAAGCTCACGGAGGCCGGAGCGATCGTGCACGCGATTTCTATTCGGCCATGGCGTTTCGATGACGCTCGTAACGCAGTGCTTGCGCTCGTTCCCGCCGACGTCGACGTCTGTGTTGCCATAGACCTCGACGAGGTACTGACCGCCGGGTGGCGCGAACGTCTGGAGGCCGAGTGGGGTGACGCAAACCGCGGCAAGTACTCCTACGCGTGGAGCCATCACGCCGATGGCTCCCCCGCCGTCACGTACACATACGACCGCATACACAGCCGGCACGGTTATCGGTGGCGACACCCGTGCCACGAGACCCTGTACCCCGATCGCATCAACCAACGCGACGCACAATTGAGCCTGGAACTGCATCATTGGCCGGACCCAGACAAGCAGCGCAGCCAGTATCTCGGCCTGCTGGCGGTTGCTGCCCAGGAGCAGCCTCACGACAGCCGCACCGCCCACTACTACGGCCGCGAACTGATGTTCTCTGGCCAGTGGGCACACGCCGTCGACGAACTGCGACGGCACTTGGAGCTTCCTGCCAGCGTATGGGCACCAGAACGAGCAGCGTCAATGCGGTTCATCGGCCGGTGTCTCGCCCATCTTGGGCAACCCGACGACGCGCTGGTCTGGTTCAGGGCCGCCACCGACACAGCACCGGCAACACGCGAGCCGTGGGTGGAGTTGGCGCAGGCCTGCCACGAGCAGCAGCGCTGGCACGAGTGCTACGACGCAGCGGCGGCAGCGCTACACATCACCGAACGGCCGGCGATTTACATCAACGAGGCCAGCGCGTGGGGCGAGCTACCAGACGACCTGGCGAGCGTCGCCGCCTGGCACATGGGCCTGCACGTGGACGCCTTGGCTCACGCCGTGCGGGCTGCTGAGCTGGCGCCTGATGACCGCCGCATTGCGGCCAACCTCGCGTTCTACCGGAACGCGGTGCAGTAGGGTCGGGAAGCAGAACGGGCTTGCACGCGCGTTCGATGGGAGAACATCATGAGACCACGCCGTTACCTGGTGGCTGGAGCCACCGGCATCCTCACGCTCGTCGTGCCGGCCGCGACGCATACCAGCGCCGCCACCGCACGCCCGGCTGTCGGTGCAACCACCCAATGCACCACCGCTGCCCCGGACACGGGGGCCAAGGGCCCCACCGGGGACACTGGCCCGACCGGACCAACCGGCCCAGCCGGACCGATCGGTGATGTGGGCCCGACCGGACCAACCGGACCAACCGGACCGATTGGTGATGTGGGCCCGACCGGACCAACCGGATCCCAAGGCGAGTACCTGGGTGGTCCACCCCGCCGCGTCCATGACGTTGCGCTTCCCAGCTGCGCAACACTCCCAGGTGTCTGTGTAGTCAGCCAGGCCGGCCCCAGCGGACCGAAGGGGGACACAGGTCCCACAGGACCCCAAGGTCCCAACGGACCGAAGGGACAGACCGGGCCCACTGGTCCAGTAGGTCCCCAGGGTCCCCCGTTCGTGTGGGGACCATCACGCGCTACTCACCAGGTCGCAGCACCGGCCGATCCCTGCTCGGGAATCGCAGCTGTCTGCGTGACCACGGTCGTCGGGGCGGCCGGCCCCAAGGGTGACACCGGACCAACCGGCCCGCAAGGACCCACCGGCCCAACCGGTGATCTCGGACCCAACGGTCCAACCGGGCCAACCGGCCCCCAGGGCATTCCCCCGCAGGGTCCGAGCCGGATCACGCATGTGCGTCCCGCAGCCGTCAGCGACATCACCACGGCTGTATCGGCAGACTGCATAGCATCCGCAACGCCACCGCCGCCGACCACACCGGAACCTGTGCTCCCTGCCACCGGTGGTAACTCGTCGTCGCTGCTCGTGACGGCCGCCGCGTTTGCTGTCACTGGTGGGGCCGCCAGCTACTTCAGCCGCCGGCGCCGCCAACCACTCAGCTGACCAGCGCCTGAGAAATGTCGTTGTGCAAGAGAGCCCGTCGGCACACGCCGATGGGCTCTTTTTCATCGCGCGACGCGGACCTCGATACGTTCGATCGTGGCGCCGGCAACCTCCAGCAATCGCGTGCGGAGCGTGCCTTCCAAGAACTTGAGCTGTGTTGCCCACGCAGGGTCGTCGACCTTCACAACCAGGGTGGTGCCGTCCAGCTTCACCGGCTGTACGTGCAACGCAACGGCAGCCCCGACGGCTTCTTCCCAGCGGCCGAACACGCCGCCCATCACCGCAGCCGGCGCGGCGGCAGGACCGGTTTCGGGCCGCAGCGAACGGACCACCTGATGCAGGCTGTCGCCGAATCGGATTGGCTCGTCACGAGTCACTTGGTCACTCTGCCACCTGGTTCGTCACCGACGCGCCCACAACCGCACCGGATTCGATACGCACGATCGCATCTGGGTGGGCCGCCTCCGGCAACGCGCTTGCGGTGGTCAGCACGACCTGACCCGGCGGAAGGTGTAGCAGCAGCGCCGCAGACCGCCGAGGGTCCAGCTCGCTGAGCACGTCGTCGAGCACGAGGACCGGGCTACTACCGGCCTTCTCCGCCACCATCCGATGCGCCGCCAAACGCAGCGCCAGGGCCAACGTGCGTTGCTCGCCCTGCGATGCATGAGTGCGCGCAGGAAGTCCGCCGATGAACAGGTCGACGTCATCACGATGCGGCCCGGTGGTACTGACACCGCGACGGACGTCGTCGGTGCGAGCTTCAGCGAGCGCCGTCACCAGGCCTCGTTGGCGCCACACAGGCTCGTAGCGCAGGTCGACGACACTGGGTCGATCGGCGAGTTGCTCGTAGGCCGCAGCGACCCCTGGTGCCAACCGTGCGATCAGCACGGCACGGGCGTGACCGAACTGGTCGCCGACCTGCGCGAACTTCGCGTCCCACACGTCCAGCGAAACGGCCAGCTCGTCGTTCAACCGGCCTCCGGCAGCTTTCAGCAACGTGTTGCGCTGCTTCACGATCCGGTCCAACTCCAGGCGCAGCGCGTCGTACTTCAACGCCAGCGAGACCAGCGTGTCGTCCATGAAACGTCGCCGTTGCTGTGGGCCGCCTTTGATCAACTCGAGGTCGTCGGGCGAGAACACCGTCACGCGCATCACGCCCAGCAGCTCGCGCGAGCGACCCAGTTTCTGTTTGTTGACCTGCACACGATTGCGACCATGGCGGGAAAGCTCCAGCTCGACCAGTACCTCGCGACCGTCGGGGTGCAGCACAGTTGCACGAACCACAGCGGTTTCCGCGCCGACACGTATGAGCGCGTCGATGGGGGCACCGCGAAAACTGTCGAGTGAGGCGAGATACGCCAGTGCCTCGGCCAGGTTCGTCTTGCCCTGGCCGTTGAGCCCGACGACAGCCGTGATGCCGTGGTCGAACTCGAATGACGCGTGTGTGTAGTTGCGAAAGTCGACGAGCTCCAGCCGCGTGACGATCATCGAGCGAGAATCGACCTCTGTTTAGGGCACCCGCACCGGCATCAGCAGGTACAGGTAGTCGTCGATGCCGACGCCGCGCACGACCGCCGGCTTGAGACCGTCGAGCGTGGACAGTGTGATCGAATCGCCGATGCAGGCCTCGACGCCGGCCGCGAAATAGTCCGGGTTGAACGCCACGGTCAGCTCGCTACCCACGTACACACAATCCAGTTCCTCGCTGGCATTACCGACATCTTGCGTGATGGCCGTCAGCCGCAGGGTGTCGCCGCCCATCTGCAAGCGCACCGGAGTGGCGTCCTTGGCGAGGATCTTCACCCGCCGAATGGCCTCGAGTAGCGGCTCGCGCTCGACGGTGAGCGTGTTGGGGTGCGACGGCGGGATCAGCTGGCGATAGTTGGGAAACTCGCCCTCGATGAGACGCGTCGTGAGGCGAGTGGTCCCGACCTCGAACGTGGCGTCGCGATCGCCCAGGCGCATCGTGACTTCGTCGCCACCGCCCACCAGACGCTGCAGTTCGGTGAGCGCACGACCGGGGATGAGCACCTTCTGGTCGGCGGCCAACACTTGCTGGCCGACGAGATCGCGAACCGCGAGCCGGTACGAGTCGGTGGCAACCATACGTAGCCCATCGCCCTCGGCGGTCATCATCACGCCGGTGAGAATCGGGCGGGCTTCATCGGTGCTCGCTGCACGCACGACCTGGCGCAGCGCATCACCGAAGGCTGCTGCCGGCAACGTGACCGAGGTGTTGACCGGCGAGGCCAACTTCGGATAGTCGTCGAAGCTGAGTGGACGGACGGTGAAGTTCGAACGGCCATTGCTGATAGTCACGTCGTCGCCCTCGGCCACCACGTCGACCTTGCCCTGACCGAGCGAGCGCACGATGTCGGCGGCGAGGCGCGCCGGCAACACGATGCCACCGTCGCCATCGCCGCCGACCTCGATGGACAACTGGATCGTCAAGTCGAGGTCGGTACCGGTGACTGACAACCGATTCCCACTGAGTTCTAGACGCAACCCGGAAAGGACTGGTAGGGCACCGGTTCGGCCAGTGGCGGCACGGCCGGCGGTGGCCAGCGCTTCGGCCAGCGCTTCACGTTCACAACGGAACTTCACAGCGTTCCCTTTCGCGTCAGAGGGTGATGTACAAAGGTAATAGAGGTAATAAGGGCTGTGGATTGTGCACAACCCCGTGTTTGCCCAGCGTAGGTGCCAGAACTGTATGCACAGCGGTTTCCCCACGCGCCCACAGCGGAAAAACCACTCGGTTGTAGTTCGGTGGACAACTTCGCGTTGTCCCCGGAAACGCGAGTGGTCGCCCACAGGTCGCCCACAGGGCTGCGCGGGCACTCAGCGAGCAACATCAGGCCTTCTTCAGTCGCTGAATGAGGTCGGTGACCTGGTCGTAGATTTGCTTTCGTTCCTTCATCAGTCGCTGGATCTTGTCGACAGCGTGAATGACCGTGGTGTGATCGCGGCCACCGAACAAGCGGGCGATGGCGGGGTAGCTGAGATCGGTCAGCTCACGAAAGACGTACATCGCTGTCTGGCGAGCAGTGACCAGCGGACGTTGGCGGCTCTTGCCGCGCAGGGATTCCACGCTGTAGCCCAAGATGACAGCGATTTCGTTGAGGAGCTCTTCGTCGGTACGCGGCTTCTGGTACGAGCCCGACATCAGGTCGCTGAGCAGGCCCTCTGCCATGTGTGTGCTGATCGGCACCGCGTTGAGGCTGGCGTAGGCCGTGACTCGGATGAGTGCACCCTCGAGCTCACGAATGTTGGTGGTGATGCGAGAGGCGATGAACTCCAACGTTTCGGCCGGCACCGGGCTGTGATCGCGCTCAGCCTTGTTGCGGAGAATGGCCAGGCGGGTCTCGAGGTCGGGCGGCTGAATGTCGGTGATGAGACCCCACTTGAAGCGACCGCGCAGACGTTCCTCCAGTGTGGGGATGGCGTCGGGCATGCGGTCGCTGGAGATGACGATCTGTTTGTTCGCGCCGTGCAACGAGTTGAACGTGTGGAAGAACTCCTCCTGGAGCCCCTCCTTGCCTTCCATGAACTGGATGTCGTCGATCAGCAGCACGTCGATGTCGCGGTAGCG
>DAORTY010000136.1:0-10272 GCA_035432905.1 Ilumatobacteraceae bacterium | reverse complement strand
AGCACCAGTTGCTCCACCGCCACGGTAGGGATCCGCGCGAGCACGCCGCCGAGCAAGGCGGGCCGGGAGGCGAATGGGTTGGCCAGCGTGACCTGCAGCAGATCGAGCCCGAGGTCGAGGAACTGCCGGCGATGGTCGAGCGCGCCGCGCATCAGCGAGGAGCGTGCGTGCACAAGTGTTGAATTCGCCCCCTGGAGGTGGCTAGCCTCGCGCAGAAAGTGGGGGCTGGTGCTGAGGATCACCAGGTGGGCCTCACCGCGATACGCGGCGACCAGGTTGAGCAACGATCGCTCGGCCCCGCCGATGGTGTCAGAATCTGTGTAGAGGCCGATCAACGTCATGGCAGCCGACTCGTGTCGTCACTCACCTCGTACGAGCCGATGTCCCTCGATGGGCAGCGAAGAGAACGACGAATGCAACAACAACTCACCGACGAGGGGAACGTCAACCGCACGACCGGCGACGCTAGCGGGTCGTCGATGGTTGCAGCGAGCGACGCGGGTGGCGCAACGGCGGTCGCCCGTCGCCCGCGGATACTCCTCGTCACGGATCGGACGCCCGGCGGCGACTCCGGGTATGGCATGCGGGTCGACAACGTCATCGTCGGGCTGATGGAGGCCGGCGACCTGCACGTCTGCCTCATCGACAGCAGCACCGGCGGTGCGTCGCTGCCCGTGAACGCCGGCTACGAGACCACGACGATCCGCGCCGAGAACCCGCCCAGATGGCGCAAGCTGCTGTTGGCCGCCACCTCCCTGGCACAGGTGCCCTACCGGCGTCAGGCGCACCTGCGGGCGGCGCTGGCCCAGCGCTTCGGTGACGAACCGTGGGACGTCGTGTGGTTCAGCCGCATCCGCACGTACGCCATCTTCCGCGGTCTGGTCGGTGGCTCGCACGTGGTCGATTTCGACGACCTCAACGACCGGCTCGCGAAGAGCCTCATCGCCGACCGCACCGACCTCCAGGGCCACCTCCGCGCGGCGCCGCGAAACCTGCTCGGTCATGTGGAGGCGCGACGGTGGAGCAAGGTTCAACGGCGGATCGCCGCAGAGGTGTGCTGTGTCACCGTGTGCAGCGAGGCTGACCGCAGCTATCTCGATCTCGCCAACTGCGTGGTGGTGCGCAACGGCTATCGCACGCCGCATACTGCCCGGCGACTTCCCGACCATGAGCACCCGACGCTGGTCTTCGTAGGCCCGCTGTCCTACGAGCCGAACCGTCTCGCCGCCGAGTGGTTGGCGTTCGACGTGCTGCCGCTGGTGCGCCGCCAGTTGCCTGCAGCGCGGTTGGTCGTCGTCGGCTACAACGATGGCGTCTCCGCTCGCCTGCGCCATGCCGAGGGCGTCACTCTCACCGGCTACGTGCACGACCTCGGCGCGTACTATGCCACCGCCTCGGTGGCGGTCGCCCCGCTGCGTTCCGGTGGTGGCACGCGCCTGAAGGTGATGGAGGCGCTGGCCCGGTCGGTGCCGCTCGTGGCCACGTCCACCGGCTGCTTCGGGCTCGACCTCACGCACGACCAGGAACTGCTCATCGCCGACGACGCGGAGGGGTTCGCCCAGGCCTGCGTCTCCATCATCAACGATCCTGCGCTCGCCGGACGGCTCACGGAGGCCGGCCGCGCTCGCTACGTCGACCGCCTCACGGCGGAAGCGTCGAGCAAGGCGGTGGCCGGGGTGGCGTCGAGCCTGGCGGCGGTCACCGACTCAGTCGACGAGCGCTCGTAGCCGTCGCCCCACACCGCGGCGCAGCCGGTGCCAGTACAGCACGGCGATCACTGACCAGCCGTGCACGCCGGCTCGCGAGCAAGTGTGCACGACCCATCGCTCGAACTCGCGATGGTTGGCCACCTGCACCAGGTCGTCGTTGCGGGTGGAGCCGTAGAGCGAGTCGTTGCGCACGGTGTAGGTGGTGAACGGCCGGTCGTCGACGAACACGGCACCGCGCAGGCTGACGGCGATGTACGTGCGCTGGTCCTCGATCACCGGTGGTCCGTCGGGGACGCCGCCTGCCGAACGCAGCGTCGCCAGGCGGTACATCACATCCGACGGCGGTGGTGTCGTGAGGGCCCCTCTCACTCGCATCCGGGCGAACTGACCTCGCCGCAGCAGCCGAGGGGCAGTCGAGCACACCGGCACGATGGGACCGGGATCGTCGGCGCCGAGCGGCTGGTGGTAGCTGGGGCCGCACACCATCGCCGCATCAGGATGGGCGCGGAACATCTCGAGCTGTGCTGCCAGCTTGTGTGGCGACCACTGATCGTCGGCGTCGAGGAAGCACAGGTGGTCGCCGCGAGCGGCTTCGATCGCGAGGTTGCGGCTGGCCGGCAGCCCGCGATTCTTACCGCCGGGGTGGCGGAGCACGGTGACCCGACCTGGATGAGCCCGAGCGATCGCGTCGGCGAGGTCGGAGGAACCGTCGGTGGAACCGTCGTCGACCAGCAACAGCTCCCACGAGCTCTCGGTCTGAGCTCGAACGGCCGCCACGGCCGCAGGGAGGAATCGCTGCTCGTTGAAGAACGGGATTGCCACTGTGACGCGGGGGTGGGAGTCGGGCATGGTGGGCAGGGAGCAGAGCCTATACTCGCCAGGTGGCCGCATCTCTGACCATCGCGGTGGCCTCCTTCCAGCGGCGTGATCACCTCGCGACGTTGCTCGGCTCGCTGGCCTCGGCACTCGCCGAGCCCACCGGCAGTGAGGTCGACGTGCTCGTGGTGCTCGACGGCTCCACCGACGGTTCCGACGCGCTGGTCGACGAGATGGTCGCGGGCTTCCCCGTGCCGCTGCGCCACGTCTGGCAGCCCAACCGCGGTCTCGCCGCCGCGCGCAACGTCGGTATCGCGGCGGCCACTGGCGATCTGGTGTGGCTGCTCGACGACGACATGGTGGTCGAGCGGTCGGCGGTAGTGCGACACCTCGGCCACTCGCGCGATGCAGCCCGCATCCTGATGGGGCCGTACGACGTGCACTCCGACAACCCCGACATCATCCGCGCGTTCTGGTGGTACGAAGAGCGGCATCGCCGGCTGGCGGCCGACAGCATCGTGCGCGACCCGCACGACGCTGCGTTCGCGAACACCTCGGCGCCCACCACCTTGTTGCGCGCGCATCCGTTCGACGAACGCTTCCGCGGTTACGGCCTGGAGGACTACGAACTGGCGGTGCGCCTGCTCGCAGCGGGTGAGGTCATCATGTTCGACCCCCAGGCCGCAATCGCCCATCACCTCTCACCCTCGCGCTCCGAATCGCTGCGCAAGATGCGCGAGGAGGGTGTCAACCGGATGCTCTTCCTGGCGATCCACCCGTCGTACGAGCACGTGATCCTGCGAGCAAACCCGGGTCGCGCCGAGCGCATCCTGCGTCGGGTGGCTCGGCTGCCGGTCAGCACCGGGCTGTGGTGGCTCGCGCAGAGCCTGGAGGCAGTGGGCTCATGGCGCCTCACGCGCAAGTATCGGCAACGACTGCTCGGGTACGCGGAGCTCGTTGCGGTCTACAGCGGCGTGGCATCGCAACGATCGTCGGGTGCACGCTGACCGAACGTTCGTTGCTTCGTCGTCTCGCCGGGCTTCGACCCGGCGGCGCTCGGCCGAGCACCGCCGTCGACGCGCGGTGGGTCGACTCGTCGGCCTCGACTGCCGATCGGCTCGCCACGCTGTGGAACCTCCATGTGGGTCCGCCGCTGGAGCACGACGGCGAGACCAGCCTCGTGTTCCCTGCAGTACGCGAGGATGGCTCGCAGGCGGTGCTGAAGCTCTCCAGGCCGGGTGTTGCCGTCGCCCGCGAGGCCGAGGCCCTGTCGCTGGTGGATGGTTCGTGCGCAGTGAGGCTGCTCGCGTCCGACATCGACCGCGGTGCCCTCCTGTTGGAAGCTGCCGACGCGACGAGGCGGTTGAGCGACGAGAGCGACCGCGAGCAAGCGATCGATGCCGCAGTCGACATCCTGCTGCAGTGGTGGCGCCCGGTACCGCCACACAGTTCGATCCGAACGCTGCAGGAGATCAACGTCGACCATCATCGAGCGCTCTCCGGCCGCAAGCGATGGCTCGCTCGCCGCATCCCTGGGCGAGATGTCGAGCGGGCACTGGAGGCACTCACCGAGCCGCCAGGCGAAGCAGTGCTGCTGCACACCGACCTGCACCTGGGCAACGTGCTGATGGGTCACCGTGGAGGGTGGCTGGCGATCGATCCGCAACCGTTGATCGGGCCACGGGTGCACGATCTGGAGCCGCTGATCAGGGATGCGCCAGTCGTGTCGCCGTCGCTGGCCCGCACGCGGCTGGATCGGCTGGTCGAACGTGCGGGCGTCGACCGGGAGGAGGCAGCCAGGAGCATCCTCGCGAGGGGCCTCGTGGTCGGGTCGTGGTCAATCGAGGAGGGGTTCGCCGATTGGGGCTGGCGGCACATCGACGCAGTGCTGCGCACCGTGTCGTGAGTCGGTGAGCGGAGCCTCGGCCGTGGTTCCGTCGCCGGCGCTGCGGTTGCGTCGCAGAAGGTGATCGCGATCTGCCCGCACTCGCCAGGCGAACAGTCGCTTGATCTCCTTGCGCGTGGGGCCGTGGGCTCCCGGTCGATGAATCGTCGAACGAATCACGGCATCGGCCAGCCATCGCCACGCGAGCAGACGAGCTTTCGCTTCTCCGTACTGGTACGCGAGCGTGACCGAGCGCGAAAGCGTGGCACTGCGGTTGGCGCTGAACTCGCGGCCCCACACCTGCTCCTGGTGGCGATAGAAGTCTCGGATCTGGTCGGCCTGTCGACGGCTGCCGAGCCCCGACCACAGACCTCCGCCGTGGATGCGATATGCGCTCATCTGCTCCTCGAAGAAGCGGACGTCACCACGAGCGGTGAGGAGCAGGAACAGCTCCCAGTCGCCGAACGTCGACTCGTAGTACCACGCCGGTAGGCGGTCGAACGCGGCACGACGGAACACGACCGAGCCGGTGTGGATGAAGCACGCGGACCACAGGTCGTCGCGGGTGCAGCGCGGCGGTCGCGGGTCGTACCGGGTGCTCGACGGAGTGCCGTCCTCGTTGACCGGGTGCACTGCATGACATGCCAGCGCGTACTCGGCGTGCTGCTCGAGGAAGTCGACCTGTCGTGCCAGCTTGGTGGGTGACGTCCAGTAGTCGTCGCCGTCGAGGACGGCAACGTAGGGGGTTCGGCATTCGTCGAGTGCCACCCCGAAGTCGTGCAGATCGTTGCGGTTCGCTGGGGGTCGACGCACGCTGAAGCGACCAGGGAAGCGCTCGGCGAGACGGCGCAGTGCGTCGGCCGTTCCGTCGGTCGAGCAGTCGTCGATGACGATCACGTCGTACGGGAACTGGGTTTCCTGCGTGAGCACGCTCTCGAGTGCCTGCGTGATGTAGCGCTCGTGCTGGAAGGTGATGAGCACCACCGTGACCATGGCTTCGTCGGTCACTGGTTGCCACTTGCAGCGACGATGCCGTTGCCGACGCGTGCCGAGATCTCTTCGCCGTGCTCGACGATTCCGGAGATCAGTTCGCACACACGGTCGATGTCGGCGGGCTCGATGCTGGTGCCGGTGGGTAGCGACAGCACCCTGCCGGCGACGAGATCGGTGATCGGGAAGTGATGGTCGGCGGGCGTGCGCAGCGAGCGGTACGGCTCCATACGGTGGCAGCCGGGCCAGAAGTAGCGACGAGCGAGGATCTGCTCGGCGGTCAGCACCTGCAGCATGATGTCTCGTTCGATGCCGGCACGACGTGGGTCGATCTCGATGACGACGTTGTTGAAGTTGATGGCGGTGTCGGGCGCGCATGGCACCACCGTGATGCCGGGGACGTCGGCGAGCGCGGCGCAGTAGCGACTGAAGTTGCGGGTGTTGACGGCGAGGTACTCGTCGTAACTGGCGAGAGAGCAGATGCCCATGCCCGCGGCCAGCTCCGACATCTTGGCGTTGGTGCCGATCGACGTGACCAGGTCGGTGTCGGCGAAACCGAACGTGCGCATCAGCCGAGCCGACGCTGCGATCTCGTCGTCGTTGGTGAGGATGGCGCCGCCCTCGCCGGAGTTGACGATCTTGGTGGCGTGGAAGCTGAGGACTTCGGCTCGACCGAAGTGGCCGAGGTAGGTGCCGCGATACGAGGCGCCGTATGCAGGCGCGGCATCGAAGAACAGCTCGAGGTGATGGCGCGCCGCCAGTTCGCTGAGGCCGTCGATGTCGCACGGCCGGCCCCACGTATGAGCGGCCAGAATGCCGGTGGTGCGTTCGGTGATCACGGCCTCGACGGCGGCCGGATCGAGCTGGTGGCTGTCGCGGTCGATGTCGCAGAAGACCGGTGTGATGCCCTGCCATGCCAGCGAGTGCGCAGTTGCGACGAACGTGAAGGCCGGCACCACCACTTCGCCATGCAATCCCAGTGCTCTCGCAACGATGCCCAGACCCAGCGTTGCGTTGGCCACCGCGACGCAATGGCGCACGCCGAGACGCGCTTCGACGACTTCCTCGAACTCGCGCACCATGGGGCCGTCGTTGGAGAGCCACCGATTGTCGAGTGCGGTGCCGACCCGCGCCAGGACCGCATCGCGATTCGGGATGTTCGGCCGCCCGACGTACAGCGGGTGCTGGGGGTGGGAAGTGCCCCCGAAGGCGGCCAACCCGTTGACGAAACCCGCGCGACGCGATGTGCTCATGATGTGTATCGCCTCACAGGTACACGTAGACCGTGTACTCGTAGAGCCCGTAGTCCTGGCGCACCGTGAAACTTCGGCTCAGCGTGGAGGCGACGAAGTCGGTGACCTGACCGATCGGGAGGTGGAAGAGATCGTCGCGCGTCCACTCGACGTGGGTCGATGCCACGTTGAAGGCGATGCCATAGCGCGCATGGGGCCGCAGCACTTGCAGCAGTTCGCAGAGGTAGTCGAACATCTGCTGCTGTGGCAGATCGCCCTTGAAGGTGAACACTCCGTTCATCGCGATCGCGTCGAACACCGGCAGGTCGCCCGCGTCGACGAGCACGTCGAGGTTGTAGAAGGGGCGATCGGGGTACTTCCTGCGGCAATGCTCGATGACCCCTGGTGAGAGATCGAGACCGGTGTAGTCGAGTCCGTCGGCTCGCCCCGTGCGCAGTGCGTAGTCGAGCAATCTGGCGGCGCCGCACCCGAAGTCGAGCAGTGTGTACGGCCGTTCGTGGGCAGTCATCAGGTCGAGCATCACCGCGTAGCGGCGATCGGCGTGCTCTTCCGACTTGGTCCAGCCGGCGCCCTGGAAGGTGTCGCCGAAGCGGGCGAAGTCGTCCTCGCAGACGCGGACGATGTGGTGGTGGTCCAATCAACCCACCTCTTCGGAGCGCAGTTCGCGGGCGAGGCCGGGGGAGAACTCGCCGCGCCGGTAGGCCGGGAAGTAGCTGGGCGCATCCGGATCGTCGGCGCCCGACAGTTCGTCGTAGTGCTGCGGGTCGAGGATCTTGCCGCAGATGAAGGTGGGTGCAGCATCCGACGACCAGGCGGCCTTGAACTGTGTGAGGCCATCGCTGGCGGCAGCGCCCGAACCGGCGCCAGCACCCATGTCGATCCAGCGGAATCGACCCGCGAACAGTTCCATGGCGGTCCAGATCATCCCGGCATCGGCATGCAGCGCGTACGCGTCGGGGTGCAGGGCAACGAGGTGCGCGTATGCCACGTCGCCAGCGGTGAAGTACCAATGCATGCCGACCACCTGGCCGGCGAGTGATGCCTTGAGCCCGACCAGGCCGTTGATCCGCGCCTGGACCGCGAACGACGCCGGTGAGAACGCGCGGATGCCCTCGACCTGGTGCTTGTCGACGAGCCGGGCATACAGGCTGCACCAGGTGTCGAGCTCGGTCGACGGGTCGTAGACCTCGATGGTGAGCGAGCGGAGCGCCTTGCGCGCCGCCTTGCGTTGGTGGCGCGCGACCACCGTCTCTGCCGGACGGTCGAGATCGATCAGGAAGTGGTGCTTGTACGGGAGGACCACGTCGAAGACGTCGCGCAGTTCGTCGCCCGACGGCGCCGCGAACGGATCCGTGACCAGCGTGAGGCTGACGAGATCGTCGGGCAGGTCGTCGAGGTCGTCGGGCAGCGTCGACCAGTCGCGACAGGAGAACAACGGGTAGCAACCCATTGCGTCGGAAAGGGCTGTTCCGGGGATGGTGCGCCGCAAGGCCCAGCCACCACTGCGCGGCAGCTCGACGGGTTGCCCGAACTCGCTCAGGGAGGCCGCATACTGCGGGTCGGCGTACGCGAGCCCTCCGCTGGTTGCTTCGTCGCCATGATCCATTGCGAGCGAGTGTATTGCACAGCCACGTCGTGGGCGGAGCCTCGTCGGGCTGTCGGTACTAGCATGCCGCCTTGATGCGCCGGTCTCCTGCTCACACTGTCGGCGCCATCGGCCAGCGCGGCCGCGTGCGATGACGGCGGAGAACACCGCTGAGTGGGTGGTCAACAGCTCGCGTCGTCGGCGGCGGCTCGACCTCCAGTTGTCCCAGTTGTGGAAGCACCGCGAGCTCGCGTTCTTCTTTGCGTACCGCGACGTCAGAGTGCGCTACAAGCAAGCCTTGCTGGGCGGGGCCTGGGCTGTGCTGCAGCCGTTGGTGGGTGCGCTGATGTTCACGATCGTGTTCAACAGAGTGGCCGAGATCGAGGTCGACAGCGGCTCGTACTTCGCGTTCGCCACGGCCGGATTCGTCACGTGGAACTACGTGTCGGCCGCGGTCGGCAGCGGCACCGGCAGCCTGTTGTACAACGGTGAGTTGCTCACGAAGGTGTCGTTTCCGCGCTTGATCATCCCGATTGCGGCGATCATGCCCGGGCTGATCGACCTCACCATCGGGCTGATCGTGGCCGTCGTCGCGTCGCTCGTCACGGGCGGTTCGTTCTCGGTGACGGGCGCACTCGTCGGGCTTCCGCTCGGCCTCGCACTGCTGATCATCAGCGTGTGCGGTGCGGTGATGTACTTCAGTGCGAAGGTGGTGAAGTATCGCGACGTCATGGTGCTGGTGTCGTTCGGGTTGCAGATCATGCTCTTCCTCACGCCGATCGCATATCCGCCGAGCCAGCTCCCCGAAGCATGGCAAACGGTGGCGTACATCAATCCGGTGGCCGGTGCGGTCGGGCTCATCCGCAGCGGGGTCATCGGCGCCGAGGCCCCCACCGTTGGGCAAGTCGGCCTGTCGGCAGGCGTCGCGGTCGTCGGCTTCCTTCTGGCGTTGGTCTCCTTCCGGTCCCACGAGCGCGAGTTCGCAGACGTCATCTGATGAGCGCTCCCGTCATCCAACTGCAGGATCTGGGCAAGCGGTACCGGCTCGGCGAGCACCACGGCGAAGGCACCGACCTCCGCGAGTCGATGGCCCGCCTCGCGGCCCGGTTGCGCGGCCGCCCGGCCCCGGTGCGCTCCGAGCTGTGGTCGTTGCGTCACGTGTCGCTCGACGTGTTCGAGGGTGAAGCCGTGGGCATCGTCGGGTCGAACGGCGCAGGGAAGAGCACGCTGCTGAAGATCATCAGCAGCATCACTGCCCCCACCGAGGGCAGCTCGCGCACGCGCGGCCGCATCGGCTCGCTGCTCGAGGTCGGCACCGGCTTCCACAGAGAGCTCACCGGGCGCGAGAACACGTTCCTCAACGGGGCCATCCTCGGCATGAGCCGTCGGGAGGTGACTCGGCGGATGGACGAGATCATCGAGTTCGCCGGCCTGCAGGCGTTCATGGACACGCCCGTCAAGCGCTACTCGTCGGGGATGTACCTGCGCTTGGGCTTTGCCATCGCCGCGCATCTCGAGGCCAACATCCTGCTCGTCGACGAAGTGCTTGCCGTCGGCGATGCCGACTTCCAGCGCAGGTGCCTGGGCAAGATGAGCGAGATCGGGCAGAGCGGCCGCACCGTCGTGTTCATCAGCCACAACATGGAGGCCGTGGCACGCCTGTGCGGGAGAGCGGTCTGGCTCGACAAGGGCCAGGTGCGCTCGGTCGGGCCCACGTCGGATGTGATCGGCGAGTACACCCGGTCGTCAGCCGGCAATGCGGCCGCACTGGTGCTCGAGCGCGACCACACCCGGCAGGCGCAGGTGATCTCACTCGCGGTGGTCGACGCCGACGGGCAGCCGCTGTCGGTGCTGAACACCTGGACCGAGTCGTACATCCAGGTGATCGTGGCGGTGGGCGCGCCCACCCCCGGCCTCGACGTCGGTGTGCAAGTGCACACCGCCGGTGGGCTCAACCTGCTCGACGAGTACATCCTCGAGCAGAAGGCCGTCGACCTCAGCGGCACCGGCACGTACCGGCTGCGCATGTCGTTG
>DAORTY010000135.1:3858-10311 GCA_035432905.1 Ilumatobacteraceae bacterium | reverse complement strand
GCTGAGGAAGTACCGTGCCTGCGTGTCGGGTTGTGGCGTGTTTCCCCGGATGGGACTCATACGCTTGTCTGTTCTCGTAGGTGCTGACGCCTCTCAGGGCTGGCTCTGCTCGAGATCGCTCAGCCGTTGGTCAAAGCTGCCCTTTTCGCGCCGAAGTTCGATCACGGTGGCTTCGTTGGCTCTCAGCCATTCGAGTACTCGGCCGTGCTCGTACGACGAGCGACCATCTGTCAGCCCGACGTCCCTGTCGCACTCGAGGTCTGCCGTTCGAGTGCGAATTTCAGCATCCGAGATTTTGGGGAGCTCTGCGTATTGAAGACGAGGCTCATCGCTGGACACAAATCGGTAGCCGTGTGTGGCCATGCAGTCGGACCACAAACCTACAAGGCGCTCTCCCTCCGCCGTCGTTCTGAAACCTGCGATGAACGAGTCGAAGTTCGTCAATGCTGCGTCGACCTGGAGGATGAAGTCACCGAACTCGCCGTAGACGTCGTCATACGAGACGCCACCGCAACCTGGGTTGCTGTCCGTCCCTTCCAAAGCAACGGAGAATGCCTCGTCAGCGAAGGGGTTGGTGTCGATCAGCTCCGGGATCGGGTAGTGGTAGCCCAGCGTCAGCGCATAGCCCTGATCGAGGGGACTCACTCGATCGAGCCCGTCTGCGTACTTTGGGTAAGCGATTCGCGTGTACTGAAAACCGCGGCTGTTCATGCAACCTTCGACCTGAGCCTGCCACAGGTCATACAGTCGTCGGTTGTCGTCTTCGGAGAAGAACACGCCTACTTCGTCGCGCCATGCGAGCCCAACTCGAGGCAGATCCGGGTCTGCGACAAGTTCCGGGACCCCCTCAGGTGGGGTCGATGCCGGCGGTTCCCCGATGTCGTTGCTGCAGCTGACAATGACGACAGCTGCAACGACGACAGTGAGGACTGAACCGAACCAGCGTGGTCGCCAGAGGGCTAGCAAGACGCGCTGAACCGGAATCGAATCGAGCTGCCATCCGAACTGTTGAGGTTCACCCAGGTTGCGCCCGAGTAGTTGGCGTACCCTGTCGCTCCCGACCCGTAACTATCGTCGACGTATGCACAAGCTCTTGTGGTTCCGCTCTTTCGATCGCGAATTGCCCGGTTGTTGTCATTCACGCCGCCGCATGTTGTGAAGTTGTTGTTGGATAGGTTCGGGTCATCGACGAGGAACTCATAGAGGCAGCCGAGCCCGGCGGTCGTCCCCGAAGCAAGGCACATCTGTCCGGAGCTGCAGGCCCCAGCATCTGCGTGAGCGCCGGACGGTGCGACGGAAGAGGCGGCTGGAATCAGCAACGCTGCTGCAATGACGACACTTCGGACACGGCGGATTCGATGTGGCATAGGGTCTCCTCTCGTTGCCAGCGCTGTGCGCTGGTGAGGGTTGACGACTTCAGCCCCCGTAATGGAGTGTCGCCTCGGTCGATACTGTTCCTTCCAACTGCTGCCCAGCGAGTGACGCTCACCGGCCGGCATGGTGGCATCTGACTGTTGGACTGCCCAAGTAAGACTTCGTCAATCCGGCGTCGTCCAACAAAGCGGTCAACTTCACAGGTCGCCTCCCTCAGGTTCGGAGGGTCTCGGCCGGCGGAGTTCTTGCCGCCTTTAGCGCCGGGACGAGCCCTGCCAGGGTCCCGGTCACGACGCCGATGATTGGTGCGGCGAGGAGGACCAGCGGTTGGATGGTCGCAGTCCAGTCTCGGGTGATAGCGACGATGGTTACGGCGATGACGCCGATGGTGGCACCGAGGATGCCGGCGAGGCTTCCGGTGAGGGCGGCTTCGAGTGTGATCTGTCGGGTGATTTGACCGCGGGTGGCGCCGAGCGCGCGTCGAAGTCCGATCTCGGGTCGGCGTTCAATGATGTTCAGCAGGGTGGCGTTGGTGATGGCGATTGCACCGATGAGCAGTGCCAGTCCGGAGAGTGCGTAGAAGAGAGTTTGGACGTCGCTTTCGATTTGGTTGCGAAGTGTCCGGGGGTCGGGTGGGACGAGCGCTTGGAGGCGGTCGGGGTTCTGCGGTCGTAGGGCGAGGGGTGCCTGATGGCCGATGAGCTGTGCGGCACCGGGGCGCGTGTCGATGATGACTTGTCGTTCGACGTTTCGAACGTCGAACTGGCTCGCTGCGGCAGTTGTAGGGATGATGACGGATAGCAGAAGGTCTGGGTTGCGGAGGACGTCGTCAACTATTCCGATGATCGAAAAGGCGGTGTCGCCGAGGAAGACGACGGGCTGGTGGTCGATTCTGGTGATGCCGAGCTGGTCTGCGGCGACCCGCCCCAGCAGCGCTACGTGTTCGGCGCGTGTCTGGTGCCAGTTGTCGTAGACCCTGCCGGTGGACAGCGTGGGGAGAGATGCCGCAATCGCGCCCGGGGTTGCGGCAATGACAGGTATGGGGTTTGTCGTGTTGATGGGCCGGGTCGCAGTGTTGCGGGCTTGGATGGTTCCGTTGTCGCTGACGGTGAACGTAAGTCCTGCGTGGTTGACTCCATTCAGCGCCTGGAGGAGGCCGTCTACATCGTCGGGAAAAGGGTTGCTGCCGTCGGGCGTCGCATCCTGAACACGGACCTCCGTCGCTCGAAGTGCATCGAAGCGTGACGAGACCTGCGCACGCGCGGTCTCGGCGAGGCCAGTGGTCGTGACGAACGCCCCGACACCCAGAATCGTCCCGAGTGCGGTGAGCAGTGTTCGGATGGGGCGCTGACCAATTGCAGCAAACGCTTCAGCGAAGGTGTCGAGCAGCCGGAACTTCGAGGCCTCGATATGTGTCGGTACTTTAGATTGCCTAGGCATGCGCTCGGCCCGGTTCCGTGAGTAGGCCATCGGAGATGATGAGGTTGCGCTCGGCGAGTGCGGCTATGTCCGGGTCGTGAGTGATGATCAGAATGGTCATTCCGCGTTGATGGAGATCATCGAGGAGGGCCAGGACTTGATCGGTGGTGGCGGTGTCGAGGTTGCCCGTGGGCTCGTCACACAGCATGAGGGCGGGGTCTCGTACCAAGGTGCGGGCGATTGCAACGCGTTGCTTCTCGCCGCCGGACAGTGTCGAGCACAGTGCCTGTCGCCGATGCGTCAGCCCAACTTGCTCGATCACTGAGTGGGCGCGGGCCTGACGTTGTCGCTTCGGAACACCTTGATACAGCAATCCGAGCTCGACATTGTCCACGACGGTGCGGTATCCAAGGAGGTGGAAGGCTTGGAACACGAAGCCGATGCGTCGTGCTCGTACAGCTGATCGCGCTCTGTCATCGAGGTCGCCGACTTCTATGCCGTCGAGCGAGTAACGACCTGCGGTTGGGTTGTCGAGCAGGCCAATAAGTGAAAGCAGGGTGGTCTTACCTGATCCGGAGGCGCCAGTCACGGCAACGTACTCGCCGCGGGCAATAGCGAAGCTGCAGGGCTGGAGCGCCGTGACGGGTGGCGGTCCAGGGAACACCTTGGCGAGACCGTCGACCACAACGACCTTGTCGGTTCCCAGTTCGGTGGCCGCCCTGCTCATCGGCCGACGACTACCCGATCGCCGACCAACAGAGTGTCTGGATTTGTTGGTTCGACCGCGACGAAACCGTCGGCCGACAGCCCAGTGGACACAGGTACGAGTTGAGGGTCCTGGTCTCCAATGGCGAGGACCGAGACTGAAGTGGTGCCGTCGGCCGCCGATGAGATCGCAGCCAAGGGCACTACCAGTGTCTCGGTCGCGGTAGCTGCGGCGGTGATCGTCACTCGAAGGTTCGCTCCGGTGAGGGTCGGGGGAAGCGGTTCGTCGGGGGTGATCTCTACTGGGTATCCAGTTTGTCCGTCGGCACCGGTGATGGGGGTGTCGGCGACGGCTGTGATCGAGGCCGGGTAGGTCGTGTTCGTTTGTTCGTCCAGCAACGCTGCGGATTGTCCGACGCGCACGAGGCCATGCTCGCTGACTTGTAGGGTCATGGACACCACAAGCGTGCCGGCAGAGAGTACGACTAGCTGTGAAGTAGAGGCGCTGGAACCAGCGTCGTCTGGGTTCGTGGCGTTCACGGGGCCAAGCGCGGCGATCGCCGTCCGTACACGGGCAGGCAGTGTTGGCACGAACACCACCTCGCCCTGCGGAACAGTTGGGCCGGTGGTCGTGCGAAGCGCATTGCGCGCTGCGACGGCCTTGTCGCGAACTACGTACGCCTGACCGAGGGCGAGGTACTCGGTGGTGACGTCGGGGTTGTTCGCTTCGTTGAGCCGCGCCTTGGCGAGCGCGACGGAGTCCGCTGTTGCTGCGACCGCGGAGTTCCCTGAACGGATTGCCTCGTCGACATCAGCGACCTTGCGACTGACCTCAGCGTTCGCCGCAGCGATGTCCCCTTCGGTCGCTGTCGGATCGGCTCGGAGTCGGTCCACTTCAGCTTGTGCGAGAGCGACGTCGGCCTGAGCTAGCGCTTTCGAGGTTGCGGCCGCTGCGACAGCGTCGTTGTGAGCTCGTTGGGCGGCTGTGAGGTCCTGTTGGGCCGCGAGGAGTTGTGAGCCGGTCTCGCCCGAGCCTGCAGCCTGCAATGCGGCCTCAGCGGCCGCTGCGGCCGCTTCGGCATCGCTCACCGCCTGTTGGCTCGCAGCAACGTCACCGGCTTCGGTTGCCGACGAGGGCACAGGGTCGTAGCCGGCATCTGCGTAGAGCGTGGCGACGCAGCCTTTGGTCGATTCCCCATACACGCCTATCGCGTCTGTGTTGATGCAGCCGAGGCGTGTCAACGCTTCCTGCAACTGCTGAACGTCTGCTCCATTCATCCCAGGTTTCAATGAGCGATAGACCGGGACGCTCCCCGTGAGCGCGAAGATCGGTCGACCCGAAACCTCTATCAACCGTTGACCCTCGGGAACCTCGTCACCGGCGGCAACGCTGATTCCCGTGACGATCGGCTCCCCCTCGACCGACACTGGAACGCCGGCGCTCGCAGAGACTTGGGGGCGTACATCGCCGCGAGAGATCACGGTCTGCGACAGAACTCGCCGCTCAACGGTTGCGGTCACCCACGACGGCGAGGGTGGTGCAGCCTCGGAGGCTGCCTGTTGCGGTGACTGCACCCGCCGTCCAATCTCCCAGCCAGCGGTTGTGGTAGCCGCGAGCGCAAGCACGGCGGCTATCCACACTCGTCGCCTTCTTGTTCGGCTTCGGGCGTCGTAATCGTCTGTGGGTGCCGCGGGCTGGGTGGACGTCGGCGCGATCGGTTCGGTGGCCGATTCGGGAGGTGAATCGGCCACCGAAACCTCTGACGAGCCCACTGCTTCGAGGTGCCCGAACCGTCGACGAGGTTCAGGCGATGTAGACACTGCTCACCCGGTTGTCCCACCCGGTGAGCATCGAGGTTGCCGACGAGTTTGCGGTGGTGGTGCCGGTGTAGAGAGGAGTGCCGCCGCTCGCGCCGTCATAGAAGTACGAGTCGCACGCACCGACCTTGTAACTACTTGTGTCGTTGTCGAAGCTGTACGACGAAAGGTTGATGTAGACGCTGCGGGTGGTCAGCTGCAGAACAGCGCCGCCATACGATGTGGAGCGGTAGAGCCTCAGAGAACTCGCGCACGAGGCCAGCGGCACAATCGGCATCGAGAAACCTCGGACGGGTGTGGTTGCGTCCATCTCTTGCTCGGTTCGATAGCACTGCGTGGTGAGGCCATCGCTAGTGCACGCGGTGGCCTCACCCCAACCGTCCGCCAGGTTGATCCACGCCCCCTCGAACGACGCCATGACGCCGCCACCCCTCGCAGGCGAGCTGGCTATTGCGTCACCAACGGGCAACACAAATCCTGCCGTGAGTACGGCAATGACAAATACTCGGATCGTTCGAGTGTTCAGCATGGTGGAACCTCCAGTTAGGGAAACTTCACGATTGAGATTGTTCGGCTAGGGACATCGACGGCGGCCTTCGCGCATGTCGCGTTGCCTGAGTCGGGTCGAACGGACACTGTCCAGCCATTTAGTTCCGACGTATCGACAATGCGTTGTGCTACGGCGGCGGCATCGATCGCCGCAACGCACGGCAAGTCGTTGATCTCCTCGACGATGCGGCCCTCGAGGGCGATCATCGCTTGGTTCTCCGGGCTCAACGATGGGTCCGCTACCACTAGCCCGAGCTCACCGCACGTAGAGGAGTTGCCTGGATACACCTCGATGACTCCGGAAGTGCTGACGCAGGCCACGAGTGGAGGAACCTCGCCAAGCGCCTGGCCCGGCTCTGACAGCTCCCCGCCGGACCACAGCGTCTGGCAGCGTCCAACCGGATCGGGGCCTGCCTCCACCACAATCGCGTCCGCACTTGGGTCGGCAGCGGCCCGACACGCGATTCCCTCAGATGGGCGTGATGGCTGGCCGGACCGAATGAGCGCAGCAACGCCGACTACGCCACCTGTCACGACAATGACGGTCAGGGCGCCCGTGGCGACGAACCGCCGTCGTCTGTGAGCGCC
>DAORTY010000135.1:0-3758 GCA_035432905.1 Ilumatobacteraceae bacterium | reverse complement strand
GTCTCTCGTCGGAAGACCGGCAAGGGTGACTCGAATTGCATCTGATTCCTCTTGCTGCTCGCGCCGCTGAGTCGTCTCAATCAACTCATCTTCAGGCGTTGGCACCCACGGCAAGGGCTCGCGAATCAGCCGTTCGAATGCTCGCCGGCGGGTTGCGTTGCGGCGGCCTGCGTTCGCTGTCAGGAATCGAGCTGCCTTCACCAACCAACTGCGCTGCTGATCTTCCGAAAGTCCGGCGAGCTCATCGATCCGTCTATAGGCAAGGTGAAAGACATCTGCCCAGACTTCATCGGCATCGCGTTGGTCATGCTCGTTGCGAGCGACTGCGACGCGCACAATCCGGCCGTGCGCGCCAACGAGGCTTCTGAGCAGCCGTTCGCCTTCTTGCATCTCGTTGGTCACTTGCCTCGTTCTGAAGATCGTGCGTGTCGCACCTTCAGTGTCGCGCCGTCCGGAAGTGTTCCGGACGGCGATCGTCGAGTCGTTCAGTCCCAAACCTCCTGATCGAGCGGAATGACCACGGCCCTGACCTCCGAACACTGATCGCATCCGATGTCACGCAGGTATTGGTCCGCGAAGACTGAGGCTGCGACGGGATTTTCGAATGGTCCGAATGCACTCGGTAAGCCTGTGACTCCGTCGAACACGCACACGACGTGAGGCAGGTCGAGCCGCGTTGCCTCGGAAAGAGCGATCGCGCGGTCGATTGACTCGGTGACCCGCGGCCTCTCGTTCGGGTACGCGCTCATATCGACACCGTCATTGGGGCGCGACGAGTCCTGGTGTGATGCCGCAAGCTTGCGGGGTGGTGATCCTCTCCGGTGCAGTTCCATCCCTCAGTTCACCGAACCACCGTTGGTCCGACTCGACGTTTAGTGTCGGTCCCGACTCGAGTGTTCCGTGCGCCCGGCGCCGACTCACTCACCTTCGACCATCGCCAACACCTTGTCGTACTTCGCTGAGCGGACGTCTGCTATCAGCTGTGCATGCTTCTCAACAAGCGCGACTTCGCCGACCTGGTACAGCTGCCAGTACCGCTCCTCGAATCGCACTTTGGTCCTGCACGCGAGGTCCGCCTCTGCGGTGGCCAACTCAGTCTTCAGATCCAGAGTGCCCGCGTTGGCGAGGGCGCTCAATTGGGTTACCACCGAGTCAGGGCCGTTGAAGGTGAATCCGCGCTCCTCCATGCACGACGCCCACTCCTTATTGAGCGCTTGCACAGCATCCGACGCCTGCACCTCAAGGATGTAGTCGTTGCGAATTCGTTCGAGCTGAGTGCGCAGCTCGTCCCAGTGGTCGAAGTCGGTGAATATCAGGGAGCGAACCTCAGAGCTGCACAGGCTGTCGGCGCTTCCAAAGGTGGCCTTCTCCTCCTCATTCAGTTTCGACACGTACTCATCGATCGCCGAAGGCGGACCTGATGCTGCTAGCGGAGAAGTCTTCAGGAGAATTCCGTACTCCGCTTCCTTGACGAAGTCTGGATCGAGCCGGCGGTAAATGGAATACAAGTCAGACGATAACGAGACCGGTGGCGTCTCCTCAGGCACATCGAAGCCTCGTGCTCGCAGGCACTTCGCACGCTCACGAGTCTCTACGTGTTGAAGAACAACCGCATCGGGGCCGAAGCTCCCGGCGAGGATGTATGTCAGGTCGAGATCCGGCATCGCCCCAACTTCAGGGTAGGTAGCGACCAGCTTTGTGAAAGCGTCCTGGTCTGTCGCGATGGTGCCGGAGCTTGACCCGGAGGCGGAACACGATGCAGCAGGTAAACCGACGACCAGGAGAAGCCAAGTGGCGCGAATGCTTGTCTTCCTGCGGGCACGGGCCGTGCGGTCTTGCGTCCGACGCTTCGCGCTATGCATGCCGGCGACGGGGCCTCTCAAAATGCTCCAGTCATTCCGCACGACTATGTGACTGCCGATGAGATGCCTTTGGCTCTCGCGAGCACGGCATCGCGCGTCAAAAGGATCTCGGCGAGCAGTTCAGTGTGCGAATCGATGAGCTTCGTCTGAGAGCGGCGCTCTGCGGCAGCGACAATCGTCAGGTACTTTGTCGACTCCCTGCAGGTCATATCGGCCACAGCGGTGTCGATCTCGTCAGTCGTCGGTCTTGGCTCTGGCCATTCTGCGAACTGTGGTTCCGACGGCGAGTCGTATTGATAGCCAACTGCTGACATGCAGGAAGCCCAGTCTTGCCGCTGCTTCTCCAACTCGGGATCCGCGGCCGCAGTCGCCTGTGCCTCACTCGTGAGCGTCTGAATGAAGTAGTCGTCTTGTCGAAATGCCGCGAATTGCTCGAGGCTGCCGTAGATCTGTTCTACGGCACCCTTCTGGCAGCCACCCGGTATGACCACGCTCCCTGTCGCTGCGCCCGTAACCGGGTCCACCATGCTCACGACGTCGCGCGGCAGCCCGTCCTCCGCTCCAGTGAGTGCCAGGAGAAATGCGGCACGCTGAGCCGTGTCCTCGGGCACGGGCAGTTGGCGCAGATCACGCGGGTCATTCACTTCTGGCTGGTAGCCCCGCGTCCGCGCAGTTTCAGCTGTGTACGTCGAGTACCGGCGGTCCAGAGTGTATGGGCCTGGAAGTACCTGGAAGAGTCCATTCATGGAGACATCAAACCCGCGCGATTGCAGGCATGACGCTATGAGGATGGTCTCGGCTCGGCCGAGCTCGAATGAGACTCTTGAGTACTCCACGTTCACCCAATCCAGGGGAAGATCAAGATCAGGGTGAAGAATCGACGTGTCGGAGACGGTGGCTGGTAGCGAATCTGTGGTCCGATCGACTTGACTCGGGGTGGTCGACCCAGATGTACAACCAACAGCCATGACTAACAGAATGCAGACAAGGTGGCGATGCATTTCGGAGGATCGACTGAGTACCTAGCAGCCGGCGGACGTGCCGCCGCGAACGCTTGAGTACCCTCCGCTCGAGCCGACAGCATAGGGGCCAACGATGGTCCCAGGAGGGGTACAGGCCGACGCAGAGCCACCGTAGTTAGAGTTCGTATACACCCTGTACGACGCGCCGCCACCCGTGAGGCTGTTGCCCCAAGTCTTTCCGCCATCGTTCAGACTCTTTGAACAGGAGGCGCCGACGTACAGGCAGTTTCCGCTGAAGTTTGAATCGTTGTTCAATGTCGAGGCGGAGGCACCGGCGCCCCAGTTACCTTCAAAGAAGCAGACCTTGCCTGAAACACAACTCGTTGACCAGTTGCCCTCCTCGACGGCGCTTGCCACACCGGCCGACAGTCCGAGGGATCCGACCACGATCACACCAGCCAAGGCCAATTTCAAACGGATGTTCATGTTTGCTCCATTTCGTGAGTGACGAGTTTCGATCTCAATCCGAACCCGGCGTCAATGTTCATTCACAGGTCGCGTCGAGGACTCAGCGGTCAGCGACGCAAACTCTCCACCTGGACACCTCTTCGTGGGCTCGTTGCCCTTCCAGTGTCGGTTCGGCGCAGAGTGTTCCAAGTGCGGGTTGGCGCACAGAGCGCGGCGGCCGTGGGCCGGCGACGGAGCGGTTCCACGTGGTCGGAGCGGACGGACTCCTGGTCACGGTTTGGTCACAGAAATTCTGCGCCACGTTGACATCCAGTGGCACGAAGCGGTCGGCGCTGACAACATTTATGGCCTTTGACCTGCATGTATTGACACCAGTCGGCAGGCGTTAACACAGGGCACCACCCCAGGATTCGGGTTCGATTCCCGTCCACCTCCGCCACAGCGTCTCTGGGCGTTCATGGAGAAC
>DAORTY010000134.1:0-10318 GCA_035432905.1 Ilumatobacteraceae bacterium | reverse complement strand
CATCGTGACGAGATCGAAGAGATGATCAAGGGCGCCGACATGGTGTTCATCACCGCCGGTGAAGGTGGCGGTACCGGCACCGGCGCGGCACCGGTCATCGCTGAAGTCGCGCGCAGCATGAATGCGCTCACCATTGGTGTGGTCACTCGTCCGTTCAGTTTCGAAGGCCGTCGCCGCGCTGTGCAGGCCGACACCGGAGTGCAACGGTTGAAGGAGAAGGTCGACACGCTCATCGTCATCCCGAACGATCGTTTGCTCACGGTTGCCAATGAGAAGACGAGTGTCCTCAACGCCTTCAAGATGGCCGACGAAGTGCTGCTGCAGGGCGTATCGGGTATCACCAACCTCATCACCACACCTGGTCTCATCAACACAGACTTCGCCGACGTGAAGATGATTCTGTCCAGCGCCGGTTCCGCACTCATGGGAATCGGGCAGGCCAGCGGCGAGAACCGTGCCGTCACCGCTGCCAAGTCGGCGATCAGCAGCCCACTGCTCGAGGCAGCGATCGACGGCGCACGCGGCATCCTGCTCAACATCACCGGCCCGTCCAGCATGGGTCTGTTCGAGATGAATGCGGCGGCCGAGATCATTCACGGCGTCGCCCATCAAGATGCCAACATCATCTTCGGTACTGTCATCGACGATGAGATGGGTGACGAGGTCAAGGTCACCGTCATCGCTGCTGGCTTCGATCGTTGGGACGCGGGCAATACCGGTACCGCAACTCCCGCGTCGAGCGGTCGGCCGACCATCAAGGCTGTGCCTGAGGCGAAGCCGACATCCACGTTGAAGGATCTGTTCGCCGATGACGGCGCAGACTCCCTCGACGGCGATGACGATTTCGACGTGCCCTCCTTCTTGAAGTGAACTCATCGGCGGTCGCGCAGCGGCTGGCCGTCGTTCGCGACCGTATTGCCACCGCTGGTGGGACCGACGTAGCCGTGTTGCCCGTTACGAAGCGGTTCGGTATCGACGCCTGTTTCGCCGCGTTCGAAGCCGGCTGCCCAGCCGTCGGCGAAAACTACGCGCAAGAGGTCGTCAGCAAGTTCGCAGACGTCCAGCGGCCGTTCGGCGTGCATTTCATCGGGCAGTTGCAGACCAACAAGGTGCGCCAACTGGCGAACATCATCTCGGTGTATGAGTCGGTCGATCGACCATCCCTTGTCGGTGAGCTCGCCAAGCGTGTGCCGGGAGCTTCGGTACTGATCCAGGTTGCCGCGCTGGCAGAGCCCGGCAAGGGAGGCTGCGCGCTCGCTGAGGTGCCCGCACTCGTGGCAACGGCGCAGGAGGCGGGGCTCGATGTACGTGGGCTGATGACGGTGGGACCGACAACCGGTGGGCCGGAGCACGCGCGCGAGGGTTTTCGGGCAGTCCGTCTCCTCATGGACCGGTTGGGTCTCCGCGTCTGTTCGATGGGCATGACCGACGACCTCGAGGTGGCGGTACAAGAGGGCTCTACGCAGGTACGCGTCGGAAGTGCGCTCTTCGGCGAGCGTCCACTCGCAAGCGCGCTCGTGCGGTAGCCTCGTCGCTTGCAGGAGGACAGCGAATGGCGATGTGGAAGAAGGCAATGGATTACTTGGGTCTCGGGCCCGACGAGTCCTACGACGAATACGACGTCGCGCCAGAACCCGAACGACCTATGCGCGCTGCCCGCCAGCAGCGCGAGGAGGCCCCGCGGCAGCAGCGCGGTTACGCCGCCGAATACGACGCGGAGGCACCCGTTCGTTCGGTTCCGACGCGCCCCAGTTTCCCCACCAGCACGGTCAACGACGGCGCCTCTCGCCGCCCGGTCCCGGCCAACGACGATTCCTCGGTGCAGCCGCGCCCCATCAACCCGCGCTCGATACCCGCACCACGCGTGGCGCCGGTCGCAGTCGGGGCCGATCCGTACACGGTGCGACCACGCCGGTTCGATTCAGCGCAGGAGATCGCCGACAAGTTCAAGGAAGGCCTTCCGGTCATCATGAATTTGGAAGCGGCCGATCGTGAGGTGTCGCGTCGTCTCATCGACTTTGCCAGCGGGTTGTGCTACGGCTTGAACGGCAGCATGGAGAAGGTGGCCACCGGGGTCTACCTTCTCAAGCCCGTTGCGCGGTCGAACTCCTATGACGAATCGGGTTACGGAGCCTGATCCCTGCCGCGGGCGTCATGTGAGCGCGCGACGCGCCTAACATCGCAGGCATGGACATCAGCCCGCAGACGATCCGCAGTACCGGCTTCAAGACGGTCAAGAAGGGGTATGACCCCGATGAGGTCGAGTCGTTTCGTTCGCAGGTAGCTGCAGCTGTCGAGACGGCGCAGAATCAGGCCACCGCCATGGAGGCCAGGGCACGCGCTGCCGTTGCCAAGCTGCAGGAGGTGTCGCAGCAGGTTGCCGGGACGCCTCGCGACACCGCTGCGCCTTCGAGCCACAGTGGCGACACGGAGGTCATCAGTCGCACGCTGCTACTGGCCCAGCGCACCGCTGACACCACCATCATGGAGGCACGCACCGAGGCCGATGGCATTACCGCCCAGGCTCGCGACGAGGCATCGCGGGTGCTCGACAGTGCACGCACGATGGCCACCAAGACGGTTGAAGACTCTCGACTCGATGCTCGGCGTGCAGTGGAAGACGAGCGCGTACGGGCTGAGAACGAAGTGCAGTCGCTGTTGGCCCGCCGCGACTTTCTCCTGGGTGACGTCGACCATCTCGAGCAGTATCTGCAGTCCCAGCGTGAGCGCCTGCGCGACGCCGCCGTGCAGCTACAAGAGCTCGTGGACCGCGTGCCTGGCGGGCTGGGCGACATGCGCCGTCCGCTGCTGTCGGCATCAGCCGAGCCGCAGCCCGCTTCGGCGCCGCCAGCCCAACCCTCCACGCCCAGCGCTCCGGCGGCACCAGCGGATGCCGCCGCAGCGCCTGGTCACGTGGACGAGGCGCCCGACGCGGGCACCGCAGATCACTCACCCGGTGAGGGTGGAACTGCCGCCGACAGTGACCCGTCACCGTTGTTCATGCAGCTGCCAGATCGCGCAGCGGGCCTCAGCGCGTTGGCCATGTCGGGCGACGCGGCGGCGCAGGACGATGTGTGGCGGTTACTCGATGAGGAAGTCGCCAGCACGCAGGCGTCCCAGGCCTCGCTCGCGCTGGGAGATGTCACTGCCGAGGTGCCGGTGACGCCGGCCCCTGTCGAGCAGCCCGACCCGTTCAGCATCGGTGGCGACGAACTCAATTAGCCGGTGGCGAGTCGTTCGCAACGGTAGAGTGCGGACACGGCATTGACGAGGCAATCACCTCCGAGCCTCCGGAAGAACAGCGTGTCGGCCAGCGGTCGGCTCGCCCAGTAGAACCGGACGGGTTCAGCCCGATATCGCTGGCGTAGTTCGAGTGGTCACGACCGAGCCGTTGGTTCGATTCGGGGCAAGCAGGGTGGTACCGCGGGTCTCTCGGCTCGTCCCTGTGCAATCCAGCACAGGAGCCGCTCGTGACATACCCCACCGTTCAATCGCAACCCTCGTTTCCGGCCGTAGAGCGCGAAGTCCTCGCGTTCTGGGACGGCGACAAGACCTTCGAAGCGTCCATCGAGGCGCGCAGCGACGCTGACGAATTCGTCTTCTACGACGGCCCTCCGTTCGCCAACGGCTTGCCACACTACGGCCACCTGCTCACCGGCTTCGTGAAGGACGCTGTTCCGCGCTACCAGACCATGCGCGGCAAGCAGGTGCAACGACGCTTCGGGTGGGACTGTCACGGACTGCCCGCCGAGGTTGTCGTGGAGAAGGAACTCGGGATCAGCGGCCACCCGGCCATCACCAAGTTCGGGGTCGACAAGTTCAACGACGCGTGCCGTACCAGCGTGTTGCGCTTCACCGACGACTGGCATCGCTACGTGACGCGGCAGGCTCGCTGGGTCGACTTCGAGAACGACTACAAGACCCTCGACACGTCCTACATGGAGAGCGTCATGTGGGCGTTCAAGACGCTCTGGGACAAGGGCCTGATCTATGAGGGTTTTCGCGTGCTGGCGTACTGCTGGCGGTGCGAGACACCGTTGAGCAACACCGAGACGCGCATGGACGACGTGTATCGCGATCGCCAGGACCCTGCGCTGACGGTGCAGTTCCAACTGGACACCGGCGAGAAGATTCTTGCCTGGACCACCACGCCGTGGACCCTGCCCAGCAACCTCGCGCTGGCAGTCGGCCCCGACATCGACTACGCGGTGATGGAGGAAGTCGTCGACGGTGTCGCGCAGCGCTACATCCTCGCCGAGTCGCGGCTCGGGTCGTACGAGAAGGAACTGGCTGCAGCCACGCAGGTCGGGTTGCTGAAAGGTGCCGACCTGGTCGGTCGTCGCTACACGCCCCTTTTCGACTTCTTCGCCGACACGCCCAACGCGTTCCACGTGCTGGCGGCAGATTTCGTCAGTACCGAAGACGGAACGGGTGTGGTTCACCTGGCGCCCGGCTTCGGTGAGGACGACCAGAACGTCTGCAACGCCGTGGGCATCCCCACGATCTGCCCGATGGACGAGCACGGTCGCTACACCGCGGAGGTCGCGCCGTGGGCTCACGTCCACGTCTTCGACGCCAACCCGCTGGTGGTGAAGGAGCTCAAGAGCAGGGGAGTGGTGGTCCGTCACGACAGCTACCAGCACAGCTACCCGCACTGCTGGCGCTGCGCGGAGCCGCTGGTGTACCGCGCCATCAGTTCCTGGTTCGTGCAGGTCACCGCCTTTCGGGATCGTATGGTCGAGCTCAACCAGCAGATCCGTTGGGTGCCCGAACACATCAAGGAGGGCAGCTTCGGCAAGTGGCTGGCCAACGCGCGCGACTGGAGCATCAGCCGGAACCGCTTCTGGGGTTCGCCGATCCCGGTGTGGCGCAGCGACAACCCCGAGTACCCGCGCATCGACGTCTACGGCAGCATCGAGCAGCTCCAGGCCGACTTCGGCGTCGAGGTGACTGATCTCCATCGGCCGTACGTCGACGATCTGGTGCGCCCCAACCCGGACGATCCCACAGGTGCCTCGATGATGCGTCGAGTGCCCGAGGTACTCGACTGCTGGTTCGAGAGCGGCAGCATGCCCTTCGCTCAGGTCCACTATCCGTTCGAGAACGCCGAGTGGTTCGAGAGCCACTACCCGGGTGACTTCATCGTCGAGTACATCGGCCAGACGCGCGGCTGGTTCTACACGTTGCACGTGCTGGCCACTGCGCTGTTCGATCGGCCCAGCTTCAACACCTGCGTCAGCCATGGCATCGTCCTGGGCGACGACGGCCAGAAGATGTCGAAGAGTCTGCAGAACTACCCGGACCCGATGATGGTCTTCGACAGCTATGGCAGCGACGCAATGCGCTGGTATCTGCTCGGCTCGCCCATCTTGCGCGGCACGGATCTCGTCGTCACCGAGGACGGCATCCGCGACACCGTGCGCCAGGTCATCTTGCCGATCTGGAACAGCTGGTACTTCCTGTCGCTGTACGCAAATGCTGCCGGCACCCAGGGCACGTTCCGTACGGACAGCACCGACGTGCTCGATCGCTACATCCTGGCCAAGACGCACGACCTGCTGGCCACGCTGACCGCGACCCTCGACGAGTACGACCTGTTCGCCGCCTGCGGTGCGGTGCGCAGCTTCCTCGACGCGCTCACCAACTGGTACGTGCGCCGCAGCCGAGATCGCTTCTGGGCGGGCGACCAGGACGCCATCGACACGTTGCACACTGTGCTGGCGCTGCTGTGCCGGGCACTGGCGCCCCTGCTGCCGCTCACTACCGAAGCCGTCTACAAGGCGCTGACCGGTGAGCGCAGCGTGCACCTCACCGACTGGCCGGATGCTGCGTTGGTGCCCGCCGACGGCGAACTCGTGGAGTCGATGGATCTGGTGCGCGATGTCTGCAGCAGCACGCTGCGCCTGCGTAAGGCCCACCAGCGTCGTGTCCGCCAGCCGCTGGCGACACTGCGCGTTGCCGTCGCCGGAGCGCAACGCTTGGAGCCATTCAGCGAACTGATCGCCGATGAGGTCAACGTGAAGTCGGTGGAGTTCACCGACGATGTCGCGTCGGTCGCCAGCTTCGATCTGCAGGTCGTCCCGGCGGCGCTGGGCCCGCGCCTGGGCAGCCAGGTGCAGCAGGTCATCAAAGCCGTCAAGACCGGCGATTGGCAGCGCACGGATGCTGGCGTGGTTGCGGGCGGTGTTGCCCTACTGGATGGTGAGTACGCGCTGAGGATGGTGGTGCAGGGCGACGGTGCAAGCACACCGCTGTCCAACGGGTCTGGTGTGGTCGTACTGGACACTGCTCTGACGCCCGAGCTCGAGGCCGAGGGAGTCACCCGCGACCTAGTTCGCCTCGTGCAGCAGGCCCGCCGCACCGCCGGACTACAGGTCAGTGACCGGATCGTGCTGACACTGGGTGTGCCGACAGCGCTGCGCGGCCAGGTGGAATCATTCCAACACCTGCTCACCGACGCCACCTTGGCGACATCGCTCGTGTGGGCTGACGGCGACCCGAACGCTGACCTCGATGGTGAGCAGATTCACATCAACGTGGCAGTAGCGCTCTAGATCGGCCCTGAAATGGCTGCTGACCGATAGTATCCCGGCCTGACGACCCGGACCACGGAGGTTCAACGCCATGGCGACTGCCAAGAAGGCACCCGCGAAGAAGGCACCCGCCACTGCAAAGGCGCCCGTGAAGAAGGCTGCTGCCCCGGCGAAGAAGGCCGCACCTGCTCCTGCGAAGAAGGCTCCTCCCGCGAAGAGGGCCGCACCGGCTCCCGCGAAGAAGGCCGCACCGGCTCCCGCGAAGAAGGCCGCCCCCGCGAAGAAGGCCGCGCCTGCTCCGGTCAAGAAGGCTGCGCCCACCCCAGTGGCGAAGAAGGCTGCTCCGCCAAAGGCTGCTGCACCGGCGAAGGCAGCGCCCGCGAAGGTCGCGCCGACGACCGCGAAGCGTCCGCCGAAGCCTCCGGAGAAGAAGGTTGCATCGGGCGCTTTCGAGAAGGCTGCCATTCGCGGTGAGACGAAGGAAGGCATCAAGTACACGAAGGACTTCGATGCCAAGTTCCTCACCGCACAGCGTGCGCTGCTGTTGGAGGAGAAGGCGTCGCTCATCGGCCAGGCCGTTCGTCTCGAAGACGAAGCGCTCGCGCTGATCACCGAGCAGGAAATGGGCGACGTGCAGTTCGACGACGAGGGCGGCGAAGGCGACACGATGGTGGTGGAACGTGAGCGCGACCTGGCGCTCAGCGCCCAAGCTCGCCAGACGGTTGCCGACATCGAGGCGGCGCTAGGGCGTCTCATCGAAGGCACCTACGGCTATTCCATCGAGTCCGGCCGCCCCATTTCGCGTGAGCGTTTGGAAGCTATTCCGTGGGCCACCGTGCTGGTGGAGGAGAAGGTCGGCGGGATCGGTCGTCGATGACCGACGACGTCCAGCCGAGACATCGGCTGCGGCTCACGATGGCGATTGCGCTGGTTGTGATCGCCATCGACCAACTGACGAAACACTGGGCCGTCAACGCGCTCACGAACGAGCCGCCGCAGCACGTCATCTGGACGCTGCAATGGAACCTCACGTTCAACAGCGGCATGGCGTTCTCGAAGGGCCAAGGAATCGGTCCGATCATCGGGCTCGTCGCGGTGGTCGTGGTCGTGGTCGTTCTGGTGGGTATTCGGAAGAACTCCAACCCGATGGTGGCCGTCGCTGCCGCCTTCGTCGTGGGCGGTGCGTTGGGCAACCTGGTCGATCGTCTGTTCCGAGGTGATGGTTGGTTGCACGGCTCGGTGGTGGACTTCATCGACTTCCAATGGTTTCCAATTTTCAACGTGGCCGACATGGCAGTGAATGTCGGTGGCGTGATGTTCGTGCTCTGGTCGCTGTTCAGCACACAGGAGGTAGTGGCGTGATCGAAGAAGAGATTCCAGCAGCGCTCGGCGGCGAGCGACTCGACCGAATCGTCTCGCTGATGACGGACTGCAGCCGTAGCGACGCGGCGGTCCTGGTGAGCGCCGGCGGTGCGTTCATCGACGACGAGGTGCACCTCATTGGCAAGATCCGCGTTCGCGAGGGTCAGATCGTCCGCGTCGACCCGGCATTCCTGCCAGTCACCGAACCGCCTGCGGCCGACCCGACCGTCGAGTTCACCGTGGTGTATTCCGACGATCATCTGATCATCATCGACAAGCCCGCCGGGCTGGTCGTGCACCCCGGTGCCGGCAACGCCGACGGAACCCTGGTCAATGGTCTGCTTGCCCGCTTTCCCGAGATTGCGGACGTCGGCGAGACACACCGACCCGGCATCGTGCACCGCCTGGACGTGGGGACCTCGGGCCTGTTGGCCGTGGCACGCACGCAGCGTGCGTACCACGCGCTCGTCGACGCACTCGCCACTCGCAATGTCGGACGCGTCTACCGGGCGTTGGTGTGGGGCCACCTCGCGAACCCGGTCGGCGTCGTCGACGCGCCCATCGGGCGCGACCATCGCGATGCGATGCGGATGGCGGTGGTCGTCGATGGCAAGCCTGCTCGCACTCGCTACCGCGTGCTGCAGGAATATCGTCGGCCGACTGAAGCCTCAGCGCTGGAGTGTCGACTCGAGACCGGTCGGACGCACCAGATTCGGGTACACCTCGCGGCCGTTGGCCACCCGGTGGTTGGCGACGGGACGTACGGCGGCATTCGCTCGGGCATCATGCCGGCGCGCCCATTCCTGCATGCTGCGGCGCTCGAACTGTTGCACCCGGTGACGGGTGAGGCCCTGACGTTCAGCTCAGCGCTACCCGCCGACCTGGCTGATGTGGAAGCGGCTCTCGGTACGTAGCGCCGGTGCTGCGACACCTGGTGGTTACGAGAGGGGCACGAAGCCGGCGTCGACGAGGGCGTCGGGCCACTGTGCGGTGCCACGGGCCGCGTCGGCCACCGACTGCAGGGTGAACCCGTCGAGAATCACGCGCATGTGCTCGCCGGCGGTCTTCCAGATGGCCAGCAACACGCACTGACCCTCGTGGGTGCAGGCGCCGTCCTGGTGGGGTTCGCCGAAGTCGCCGAGGCTTATCGGCCCGTCGACCGCGCTGAGAATCTCGCTGATGCGGATCTCCGCCGGTGGGCGAGCCAGCACGTAACCGCCACCCACTCCGCGCTTGGAGCGGACCAACCCGGCGCCTTTCAGCGCCAGCAGGATCTGCTCCAGATAGGGCTGCGGAATTGCGGTCCGCTCGGCAATGTCGCGTACCGACGTTGGGCCTGGGACACTGCCGTCGAGCGTCTCGTGGAGCGCCAGGGACAGCAACGCCCGACACGCATAGTCACCCTTGCTCGAAACACGCACGTGCCCATCGTAGGGCGTGTGTCGACGCTTGCGGTAACCGCCTGAATGGCGCTGGTGGGGTGGAAGGTGATGGACTGGCAACCGCGTGCTTCCTCTGCCCACCCTCCCTCGCTACTCCGCCGACAACGTTCGCGGCATCGTGCCGGCGCTCTTGGCGCCGCGAGGGGTGCGGCCGGCGGAGTGGATGCCCGCTGCGGTGGCTGGAGCGAAACAGGTCGTGCTGCTGGTGCTCGACGGTTTGGGGTGGGAGCAATTGCAGGCGCGCCGTGCGCTCGCACCGAATCTCGCAGCAATGGCCGGTGGCGCGATCACGACGGTCGCCCCGTCCACCACATCGACCGCGCTGACGTCCATCACCACCGGCCTCACCCCGGGTGAGCACGGCATCGTCGGGTATCGCATGGAGATGGCCGGTGAGGTTCTCAACGTGTTGCGCTGGTCCACCGGCCACGGCGACTCGCGCCGACAGATCGACCCCACCACCACCCAGCCCTTCTCCCCGTTCATGGGTGACAGGGTTACGGTGGTCAGCAAGGCCGAGCTCGAACGCTCGGCCTTCACGGAAGCTCACTTGCGAGGCGCCGAACAAGCAGGATGGCGATCACCGTCCAGTATCGCGGTGGTCGTCGGCAACCTCCTGCGCCGCGGCGACCGCATGGTGTACGCCTACTACGACGGCATCGACAAGATCGCCCACGAGCGCGGCTTTGGCCCGTTCTACGACGCCGAACTGCAACTCGCCGACGCGGTGGTGGGCGCGGTGCACGCTGCGTTACCACCTGGCGCTGTGCTGCTGGTCACTGCCGACCACGGCCAGGTCGAGGTCGGGGATCGCCTCGTCACGCCGCACGCCGATGTCATGCGGCTGTGTCGTCATCAAAGCGGAGAAGGGCGTTTTCGATGGTTGCACGCCCGCCCCGGGGGGCAGGCGGACCTGTTGGCAGCAGCCACAGAGCATCACGGAAAAGATGCCTGGGTGCATGCCCGCGACGAGATCATCGG
>DAORTY010000133.1:3805-10456 GCA_035432905.1 Ilumatobacteraceae bacterium | reverse complement strand
TCGGGCTCGGTGTCAACACCGAGGTCGTGCGCCTTCCGGTCACCCACGTCGCCGTCGCAGCAGATGCGCCGACTGCCGTGGTGCTCACACGATTGCGAGTCGATCCGCGCGATCGGTGGCGAAGCGACCCAGAGCCGACGATGCAACGTGAGTTCACGCTCGCGACCGCCCATGACGTCGCGGTGACAGCCACCCTGCAGCGCAACGATCGCGCTCCAGAGTCAGTGCTCGACGCACTCGACCATGTCGACGGCGTCACGTCCAATCGCCACCTGATCGGCGTGCCGTCTGCCCGCGGCATCTTCGCCGCCGACGGCGATGCGGCAACCGCGTGGACATCACCATTCGGCGCGGCTGTCGGCTCGGTGCTCACCGTGCCCCTCGACGGCTCTGCGCTGACCGATCTCGGCATCGTTCAGCCGGTCGACCGGCAGCACTCGGTGATCACCGCTGTACGAGTGACCGCCGCCGACGGCACCACGTACGACCTACAGGTACCCACGCCCGACGGCGAGGGCCACAGCACGCTTGCCGTGCCGCAGCCGCTGGCAGGTACCCGGTTCACCCTGACGGTGACGGCAATCGATGCAGCAACCACCATCGACCGCCGTTTCGGTGAGCTCACCACGCTGCCGGTCGCAATCAGCGAACTGGTCTCCTCGGCGATTTCCCCTCCGGTCGATGGCGAGCCCAGTGTCGAACGGTGCGACGACACGCTCCTCGAGATCGACGGCGAGCCGGTCGGGCTACTACTCCCGGGCGACGACGAGACTGCCATGGCCGACGGCCAGCACGTCAGCACGTGCCAGCCGCTACAGCTCTCCGCCGGCACACATCGGATCAGTACCGCGAACGGTCTCGTCGGCGGTATCGATGTCGACCAGCTGGTGTTCGACGACGGCGTGGCTGCGGCCGAGCGGGCCGATCCTCCGGCCGTCATCCTCCAACGCACCCGCACGACTCGCACCGCCACCGTTGCAGCGTGCCCCACCGGCTGTTGGCTGATCATGGGTGAGGGGTTCAACACCGGGTGGGCCGCACGCACCGGCAGCCACTCGCTTGGCCCCCCGCAGCAGGTTGGCGGTGGATTCAACGGCTGGTGGCTGCCACCATCGACGACCCCTACGACCGTCGACATCGAATGGCAGGCGCAACGCACGGTGACCGTGGCGCTCGCCGTGTCCGGCCTCGCGGTGATCGGTTGTTTCGCTCTCGCCTTCGGCCGCCGTCGCACGCGTCGGCCAGACGTCCCGACTCTGCCATTCGTCGCTGACCCACCGAGGTGTGACCGGGTGGTCTGGCAGCCGGCGCCCACCCGCCACGCGGTAGTTGCCGCCGTGGCCCTCGTCGGACTGACCTGGCTCCTGGTGTCCCCATCGATGGCCGTGGCCGCACTCCTACCCGCAGCCGCCATCGTGGTGGTGCGTCGCCCGGTGATCGCAGGTGTTTCGGCCCTGCTGCTCGCCGGTGCCATCGGCGCGCGGATCATCCAGCGCCAGGTCGTCGAGCGCTTCCCCGCGAATGCAGGGTGGCCCGGCTACTGGGACAAGCTGCACGGCCCTGGTCTGTTGGTCGTCGTCTTGCTGGTGGCCGGTGCTCTCCTCGATCGTTCCGCACCGCCCGACACCGACACCTAGTCCAGCGGGTCTCCCAGGGCCACGCGCATCAGCCACGGCCCCAGGTACTCACTTGCAAGCGTCTTGGCGGCAGCTTCAGTGAGGTGTGTGCCGTCCAGCCGCCAGTCCCGGTTGTCAGCTCGACCGGTGCGGTTCAGCCAGTCATCCAGGTCTGCGACAACCGCCACCGAACCCGAGGCCGTCGCCACCTCGCGGATCGCCTCGTGTTGGACGTCGTAACGCTCGGGGTCACTCATCTCCGGCGTATCCCACTTCGACGTCGGGATCGGCGGTATCACCCACACGATGTTCGTGACTCCAGTCGCCACCACTGCATCAGCAACATGTTGGTAGGCACCCAGCAGACGCTGACGAAAACGCGGATCGTCGGGCGTCAGAGGCCCCTCCGACGTGTCCCATTGACGGTTGGCGACGTCATTGACGGTGGTCATCAGCACCACCACATCAGGGTGAAGACGCTCGATCCGCTGCGCCATTTGGCGCTCGACAACATCTCGAGACGTCGCAACGAACTCCTCGCCGGCGAAGCTCGTGATCGTGCCGTCGAGGATGAAGCCACACCCCTGACACCACAACACATCGACCTGGGCGTCCCCTGGATGATCGACGGCCCACTCCGCCAAACCCTGGCCCACGTAAAAGCCCGTCGAGTCGCCGACCAGAAGGATGCGCACCGGACGATTCGGCGTCGGGGGCGCTGCGACGGTCAGCGGACCCAACAACGCCGTCGTCGTTGTTGTTGTTGGGACAGTGGGCGAGGTCGTCGAGGTGGCAACAATATCGGTGCTGACGACGGCGCTCGAGACGGTGCTCGGCGCAGTCAAATCGGTACGCACCAGTTTCACCGGCGGCGCATCTGTGTCGATCGCTGCCGCGTCGAGAACCTTCTGATTCGGCTCCAGCAGACCCCTGGACGACGGCAACACGGCGATGACGAAGAGGCTCGCCGCTACCGCTGACGATGCCAGCGCCAACGTGTGTCGTGGCGTCCACCCGCTACGACGAATCGGTTGCTCGAGCAAGAGGTAGGAGGCGACCGCGCACGCCAGCGTGAGAGCGACAGCCGTTGCGAAGTACAGCGGGCGATCGAGTCGCCATCCCTCTTGACGCAGCAACACGAAAATCGGCCAGTGGTACAGGTAGGCGCCGTAGCTGACCTTTCCCAATCGCACCAGCGGCGACAGTGACAACAGTTGGCGCGTTCGACCCGGCACTTGCAGACTCAGCAGTAGGACCGTCGTCACGAGCGCGAGCGGTGTCAGCAGTCCCCAGTATGCAGGCCCGGCGTCGGAGGGCAGCACGACAGCCACCGCAACGACACCTGCGAGGGCCACCGGCGCCAACCGGCTGGCGCTCGCCGGAACGACTCCCCCACCCGCCAACCATCCCGCTGCCGCAGCGCCGACCAACACCTCACCGAGTCGAGCCGGTGTCGCCCAATACGCAGCATCGCCACCGAAGACCATCGCAATGATCGGCGCCACGACTGCACCACCCACCGCCAATGCGATGATCGGTCGCACGACGCTGCCGTGTTGTCGTCGCGCCCTGACCAACAAGGCGCCGAGTAGCACTGGCCACAGCAGGTAGTACTGCTCCTCGATCGCCAGCGACCAATAGTGCTCGACGGGAGACGCGAGCGCGGGCGAGTTCGCGAAGAGGGCGCGGTAGCTGGAGCCGCCACTGAGCTGCACCCAGTTGTACACCTGGAGCACCGCACCGGTGAGTTGCCGAGAAAGATGCGGCACGAGTGCGAACTGCCCGCGCGCGCGTGCCACGGCAATCACGAGCAGGCAGACGAGGCTGGCCGGCAGCAGCCGTCGAGCACGCCGGGCGTAGAACCGTCCGAGCGACACGGTTCCGTCCGACCGCTCGTTCGCGAGCAGCACGGACGTCACGAGAAAGCCGGAGAGCGTGAAGAACACCGAGACCCCGAAGTAGCCGCCCTCCATCCACCGAAAGCCAGCGTGAAAGCACAGAACCATGACCACGGCCACGGCCCGGAGGCCGTCGAGTGCGGGCTGATACACGATCGTCGCGTGCGCCGAACGACGCCTCGACACGGTTAGGAGCCACCCCCGTGGCTCGCATCTGACAGCGATCGACGGTCACGCCGCCGCACACCCTCGACAGCAGCTGTGACGGCAACGGCCGTCAGGAGCACCAATGAGGGTTCGGCGCTCGACCGAATTCGGTGCCCGCCGTAGAACAACACGGTGGTGCACAGGACCACGACGAAGGGCGCGAGCAGCAGCGAGCGGTATCGGCGGCCGAGCCGAAGGGCACCGACGACCGACGCAACGGCCATCATCCAGAACGTCACGATGCCTGCCCAGGCAACCCACTCTGGTCGCTCTTCCCCTACGTCTTGATGGACCAGGTCGCTGAGTCCGTGGAGGTCGAGGGTGCGGCCCACGCGTGCGAGAACAACCTCCGGTACCTCCGTGAGGTGGTGGCGGATGTAGCTCACCGCGATCGCGCGCTGGCGAGAGGAACGCACGCTGGGTTCTTCGTCGTATCGGTAGTCGGGATCGGCTATGACGCAACGCAAGCTCCATCCACCCAGGACCTCGCCGCTGTAGGTGTCGTCGCAGTTGGCGCCGAGCCACGTCGTTCCATCGTTGGTGGTGAGCAACACCGGGTTCTCGAATCGAGTCATGTTGAATGCCAGCCACGGCAGGAGCACCACAGCTGCCGATGCCGCCACTGGTATCACCGCAGCCCACACCGACACACCCGAGCGTCGTCGACACAGCGCAACCCAGATCAGCACCAGCGGAGCGAGCAGGGCCAATTCACTGCGAGCGAGCGCTGCCAATCCAAGGGCGACACCCAGCAGCACGAACGAACGTCGTGTCGCACACTCGACAGCATCGAGCGCGCACCACAGCACGCAGGCGACCAACAGCATGCTGACGCTCTCCGACATGACCAAGCCGTCGTTCACCCACAGGTTCGGCGCGATCGCAGCGATTCCCGCAGCCACCACGCCGACCCTGGAGCCGCCCAGCCGTGCGCCCAGCATCCCCAGCATCCAGACCAGCGCGATACCGCATACAACGGTGACGCAGCGTTGCCAGCGAAGGAAGTCGTCGCCGAAGCTGACCGGAGCCATCAACAACGAGGTCAGAGGGCCGTGTTCGGCACCTGGACGATCGACGAACAACTCCCGGAAGAAGCGACCGTGTGCCAGCTGCTGCGCCTGCCCGCTGTAATAGATCGAGTCGTTCAGCGACAGTGGCACGTTCCACTTCGTGAGCAGGTAGGTGACGCGTACCAGTGCCCCGACGACAACGAGCGAACGCATCGCACGTGCATCCCTCGGCGTGAAAGGCGTCGTCCGCATGGCAGTCGCAATCGTAGCTTCGCAGTAGCCTTGCCGACCGAAAGGGGTGCCGCCGTGAAGGTTGGTGTGCTGGTGGTTGCGTACAACGCGGAGAGCACGTTGGCGCGCGTCTTGGACCGCATTCCCGACGCGACACAACTGCAATTGGCCGAGGTCCTCGTCCACGACGACCACTCCACCGACGACACTCACGGTGTCGCGCAGGACTATGTCTCCCAAGAATCCGACGGCAGCCCCCGCTTTCATCTGACGGTCGTGCGCCACCCTGAGAACCTGGGGTACGGCGGCAATCAGAAGGCCGGGTACACCTACGCGATCAACCACGGTTGGGATGTCGTGGTGTTGCTGCACGGCGACGGCCAGTACGCACCCGAGATCATGGGCGACATCATCGACCCCATCGTCAACGGCGACGCCGACGCCGTCTTCGGTTCGCGAATGATGCACCGCGGCGAGGCACGCAAGGGTGGCATGCCGTTGTACAAGTACGTCGGCAACCGAATCCTCACCACGACGCAGAACGCGCTGACGGGCCTGTCGCTCAGCGAGTGGCACTCCGGCTACCGGGCCTACCGGGTCAGCGCGCTCGCGCAACTCCCGTTCGTCGGAAACTCCGACGCCTTCGACTTCGACACCGAGATCATCCTGCAGCTCGCCGCCGCCAAGATGAAGATCGTCGAAGTACCGATTCCCACCTACTACGGCGACGAGATCTGTCACGTCAATGGTTTGGAGTACGCCAAGGACGTCGTCGCCGACACGCTTCGCTATCGACTCGGCCGCTCCGGTTTCGGCAGCGGACGCCTAGGGCGCGTCGCCGAGCCCTACGCGTTCAAGCCATCGCCCTACAGCTCGCACGGCCGCATTCTGCAGATGGTGAAGGGCCGAGCACCGATGCGCATCCTCGATGTCGGCTGTGGGCCGGGGTGGCTGGCCAAAGCGCTCACCGATGCCGGGCACACAGTGGTGGGTGTCGACATCGACGAGGCCGATGGCGTGCGCGACCGCATGCAGCACTTCGTCGTCGCTGACCTCAGCGAGGGAATTCCCGATGAGGTCGGTGGCGACTTCGATCTCGTGCTCGGCGCTGACATCATCGAACACCTGGCCGAGCCGGCGCGACTCTTGGCAGACATGGCAGCTCGCGTCCGGCCGCACGGCTCCATCATCGCCAGCGTTCCCAACATCAGCCATTGGTACCCACGCTTCCGTATCACCGCAGGCAGGTTCGACTACGACCAGCGAGGGGTGCTCGACGCCACCCATTTGCGCTTCTTCACCCGTCGTCGCTTCTTGCGAGTTGCGGAGGAAGCCGGGCTGGCGCAGGTCGCATTTCGGCACACGGGCTTGCCACTCGATGCGCTGGGGCTCAGCAAATCCAAGGTTGTCACGGCCACGCTCGGCAATGCCGATCGACTTTTGGTCAGCATGTGGCCGACAATGTTCGCCTACCAGTTCGTCTACGAGTTCACTCCATGGCGCGGCGGAGCACTGCGCAACGACCTTCCCGCATGACGTCAGCGCCGTCCGGCACGAGTGCCCTCAGCGCGTACGAGCCATCGCTCGATGGAATGCGGGGTATCTGCATCGCTGCGGTCGTGCTGTACCACGCGAGCGCGCAGTCGGCATTGACCGGCTGGGTCCGCGGCGGCTTCATCGGCGTCTCGG
>DAORTY010000133.1:0-3705 GCA_035432905.1 Ilumatobacteraceae bacterium | reverse complement strand
AGCGCGCAGTCGGCATTGACCGGCTGGGTCCGCGGCGGCTTCATCGGCGTCTCGGTGTTCTTCACACTCAGCGGCTTCCTCATCACCTCCCTGCTCCTGCGTGAAAGCTCCGCGACAGGCTCCATTCGACTCACACGGTTCTGGGCCCGACGTATTCGACGGCTGTGGCCGGCAGCATTCGCAATGCTGTTGGCCGTGATCGGTCTCAGCGCGTGGGGTCCGTTGAGTGCCCGGTCGTCGGACACGATCGCCGCCACCTGGAACGTGACCAACTGGCATGTCATCGTCAGCGGCGAGAGCAAGCTGCTGCAGACGATCGTCGGTCCATTGGGCCCAACGTGGTCGCTCGCGGTCGAGGAACAGTTCTACGTCGTGCTCGCGCTGTTGCTGGTCGTGGTTCTGCGCCTTCGGCGATCCACGACCTGGTTGACCATCGCGGCGTCACTGGGTGTCGTCGTCCCGGTCGTGTTGTCGAACGTGGTGACGAACTGGCAGCCGGCGCTCGAGTTCAGCACGGTGCTGCGCATGCCGGAACTGTTCGTGGGGGTGCTGCTAGCCGTGTGGCACCGCCACGGTCGGGTCAGCCTTGGTGCACCCCTGGCCGACGTTGTCGCCGGCGGCGGGCTGCTGGCGCTCATCGGGCTCTTCCTCCTCGCCGACTACTCCCCGCCGTGGCTGCTTCGTGGTGGTTACACGCTCGTCGCAGTCACTACCGCACTCACCATCGTTGGTCTGCTGCAGCACGGCCGTGTGGCCGCCCTGCTCTCGTGGAGGCCGCTCAGGGCGCTCGGTGTTGTCAGCTACTCGCTGTACCTGGTGCACTGGCCAGTCATGTCGGTGCTCACCCGTGACCGCACCGGCATGCGCGGCGTGACGCTGCTCGGTGTACTGCTGGTCGCCTCAGTGGCTGCCGCCTGGGTGCTGCACGCGTGCGTCGAGCGGCCCATTCGTCGGCTCGACACGGCTTCGCTGCCGACGATCACTGCCGGCTTCGCCGGGGCTGCCCTCCTCACCGTGTTCAGCGTGGTGGCATTGTGATCGCACGCACTGCACGCCGCGTCTGGGTATGGCACCGAACGCCGGAGTCGCTGTGGTCACGACGCATCACGCTGGCCGCAACCGTGATCTTTCTGCTCGTCGTGTGCCGCGGCCGGCCATGGGAGCTGTTCGCTCGAGGCGGTTTCAGCACCGACTTCTACGATGCCCAAGCCCATGCCTTCCTGCGCGGCCAGCTCGACGTTCCTGCCCATGTGCCCGGGCCGGAGGGCTTTCTCATCGATGGCAAGACGTACCTGTACTACGGCCCGGCACTGGCAATCGCGCGCCTCCCGTTCGCCGTCTTCGGACACTGGGCGGATGGGCGGTTGGTCCTCGTCTCGATGGTTGCCGCCTTCTTCGTTGCGTGCACCGCGACCTTCCATCTCTCGGTGCGGGTCGGCACTCTCTTCGGCGCAGGTTCGTCCCGACGCCATGCGGTACTCGTTGCCGCGGTTGCGTGTTCTCCGGCGATGAGCCTGGCGGGCTGGAACAGCGTCTATGACGAGACCGAGATGTGGGCCTTCGCCCTGTTTCTCATCACGGCCATCGCCGCCCTGCGCATGTGGGAGTCGCCGACGCGGCGGACGGTCATCACGGCCGTCGCTCTGGCGTGCTGCACTGTGCTCACCCGTTCCAGCGTCGGCCTCGGCGCCCTCATTGCCGTGGCGCTCGCCGGTTCGCTGCTGTGGCGGCGGCATCGCCGAGCGGCGCTCGCTGCCGGCGCCGGCGCCCTCGGTGGCGTGTTGCTCAACGTTGCCGTGAACTTCGCGAAGTTCGGTTCCCTGTTCGACCTCCCAGCGGCCCGGCAAGTACTGACCCTGCAGAGTTCCACTCGGGCAGCGTGGTTCGCAGGGAACAACGGCAGCTTCTTCAGCCCTCGCTTCTTGCCGACCACCATCGTGCAGTACCTGCGCCCGGACGCGCTGCGTTTCGAGCGCCTCGTCCCGTTCGTGCGCTTCGGCCCGGCAGCCCGCGAACTGGGCTCATATCCCCTCGAGAGCAACACGCCCGCATCGTCGCTGCCCGCCTCGGCGACACTGCTCTTCGCCCTTGCCGTCATCGGAATCTGGGTTCTGCTCCGGCGACGCTCGTGGCCGTTGCTCGCACTCTGGGCAGGGGCATTGGCGGCAGCTGCACCGAGCTTCCTCATCGGTTTCGTCGCCAACCGCTACCTCACGGACATGTTGCCCGCGCTCGTGATTCCCGCGGCAGTAGCGCTCGGTGCTGTCTCACTTCCCACGGGTCTGGCACGGCGAACCGCTGGCGGTCTTGTGGTGGCCCTGTCCGTGTTCGGAGTCTGGGTCAATGTCTCGTTGGCCCTGTGGACGCAGAACCTCAAGGATCCGGGCTTCACCGAGATGCGATATCGCATCGACGACGCCGTTTTCGGCGGCACCCCTCCATCGGTGATCACCCTTGTCCGCGACGTGAATGCACCCCGCGATGGCATCGTCGCGATCGACGGTGAATGTGACGGTCTGTACATTGCCGAGCAGGGCAGCTGGGTCGCGCTAGAACTGGCGAACGGCGTACGACGAATGGAGGGATCGGGCGACCCGGCCGGTGGGCCGATGAGCGTGACGACCCCGCAAGGCCGTATCGACATCACCATCGATCACAGCCGGGGCGAAGCCGCCGCAACATATCGGCCCGACAACGGCGCACCGGTGGTCGGCACGCCTGTTTCATACGCCGGTAGAACGCTGTATGTCGTCATCGAGTCTGATCCGGTCGCGGGGCATCTGACCATCACGATCGCCGGCCGGCCGGCGCTATTCGCGTTCGCCGCACCGGACCTTGCCGACGCAGCGACGAGTCAGTCGTTCTTCGTCGATCGCACCCCCACGACCACACCGATCTGCCACGACCTGCAGGCGCGGCGCTAATGTCGTCGCCGTTGAACCAGCAGCCGATCACCCACCTCGAACAGCAGCAGATCCTGGTTGCCGGTAACGGTGGCGACACATTTTGGCATCGTGTCCGCTTCCATCTCGTCGATCAGGCAGCCAGGCGCTCTGGTGCCGACACTGTGCTCGACATCGGTGCCGGGTCGGGCCAACTCGGCGGCTGGTTGGCTGCTCGCTGCCGCGTCCTGAACTATCGGTTCGAGGAGTCGTCGCCAGTTCTCGATGAGGCGCTCACCGCTCACTTCGGCGCCGACCATCGCGGCGACATGAGCGCGCCGATTCCTGCAACCACGCTGGTCACCTTGCTCGACGTCCTCGAGCACATCGAGCACGACACCGCAGCACTGACCGCCATCAAAACCCGCATGGCACCCGGCGGCCAACTGCTGCTGACGGTGCCGGCATTCCAGTGGGCGTTCACCTCGTGGGACACGGCCCTGGGCCACCATCGGCGCTATTCGAAGCGACAGGTGAAGGCACTGGCCGAGCGCGCCGGACTGGAACTGACGTCGAGCGCATATCTGTTCCCCGAACTGCTGCCGTTGGTCGCCGTGCGCAAGCTGCAGCGCACCGAGCGCGAGCACGCAGACTTTCCCTCGCTCCCCCGCGTCATCGACCGCGCTGCCGAACTGTTCAGCCGTGGCACCACCGCGGTACGGCGGATCTGGCCCGCCGGTACGTCGGTGGTCGCGCTCCTCACCAAGCCAACTTCGCCGTGATCTGGGTAGTCAGCCCGATGCTGCACGACACCGAGTCGTAC
>DAORTY010000132.1:0-10659 GCA_035432905.1 Ilumatobacteraceae bacterium | reverse complement strand
CCGTGCGGCTCGGTGCCGCTGTTGTGGTGTTCCCGGTGGAGGTGCTCTAGATGGCCGTCGACATCGTTGCAGCAGCGAGTAGCCGTGTCGCCCAGCGGTCGATGGCGGCTACCTCGACTGGCCGCATGTGGGTCGCTGTCGGCAACGATGGCTCGAACAAGATCGAGATGTGGTATTCCGACGACTCGGGTGCCACATGGACGGAGAACACGGCGGCCGAGATCACGTGGACGGGCGCGGCTGGCCAGAACTTCGCGCTATTCATCGACGCCGACGATCACGCGCACCTGGTCTACGACACCAGCGCCCCGGCGATCGAGTACCGGCGCAACAAGTCGATCTCCGCCACTTCTGCGTGGTCGGCGGCCACCAGTGTCGACACCGTCGACCTCGGGTACTCGCTCCCCGACCTAGTCGCCCATCGTGAGGGCACCGGCTGGAAAGCGCACCTGCTCTACAAGGCCAACACCACCGGCCCTGGCGAGTCGATGAAGTACACGCCGATCACGATCACGTCAGCCGACGCGATCACGGTGGGCACGAAGACCACGTTCGCCAGTGGTAACGCCGTGTCCACCGGCGGCATCGACTTCCATCACACTTCCACCGACGAGAAAGCGATCCAGAGTTCCACCCCGCACCTCTACATGGTGTGGACCGAGACCTCGAACCTGGTGAAGTTCGTCAAGTGGTCCTACTCGGGCGGCACGTGGACGGCGGGCACCGTCCGCACCATCTACTACGGCGCTGCCGCACCAAGCGCGCAGATGGTGTTCGACGGAACGCGTGTGGTCATCACGTTGATGGACGGGGTGAACGTCGGGCTGTATGAGCGTGACGCGGCAGACACCACCACCACCACCCGCGCCGGCGGCGGGTCCACCCTGTTCGGCTACAACATGACCTACGACGCCGACCAGAACGTGTGGTACATCGGCTTGGCCTCAACAGACCTCAAGGGGCTGCAGTGGATTCGGGCCACGAACACGTGGGGCTCGCTCCAAACCCTCGACACCGACGACCCCAGCATGGGTGTCGCGCTCCGACGGTATGCGGGCAACACGATCCCGATCGCGTACGGCACCACCACGTCGAACAAGGTCCGCTACGACACCTCCGTCAACAACGTCGCCCCATCCGCCCCGACATGGGTGAACACCGACAACGTCGGCGCGGACGTTGGCGCGGCGCTGACGCTCGACTGGAACTTCGTCGACGACAACCCCGGTGACGCGCAGACCGCGTACACGTTGCGCCGTCAGATCGGTGCCGGCGCGTACGCGTACTGGAAGGCCGGCACATCCACCTGGGATGCGGCAGTGCAGAAGATCACGTCATCCACCTCGGCAGTCACGCTTGCCTCCGGTTGGGGCGCTGACGGCGATGACGATCACAAGTTCGCGGTCCTCGTTTACGACGTCCTCGACACCGTCTCGGTCTACAGCGCTGAGCTGACCGTCACCCCATCGGTGCCGTCGGTCCCGGTGATCACCACCCCGGCCGACGCCGGGACGGTTGCGTCCGCGTCGTTGACCGCGGTGTGGACGTGCACCAGCCAGGCAACCTACCTGGTCGAGCTGCTCGACTCGGCTGGGACGACGGTGCTGCATTCATCGGGCGTAGTCACCGACTCGGTCAGCCGCTCCTACGTCATCCCGTACGCGTTGGTGAACGGCACCAGCTACAAGGTGCAGGTCACCTGCGTCAACGCTGAAGGGCTCGCGGCGACCCCGGACACCAACTCGTTCTCAGTGTCCTACACGCTGCCGGCCACGCCGACAGTGGTCGTCACTCCGAGCACGTCGCTCGCCAAGATCACCGTCACCCCCACGCAGCCGACCCCTGGTGGTGGGCAGCCGACCGTCGCCTCGATCGACATCTTCGTGCGCTGTGCGGCGGGGCGCAACTACCCCGACGGCGAACGGCCTGTCGGTGGGGTCGGCATCCGGGTGGGTGCCGCGCTTCCCCCGTCGACGGCGTGGGTCGACTACCCTTCGGCTGGAGTGGCGTACGAGTACATGGTCAGAGGGTGGGCTGACAATGGCACGTACGCCGACTCGGCCTGGACCGCTTGACAGACATAATATGTGGAGTAAAGTGCGCTGTATCACATCAACCAGAAGGAGTACCCCATGAAGAAGATCATCCTCGGCCTCGTCGCCGCCCTCGTCGCGGCATTCACGCTCGCCTCCCCCGCCCCGGTCGGCGCCACAGGCGGGACCGGCAGCGCTGCGATCTACGACGTCAACGTCACCTGCGCCGCGCCCGACGGCACCTACACCGTCACCTGGGTGGCCACCGTCACCGGCCTGAACCGGAACGGCAAGAAGCCCACCACATGGAGCGCCGACTACGGCATCACCCAATACCCGGTGACGTCGCCCATCGTGATCGTGACCAGCCACACCCGACAGGCGGTGCTGTTCTCGTCACCTCCCCGCATCGCCCGACAGGCGCAGATCGGTTACTCGCGACCGATGCTCGTCGATCAGGCGTACGTGCCCGGCTACTGCATCTGAGGTAGCATCGACCCTGTTGGATTCATACGGGTCCAAGCTTCACGAGCCCCTGCCGCGTTTGGACCGGCAGGGGCTCGCGCGCGTCGCGGCATCGGTGATCAGCTATGGTGCGACCATGACCGTCACCTTCTTCGACTGGCAACGGGCCACCTTCCCGCCCGGCGTCGCCCCATACAACAAGCTGTCGCCGAACCTGATCGCCGTGCGCCACGAACTCGACACCCGTTTCGGCGAGTCGCGCCTCGGCGGGTACGGTGTGCGTCCAGTCCGCAACGGCACCCTGCCGTCGTCGCACGGCTTCGGCGCAGCGATCAACCATCGGATCGAGCCCCGTGAGCGCTTGCTCCAGGCAGTCGACTGGCTGATCGCGAACCACGTGCGTCTCGGCATCCAGGCGATCCACGACTACGTCGGATGCCGGATCTGGCACGCCAACCGCTACCCCGGCAAGCCGATGGAGGCCTGGTGGCGGCCGCAGCGCCCGAACCCGGCGAACGGGATGGGGCAGTCGTGGGCGACCTACCTGCACATCGAGACCGACCGCTTGAACTGGAGCAACAACGTGCCGGTGCATCTGCGTGACCTCGTCAACCCGCTCCCCCCGCCCGTCGAGCCCAAGCCGACGGTGCTGTTCGACCCGGCGAAGGGCGTGTGGGGCCTGTACCCGCTGAACAAGAACAAGCTGACCATCCGCGAGGTGACCCACACCGCCGCCACCGACGAGGCCGAGGCGCTGTGCCTGTACCTGCAGTGGGTGCTGCGGTTGAAGGCCAGCCAGAACATCAAGCCCGACGGCGACTTCGGCCCATCGACGGGCGACGCGGTTGAGCGCTTCCAGACGTTCCTCGGCCTCCATGTCGATCGGGTGGTCGGCCCGCAGACGTGGGCGTGGATCGACCGGCTGGCGTCGCGCTGACATGTCCGGCTCGATCTCGGCAACCGTCATCAGGGTCACCGCCCTCGACGCTGGCGGGGTGGCACTCACCGGCGACGACAACTACATCGTGTCGGATGGGTTCATTCGCATCACCGCCACCCCGCGCTACACCGAATCCCCGTCGACGGTGATCCTCGACATCTGGGGCGACGTGGTGGTGAACGAACCGGAGAACCCGGAGATGCTCGGCGTCGAACTGCAGGTCGGCCTGGTCGGCGTCGACCCGGCCCTCGTCGCGTTCCTCGCCGAAGGCTGCACACGCATCGACGACAGCGTCCCGGTCGGCCTCCGGCTGCGCGCCGGCCGCGACACCACCGCCCGCTACGCGTTGGAAACCTGGACGGATGCACTCGAAGGGCCCGACGACTGCTTCGGCACCCAATGGCATCACTGGGCGTTCACTCGCGTGCGCGCCGGGGTGCTGTCGGCGTGGACGTTCGAGGATGCGTCGTTGGAGTTCACCGTGTCCGGCTACACCCAACCTGCGGTGGCGTCATGGGGCGACGGGCCGCACACCCCCGCACCAGGCGAGGCTGTGACTGTGGGTGACTTCGCTGTCCATTCGTTGACGCTGGTCCCACCCCCCGAACCGACGAACGGCCTCGCCTCCCTGTAGAGGGCGAGACTCGCCCTGCATGGGTGTGTCACACTGAAGGGATGGGCGGGAACAGATGATCGGTCAGGCTCCCGAATGGATCAAAGACATCGGAATCATGGCAGGCGCACTCACTGCCGTGATCGGCGCTGGCGTGGCGTTGAGCCGGGTGCCGGCGGTGAAGTTCGTGTGGCGCAAGCTGGTGATGGAGCCGAGGGCGGAAGCCACGGCGAAGGTCGTCAAGCCGCTGGTCGAGGAAGCCGCGCAGGCGACCCGCGCAGCGTCGGCCAGGCAGCACAAGGAACAGAACGAGATACTGGCCGAGCAGAACCGGCAGATGGCGCAAGGGTTCACCGACGTGTCGGAGCGGCTCGACAAGGGTGCCGAGATCATGGCCACGCACACCACACAGATCGCAGCGTTGGAGCGCGCCGTGTCCGAGCCGCGCTCGAAGCGCACCCGCGAGGGCGACGCATGACCCCCGCTGAGATCGCCTACATCTTGGACGGCTACTGGCACCGCCTGTGCCGGATGGTCCGTTCCCACCTACCGAAAGGCTGACCGATGAGCAAAGGCGATTTCGAGCACTTCAAGGGTGAGGACGGCCTGTGGTACTGGCACCTCCAAGCCGACGGCAACAACGAGATCATCGCGCGCGGCGAGGGCTACACGTCCGAGCAGGCGTGCCTCGATGGCATCGAAGCAGTGAAAGTAAACGCGGCGCCCGCCGCAGAACCCGAAGGAGAACAGCCATGAAGGAATCCACCCGCGCCTACATCTACCGCGTGCTGCTCGCGTTGCAGCCGATCGTCGTCGCCTACGGCCTCGCGACCGACACGCAGGCCGTGCTCTGGCTGTCGGTCGCGTCTGCGGTGCTGAGCACCGGCTTGGCCACCGCCAACACGTCAACCAAGGGCCCCTGACCTGATCCTCCATCCACCCCGTCACCGTCAGCGACAGACCTGTTTGCATGTTGCAAACAGGTCTGTCATACTGACGCCCGTGAACACGCAACAGGATCACCTCGTTGTCATCGGAGCCCGCCAGCTCGACGACCTCTTGGAGTTGACCGCCCGCGCCCTCGCACGCCTCCCCCAGGGCGACCCGCTGGTGCTCGCCCTGTCAGGTTCACGGGCCGAAGTGCTGGCCTCCGCCACGGCGATCGCCTGATGGCACGCGACTGCGTCCCCTGCCGCGGGGGCACACGCCGCATCCTGCAGTCAGCGGTCACCGCCGGCCGGGCCAACAGTGGCGGCGGGTACCCGCTGGCCACGTTCCCCGACTGCACCGTGTTGCACACCGGCGAGTTCCAGGGCAACTCGATCTTCGTCGTCGGGCGCATGACCACCGACGAGCGACTGTTCCGGCGCAACCAGCTTGCCGAAGCATCCGAGTACGCGAAGGCCACACGGCAACCGATCGAGAACCTGCCGACCACCGCCCTGTGCGATGCAGCGGTGCTGTCAGTGTTGGCGACTGTCCAGTAGGTGCCGGAGTAAGGCGTGCCCCTCGAACGCATCCAACAGTCGTTCCACCTGGGCTTCAGTCAGATCCGACCACGAGGCCACGTCCCTACGCAGAATAATCTCGGCCAGGTCGATCCGCTCGGATCGCGAAAGGCCACACGACGTAGCGTAGGCGCGCGCTTTGCGTAGCTTCGTCAGGCGGGAATCCGCAGGATCACACGACACCTGACGTACCATACCCGACGACATGGAACCTGTTGACGACGACGATGACCTGATCGACTGGGCCGAAGAGTACGGGGTGCTGATCGGTGCCGCGTTCGGGCTCGACAAGTCGTGGGCCTCCCGAGGCCGGTGCCGGCAGTGGGATTACGAGGACGGGGACGCCACCTTCCGGCCGTCCCCGTGGCATGTGGCCTCGTCGTCGGTGGTCGAGGTGGCGGGTGAGCCGGTCAGCGGTAGGGAGCTGGTGAAGGTGGCGTTGATCATCTGCGCCGGCTGCCCGGTCCAGTGGGACTGCGCCCGGTATGCGGTGCGCGGGATGATGCAGGCCGGGACGTGGGCGATGCGGATCACCTTCCTGCGCGACCTGCAGAAAGATCAACCTGCCGCCCTCGCGCTGCTCGATGCCGCCGAAGCGGGGGGCGTGGCGGTGCAGGTCGCGGTCGACGCCCATCGCGCCGGTGTCGACATGGCGCTCCTGTCCGCCTAATATGGTGCCATGCCCATCCCCACCACTCTCGGCCCAGCCACACTCACCTGCCACGGGCATCTCGTCGACGAGAACAACCCGATCGAACCGGCGAAGGTCACCCACAACGGCGACTCAGCGAAGCTGTTCCTGTGGGACGATGAGACCCGCCGGTACCGCGAGTTTGACTCGATCTCCAGTGCCGTGTTCACCGAACGCTCCGACCACCTGGAACTGGCCGGCGTCTCCAACACGTTGCGCCGCGAGGTGGGGCTGAAGGCCGAAGAGTCGCGGGTGGTCATCGAGATCCGGCTGAAAGGCTGCAAGACATGTGGCTGATCGTGCTGGCGCTCGCCGTCTACCGGGTCGCCCACTTCATCATCGACGACAACCTGATCGCCTCGCCGCGCATCTGGCTGCACACCGTCATCCTCAGCAAAGACCGCGAGTGGCGGGTCAAGCTGCATGAGCTGATCACCTGCTACTGGTGCATCACCATCTGGATCTCCGGCTTCGCCGTGATCGTCGTCGACCAGTTCGCATCCGTCCCGCTCCCCTGGCTGACCTGGCTCGCCGTCGCTCAGGGCGCGATGATCGTCGATCGCATCACCTGATGAGCGACGAGCCCGATGACGGGGCTGTCGAGCCCGAACGCGAAACGCCCGCCTGGCTGAGCCGTCTCGGTGACGAGCGCTGGGTGGATCAGACGTTCGAGGAGATGACCGCCCGTCAGGAGTTCATCGACAAGGTGTCGTGCGGCACCTCCGAGTTCAACGCCGGCATCGAAGTCGGCTGGACCCCGGCGAAGATCCGCACCATGACCGCGGACCCCGACTTTCGCGAGCTGGTCACCTTCGCCCGCGAACTCGCCGACGGCAACGTCGAAGGCACGCTCTACCGTCTGGCCCACGAGAAGGGCAACATGGCCGCGATTCAGATGTGGTTGTTCAACCGCCGACCGGATCGTTGGAAGGACGTGAAGCGCATCGAAGTCCACACGGACTCAACGGTGCGCGTCGAGGCCGTTCACTCGGTGAAGATCGGCGTGCTGGAGTTGCTTCGCGAGCACTCCATCGCCGAACTACAGCACCTCGCCATCGAAACGACGACCAGCGATGACGAATAACCAAGAGTCTGACCACGCGAAGAAGATGGCGTTGCCGTCTCTCGTCGGCCGTTACGTCGGGCAGCAGATGTGGGGGCAGCCATGGATCGCGTTCCCCTGGATCAAGCACATCGAGCAGCGCATCCTTGAAGCCATTCTCGACAAGACGCGTGAACGATTCCTGATCATCAACGCACCACCTCAAACCGGGAAAAGTTCCTACGTCGGCGCACTCTTGCCGTTCTGGCTCACGGGGATGATGCCCGACCTGAACCTGATGTATATCTCGTATTCGGACGACTTCTCCGAAAGCCGCTCGAAAGACGTGCGCGCCTTGCAGAAGGCGTGGGGTAAAGAGCTGTTCGGCACCTCGATCGACCCCGATTACAACAAGGTTGCCGAGTGGCGCATCCTCGGTCACCGCGGCGGGATGTTGTCCGTCGGTATCGGTGGTCTCATAACTGGTAAGCCCGGTGATTGCTTCCCCGGAGACACGCTCGTGTCGACACCACAAGGCCCCCGCCGAATGGACTGGCTTGCCCGTAATGGTGGTACTGTGTGGGGGTATGACCACGACGCAGGCACCGCAGTCCCCCGCCGCATCGTTGCCTCGGCAGCCAAAGGCAAACGTCCCCTCGTCGAGGTCATCTTCACCTCCGGGCGGAGGCTCCGATGTACCGCCGACCACCCCATCTATGTCGTCGGCAAGGGATACACCCCTGCACGACTGGTCGAAGGTGGCGCCGAAGTTCGAGCACACCGTGTCGCCCCCCTGCAGTCAGTGCGGGACACCCGTTCCGATGCGCGGGTACGAGTACGCCAAGAAGATGCGAACGGCGAGCCAGGCAATCTTCTGCGGCAAGCCCTGCTTCGCCACGAGCATGAGATCCCATGCCTGCGTCAGGTGTGGGGCGCTGGCCTTGAGGGGCAGGAAGTTCTGCTCGCGGGCGTGCCAGGTGGCGGCGAACGCCGAGTCGCTACCGACTGCCACCTGCCCGACGTGCGCCGCCACGTTCAGGCCGAGGTCGTCTCGCCAGCGGTTCTGTTCTCGCGGCTGCGCCAACATCGCACACTCGGTGCGGATGATCGGCGCGGGCAACTCGCACTTCAAGGACGGAACCTCCTACTCGAAGTTGTTTCAGGAGATGCGACCCCTGGTGCTCGGTCGCGACGGCGAGAGTTGCGTCGTCTGCCAGTCGACCGTTCGGCTGGTCGTTCACCATGTGGATCACAACCCGCTGAACAACGACCCGACGAATCTAATCGCCCTGTGCAACTCCTGCCATATGAGGCACCACAAGTCGATTCCGACACCGTTTCCCTGGTTCGCCCAGTATGCGGCGGCGGCGTCGAGGTCTATGACATCCAGGTGGAGGGCACGCACAACTTCTTTGCAGGCGAAGTTCTCGTCCACAACTGCATTCTCATCGACGACCTGATCAAGAACGACGTCGAAGCCCGTTCCGAATCAGCGAAGAAAGGTCACCTCGCCGAATGGGATGGGACGATCGCCACCCGCCTGCAGCCCGGCGGCACCGTCATCGTCATCGCCACCCGCTGGGCCGAAGACGACCTGTCGGGCGCGTTGATCGCCCGGATGCAAGAGCCCGGCTATGCGGGCCCGCAGTGGGAGGTGATCTCGTTCCCCGCTTTCGCCGAACCGTCCGAAGAGATGGAAGGCGAGTTGACCCCGGAGGAACTGGTGACGTGGCGCGACATCATCGGCCGCGAGTTCGGCGAGGTGCTCGACTGCCGCTTCTCACGCATCCCCGGTCGCGCGCCGGACGACTACTTCAACATCGTCAAGGCCAGCCGCGACCCGATGAAGTTCGCATCGCTGTACCAGCAGCGCCCGTTCTCCGCCGAGGGCTCGATGTTCAAGCGCGAGAACTGGCGCTACTACAACGTCGACGAACGACCTGAGATGGAACAGGTGGTGCGGGTGTGGGACTTGGCCGGCACCGAGGCGGGTGGTGACTGGACGGCCGGCACGAAGATGGGGCGCGCCAACGGCAAGATGTGGATTCTGGACGTGCAACGGTTCCGCCACGCCTCGGGCACGGTGCTGAACAAGGTGATCGAGACCGCGGGTGTCGACGGGTACGGGTGTGCGATCCTGGTCGAAGAAGAGAAGGGCGGCGCCGGCAAGTCGACGGTCGCCGCGCTGCAGAAGATGCTGCCCGGCTACAACCTGGACGCCGCGAAGGCGGAGGGTGACAAGCGGTCGAGGGCGACGCTCTACAGCTCGGAGCAGCAGAACAACCGGGTGATGCTCCCCGAGGAAGGCTCGGTCGCGTGGGATGTGAAAGGCTTCAAGGACGAGCACGTCCGCATGATGCAAGACGGTCGTCTCCCCAAGCACGACGACCGGATCGACACCGGCGCGTACGGTGCCCTATTCCTCGTCGGCGGCCAGCCAGTAGAGATGTGGGTGCCAGAGTTTGGCGAGGCTCTCACGCCAGAGGCGCTGATGAACCGCCTCCTCGGCGAGCCAGTCGTCGGCGGGGGCTACACCTGACGGCCCCCAGGTGGTGGTCTTCGACCTTCCGGCACCGGAATGCCAGGTCGGCTTGAGCACCACGAACTCCCAGCCGGGGTACTCGGCGCCGGGCAGCGGGTATGGGGTGTAGACCGTTGAGGTGTCCGACTGGCGCCAGACGTGGAAAACGACAGCGTGATGTCCGATCGTGCCCATCCCGCGCAGGGCCGGGTGCCGGGAGACGAACCCGATCGCCTGGGTGATGGTTCGCACCGCGCCACCGACCGTGGAAGGCACGCCCTTGTTGCGGTAGCCGCGATCGTTGAACGCTCGGTCCAGTAGTGCTTCGCGGGCGAACAGCCAGGCCGCAAACGGGGCGTTTACATCAACCCGCAACCCATCGGCCCGCCGGTCACGCGTCAGCACAGCGTGGATCTCCTCGTCGTGCTCGACGGCGGCCAGCATCGACGCCTCGCGGCCGGTGGTGAGACGGACGATCACAGCTTGAACCCTTGCTTGAAAGCCACCTCGTGGGGCATGGAATGGTACGTGGTGTTGGAGGTGCCCGACTCGAAGAACTCCCACTCGACCCCCTCCTCGGTCACTGTGACCCGCACCACCGCACCCATCCCCATGTCGACCATCACCTCAACGCGATCGTCGTGGCGGCTGTAAGACCCTGCAGACTCGACCCGCACCTTCCTCATTCGTCGGCCCCTTCGTTGGTTGTGCGTCCAGCGTGCACGAGCAGAAACGCGATGAAGCCGGGGATGTTGGCGGCGAGCACGGCCATGGCGAGAGCGAGACGGGCAGTCATGGTGCACCGCAAAGGTGGCCCATGAGTGCATCACGCACTGTCACCTTCTC
>DAORTY010000131.1:2959-10673 GCA_035432905.1 Ilumatobacteraceae bacterium | reverse complement strand
CGTTGGCCACCATGGCATCGTCGGGATTGCCGCCAGCGGCCACGTAACCCCAGTGGCAGAAGGCTGGACGCAACCGCTTGCCACCGACCAGTACCAGGCGACCGATCTCGGCCATCGGCTCTGCAAGGTCGGCGTCGAACGCTGCCCACCGTGCGTGCTCGGGCTCGAGAAACTCACGAAGCCGCTGCTCGACGCGAGCCGCGATGATCGCGAGAGAGGGCGGTGCGGCCGACGACGTCACGGGTGGCAGGTTACGGCCCAGGTCAGAAGAAGGTGCCGCAGCGAGGGAGAGGGCGGCTGGCGAACAGCACGTCGGCATCGCCCAGGGCACCCGCGCGCTGCTGGTGCAGCACACCCCCGACCCACAGATCGCGCCACGCGGTGCCGCCGAGATAGGCGGCTGATACGCCGTTGATGGTCGTCACCAGGTCTGCGTCGTTGGCGGTGACGTTGCTGCGACGTGCGCCAGCCGACGAGATCTCCCAGGTACCGCAGTTGGCGGGGAACAACGCGTCGGACACCGCCACGGTGACGACCGCGCTGCTGGAGTTGTAGCTGCGCGCCGACAGCGCGGCATCGACGTCGAGCAGGCGCAACCACTGCTCGTCGGAACGCCTTCTCGACAGGTAGTGCCGCTGGTTGCTGAGCCCAAAGCGGACAGCGTCGTCCAGGGGACGCTCGCCGGCATGCACGACGTCGATGAGGTCGAGATCGAGAATGAACTTCCACAGTGCAAGCTCGACGGCGGGAGTGGCACCCCACACATCGTCGATGGTGCACTTGCCACCGACGTGGTCGACGGATGACTCCAGCCATTCCAGCGAGTACTGCGCCCAGCCATCATCGACCCCGTCGATATTGGTATGAACGATGACGTGCGCTGCCTTCTCGAAGCCGAGTGCATCGTCCAGGTAGCGCTCGTGCATCCACAGCGGGCGCCCGATCGCGCCCGGCCTGTCGAACCCAACTCGCTCGTGGAGTTCGGCGATGGTGCCGAGCGTCTCGGCTCGATCGAGAATGCGGATGGTGCCCTGCGCAACGGGGGCTGTGACGCGAGCACCCGCGCGACGGTCGATCTCGATGTCACACGTGTCGCCCGCAACGGCGAACCCGAAGCGCTGGTAGATCACCGCCTCGCTGGCTCGCAGACTTGCCAGCACCATGCCGGCACCCGCCGCCTCACGGAGCAGTTGATGCATCGCCGAGGTGAGCACCCCACGGCGGGTGTGTGTCTGGCGTACACCGACGCGTGACACACCAGCCGTGGCAAGCCGGACGCCGCCGGGCACTGATGTGACGAACGGGAATGCACCCGCATGCCCGACACACAGCGCATCGTCCCACGCGGAAATCGACATGAAGCCCTCGAAGGATGCAACGAGAGACGGCTTGGCCCAATCGTCATCGGAGGAAGGCGCAAAGAGCAACGCCGTGCGAAAGGCGTCGGATGCCACACGTAGTTCGTCTGGCCGGGTGCGGCGAACCTCGATGGTCATTCGTCGGTGCCGAGCTCAGCAACGACCTGCTCGATCTGCATTCGGGCGTTGCCGATGCGGTCGCGACAAAAGCCGATGAGCGCCGCGGCACGCTTGACCTGGGCAGCCAGCACGTCGACGTCGACGTCAGTGCGCTCGAGCTGGGCCAGGATGGTCTCCAGTTCGGCGAGCGCCTCGGCGTAGCCCTCGGCAACCTGACCTGGGGCACCGCTGTCGTTGCTGGTCGGTTGGCTCACGAGTGGGTCTCCTCCACACGGCTGTGCGCCGTGCCGTTGGCGAATGTGGTGATGATCTGATCACCGGGTTGCACCTGCGCGGCGTCGCGCACGGTACGTCCATCGGCGGTGCGGGTGATGCTCCAGCCGCGGGCCATGGTGTGCACCGGGTCGAGCAGGCGGACACGCTGCTCGACAGCATCGAGGTGGCGAATTTCGGGCTCGAGTCGTTGCGGTGTGCGTGCAACTGCCGAGGCAGCGACGGCAAGGCGCGTGTCGGCCCGTTCGACCACGCGGCTGGCCCCGATACCGACGCGCCGGGCACGCTGCGACAGCCGCTCGTCGGCACGCTGCACCGCGGCGTCGACGCGGAGACGAATGCCGTGCGCCAACTCCGCAACGTCCGAGGCTGCCGCAGCAGCGTCGCGCTCGGCCTTGCGTTCGATGGCCGTCCACAGCATCTCGATGCGCTGCTGGTACGCAACCACATGCTCGACCAACGCCGTCGCACACGCTGTAGGGGTCTTGAGAGCCGTGTGCGCGACCTCGTCGGCCACGCTGCGATCGATCTCGTGACCGATCCCTGTGAACACCGGAAGAGCCGACACAGCGATTGCCGTCGCGATGGCTTCGTCGTCGAAGGTCGCCAGCTCGCTGCGACTGCCTCCACCACGAATGACCACCAGCGCGTCGAGGTCGCGGTACCGCGACAGCGTGCGAACGGCGGCCGCGACTTCGGTGACCGCCCGCTCGCCCTGCACACGAACATCGACCACACGGAGATGGAACGCCAACGCGCTGCGCTCGATCTCGTGCACGAAGTCGGCCCACGCCGCGCTGGCCGTGCTGGTGACCACCCCGATGCGTAACGGCGCCGCCGGCACGCGCCGGCCGCGGTTGCGGTCGTACAGGCCGGTGGCGACCAACCGACGAACCACGTCGTCTCGCTGCAATGCCATCTCACCCAAGGTGAACCGCGGGTCGATACCGCTCATCTTCAAACCCAGCTGGCCCGACGGGGCGAAGAAGTCGAGATGGCCGAAGATGCGCACCTTGAGGCCGTCGGCCAGGCGCAGTCGGTTCTTCAGCAGCAGCGGCTTCAGCCGCGCCTGCGCCGGCGCGAAGAACTGGACGTTGATGGCGGCTTTACCGTTCTCGGTGTCTTCCACCAGACGGAAGTACGCGTGTGGACCGCGAGCACTCCACCCCTGGATTTCTCCACGCACCCACACGCCGTCGGTGAACGATCGGCGCAGTGAGCCATTGATCGCGTCGGCCAGCTCGCCAACGGAGAACGTGGGCACGCCGCCGTCGTCTTCGTGTGCCTGGTCGTGCGCGTCCATCTCGAGGTCGAAGCCAGGTTGACTGTACGAGGGTTGGCCGGCGCGGGACATTGCGACGAAGGCTAGGCGCCCAACTCACGAACATTGTCGAAGCCGGGCTCGGGATCGTCCAACGCTCCGAACAGCTCACCGTCGACCGGCAGCAACTGCTTCTTGCGCAGGTCTTCGATGGAGTTGAGGGGTCGCTCGAGCGCACGGCGGCGGGTGGTGGCCAGCTCTTCGAACGAGCGGTTGACCGTTTCGAACTGACGGCGCACCCGGTCGACCTGCTCGGTGTACTTTCCCCACTGCTGGTCGAACCTGCCCAGCAGGCCGAGTATCTCCTTGCTGGTCTGCTCGATCATGAAGTTGTCGAACGCCTGGCGGATCACGCCGAGGAACGCGAACAGGGTGAGCGGCGAGCAGATGACCACGTGCTGCGCCATTGCTTCCTCCACCAGATTGGTGTCGGACTCGTGGATGAACGCCGCCAGGCTCTCGTTGGGCACGAACAGCAGAACGTTGTCGACCGTCGGCCTGTCGTCGGCCTGGGCGTACTCGCGCTTGGCCAGCTCACGCACGCGTGCCCGTACGTCGCGCACGAAGGTGGCGCGGTGAGCGGACCGCTCGGCCTCGGTGCCCGCTTCCAGGAATTTCAGATACGAGGCCATCGGGAACTTGACGTCCATGAACAGCACATGCCCCTTGGGCAGCACGAACGTGAAGTCGGGGATACCCGTGCCGTCGCCCGCGACCGCGGTGCGCTTGAAGTAGTTGACCTTCTCCTGCATGCCGGCCATGCGCAACACGTCCTCGGCCATGCGCTCGCCCCACTGGCCGCGGGCATTGGAGGAAGCCAGCGCCTCGCGCAGGCTGCTGGTGGTGCCGGCCAGCGACTGCGTGATCTCGGTGTGCACCTGCAAGCTGCGGTCGACCTGACCGAACCGTTCGCTGGTCGATTCCCCCAGCTGCTGCACCAGTTGCGACAACCGGCCCAGGTCGGCGTGGACACCGGCCTGCACCTCGCCCAACTTCGCATCGATCAGCTCCTGGCGACCCGCCAACGAGGCGTCGGATGCCTGCGTGTGCGCGCCGAGCTGCTCGCGGGTGAACATCACTGCCTGCTCGACCGCGGCCTGCACCGCGAGGTCGCGCTCTCGCGCCGCCCGCTCGTTGGCCTGCGACACCGCGGCGGCCACGGCCTGCTGCATCACGTGCTGGGGAACCTCCATCACCACCGGTGGCGCCGCCACCACGGGGGTGACCCGACGGTTGGCAAGCAGCCAGGCGATAGCGGCAGCAGCACCGACGAGGAGAACGACAAGGAGGGCAACCAGAACGACTTCCATACCCCTCATCATGACGAAAGGGTGTGACAGGGTTCGCGGATGGCACGAACCACCAGGTCAGACGGTGGCAACCGTCTCACCGGCACGCACCTGGGCGGCGTACACGCCGTCCATCGCGAGCAGCGCGTCGTGCGTGCCCTGCTCGACGATGCGGCCGCCTTCGAGCACCACGATGCGGTCTGCATCGCGGATGGTGGACAGGCGATGCGCAATGACCAGGGCCGACCGGCCCCGCATCGCTTCCTCGAGGGCGGCCTGCACGTGTGCTTCGTTCTCGTTGTCGAGGTGGCTGGTGGCCTCGTCGAGGATCATCACCGACGGGTTCTTCAGCAGTAGACGGGCGATGGCCAGCCGCTGCTTCTCGCCGCCGCTGAGCCGGTAGCCACGCTCGCCCACGATGGTGTCGTAACCATCTGGCAGCGTCGAGATGGTGTCATGGATGCGGGCACCGCGACATGCCTCGTCCAGCTCGGCGTCGGTCGCATTCGGCTTGGCGTAGCGAAGATTGGCACCGATCGATTCGTGGAACAGGTGCGGGTCCTGGCTGACCACGCCGATGGCCTCGCGAAGCGAGTGCTGGGTGAGGTCGCGCACATCGTGGCCGTCGACCAACAGTTGGCCGCCGGTCACGTCGTACAGCCGCGGCACAAGACCGGACATGGTGGTCTTGCCGGAACCGGACGCGCCGACCAATGCAACCGTCTCGCCCGGCTCGATGACCAGCGACACGCCCTGCAGCACGTCGTAGTCGGGGTCGGAGGCCACGAACGCGGAGGGTGCCTCCAGCGACTTGACCGTGACATCTGCAGCCGCCGGGTAACGGAACCACACGTCGCGGAACTCGACGCGTCCCTTCGGCGCGATGAGGTCGACCGCGCCGGGTCGGTCGGTGATCGGCTCTGGCGCATCGAGTACCTCGAACACCCGCTCGAAGCTGACCATCGCGGTCATCAGATCGACGCGCGCATTCGTGAGACCGGTGAGCGGTTGATACACCCGCGTGACCAGCGCTGCCAGCGCGACCAAGGTGCCGGGGCTGATGTTGCCGCTCACGACCAGATGTGCGCCGACGCCATAGATGGCAGCCGCGCCAAGGGCCCCGACGAGGCCGAGCGCGACGAAGAAGACACGACCCAACATTGCCGACCGAATGCCGGTGTCTCGGACCCGCACCGCACGACTGGCGAACAGTGACACCTCGTCGTTCTGGCGACCGAACAGCTTCACCAACAGCGCGCCGGCCACGTTGAACCGCTCGGCCATCTGCGAGTTCATCTCCGCATTCGTGGCCATGTTCTCCCGCGAGATCACCTGCAGGCGACTGCCGACGCGCTTCGCGGGAATGATGAAGATGGGCAGCACCACGAGGGCCAGCAACGTCAGCCGCCACTCCAGCGCAGCCATTGCCCCGAGCGTGGTCGCCAAGACGACGATGTTGCTGACCACGCTTCCCAGGGTGCTCGTCACCGCCGTCTGGGCGCCGACCACATCGTTGTTGAGCCGGCTGGTGAGCGCCCCGGTCTGGGTCCGGGTGAAGAACGCGATCGGCATGCGCTGCACCTTGGAGAACAGTGCAACGCGAAGGTCGTAGATCAGGCCTTCACCGATGTGGGCGCTGCACCAGCGCTGCACGATCGCCAGGCCCGCACCGACCACGGCGGCAAGCACGACCACCGCCGCCAACAGCGTGATCAGGCCGCGATTCTTCTCGGGAATGGCGTTGTCGAGAATGCTGCGGAACGCGAACGGAGGGATCAGCTCGATGAGCGCAGCGACCACGATCGCACCGAGGAACAACCCGATGGTGCGGCGGTAGGGGCGGGCGAACTGCCAGGCGCGGCGCATCGAATTGCGCTGCAACTTCTTGCCTTTCACTGCCTCGGAATCACCCGGCATCAGCATGTGTGGTCCCATACGCATGCCACCGAGGATACGGACGACCGTGCGCACTTCTACGATGACTCGAATGCGCCGCCGTCCATCATTCGCCCTCGCCTGTCTCGTCGCCGTCGGCCTCATCGCGTCGTGCGGAGATGGCATCAATGAAGGGGTCAATGAGGGCCGCGGCACGCGCGGCACCATCGATGGCGTCACGCTGCACACCGTCGACCCAGTCGTTACAGAGACGCCCGTTGCGGAGACGGTCGTTGCGGAGACGGTCGTCACCGAGGCCATCCCTGCCGAGCCCACCGACACAGCACCCTCCGACAGCGGTGACATCGAGTGGACCGAACTCGACACCGGCATCGACGAGGGCACGCTGGAGGTTCCGCTGAACTACGACGAGCCGAGCGGCGAAACCATCACGCTGTATCTGATCCGCCATCGCGCGCTCGACACCGCCACGCGGATCGGCTCGCTGCTCGTCAACCCGGGCGGACCCGGCTATGGCGGCAGTGGGCTGGCCTACAGCGCCGATGGCATCTACGGCAGCGATCTGCTGGACCGTTTCGACATCATCGGCTGGGACCCACGCGGCACGGGCCTCAGCCAGCCGGCCATCGACTGCGTCGACGACTACGACACGTACTTCGGTCTCGACTCGTCGCCGGATACACCCGAGGAACGCCAAGCGCTGATCGACGTCGGCAGCGAGTTCGGCAAGAACTGCCTGCGCAAGAACAAGGAGGTGCTGCCATTCATCAGCACCGAGAATTCGGCTCGCGACATGGATTCCATCCGCGCCGCGCTCGGCGAGAAGAAGATCTCGTACTTCGGGTTCAGCTACGGCAGCGAACTGGGCACCACCTGGGCAACGCTCTTCCCCAGCACGGTCCGCGCAGCAGTCGTCGACGGTGCCGTCGACCCGACCGTTGGCTATCTGGAGCAGAACATTCAGCAGGCCGCCGGTTTCGAGGCGACCTTCGCCACCTTCCTCGCCCAGTGCAGCGCACGGCCCACGTGCGCGTTCTACAACAAGGGTGATGCCGAAGGTGCGTACGACGCACTCGCAGACCAGATCGATGCCGTGCCCATCGCTGTCGACCCGGACCGCACCGACGTCACGCAGGGTGTGCTCAACACGGCAGTCGCCGACGCGATGTACGACCAGGGTTACTGGCCACAGCTCGAGCAGGCACTGGCCGATCTGCAAGACGGTGATGGGCAGGGCATCCTCGACCTGTACGACGACTACTTCGGCTACGTGGGCGACGGATGGGACGACTCGCTGGAGGCCTACTTCGCGATCGCCTGCCTCGACGATCCGGGCAGCACGGGCCCCGACGACCTCTACTCGCACGAGGCCGAGTTCGCCGCCGCGGCACCACGCCTCGGCCGCGGCTGGATGGCCGAGCTGACCTTCTGTTCGGTCTGGCCCGTGCCCGCCGCAC
>DAORTY010000131.1:0-2859 GCA_035432905.1 Ilumatobacteraceae bacterium | reverse complement strand
CCCGACGACGCCACCGAACGTCAGGCGATCGCCGACACCGCCGAGGAGTTCGCCGACGACTGCGCGACAAAGAACGCAGACATCATCGACTTCATCGGCACCAACAACTCGGCGCGCGACATGGATTCCATTCGTCGAGCACTCGGCGAGGCAACCATCAGCTACTTCGGGTTCAGCTATGGAAGCGAGCTGGGTGCCACGTGGGCCACGTTGTTCCCCGACACCGTGCGCGCGGCGGTGCTCGACGGTGCCGCCGACCCGACCGCGGACTACATCGAGTCGGGGTTGCAGCAGAGCGTCGGCTTCGAGAACTCGTTGACCACGTTCCTCGCGCAGTGCAGTGCCGACGACTCGTGCGAGTTCCACAACGGCGGCGACGCCGAGGGCGCGTTCGATGCGCTGATGACCTCGCTGGACAACGACCCTGTGCCATCTGAAGCGGGACGACCCGACGTCAACCTGCAGGTCGCACTGTCGGGTGTCTCCGAGGCCATGTACTCCGACCAGTCGTGGCCGCAGCTGGCAACCGCGCTCGCCGACGCACACAACGGCGATGGGAACGGGCTGTTGGCGCTCTACGACGAGTACTTCGCACGCAGCTTCGACGGCACGTACGAGAACTCGCTGGAGGCCTTCCAGACGATCTATTGCATGGACACCGCCGAGCGATTGAGCGTGGCCGAAGAGGATGCCACGGCCCCAGAGTTCAACGCCGTTGCGCCCCGCCTCTCGCCGGGTACCACCGGCAGCTACTTCTGCACCTTCTTCCCACCGGCAACCGACCCGCGGGTCGAGATCACCGGCAAGGGTGCGGGGCCGATCTTGGTGATGGGCACCACGGGCGATTCGGCGACGCCGCTGGCCGGCACTCGTGTGATGGCCAAGTCGTTGGAGGATGGCCGCCTGGTCATCGTCACCGGCAATCAGCACACCGGCTACGGCGTCAACGCGTGCTCATCGGACACCATCGAGCAGTACCTCATCGACCCCGTGAAGCACGCTCCCGCCGATGGCACCGAGTGCCGATGACGCGCCATGCCTGACGCGCTGCGCTGTGGGTTGTTCACGCCGATCAGCACACACCAGTTGGGCAATGGCCTTGCCCACCGGGCTCGTTTCTGGCACGAGGTCCTCGCCGGCTTCGGGCCGGTGACCACTGTCGTGATCCCGTTGGCGGGCACCCCACCGGCACGTGATCTGACCGGCCCGGTCGAAACGATCGTGCCGCTGACGACGCAAGTCGGTTCGAGCGCGAACCTTCCCAGCCGAGCACGGTTGGCGCCCGAACAGGCCGGACGCATGTGGCAGTCACACGGCGACAGCTTCGACCTCGTGGTTGTCCTGCGCGCGTATTGCGCTCCGTTCGCATTCGGCGCTGTCGCCGGCACGGATGCGGTCGTGGTTGTCGACCTCGATGACGACGATGCGACCTTCCACGACGACGCCGGTCATCCGCAGGAGGCTGCGAAGTACCGGGCGCTCGTTGCCGAGATCGACCGCCGCGCGGAGCGTGTGATCAGCGTGACGGGCTTCGGCAGCACCAGCGCCATTGCCAACAGCGTCGAACCGGCCCCCGCTCGCTCGGCCGACCGGATACCTGGGCGCCGCGTCATCATGGTCGGTAACTTCGGCTACCTCCCCAACATCGACGGCGCCCGCTGGTTCATCGACGAGGTGTTGCCGCACTGCGACGACGACTTCGATTTCGTGGTAGCCGGCCCGGGCAGCGACCAGTTCGCACCCTTCGGCATTGGGTACGCGCCCGACCTCGGCGCGTTGTACGCGGGCGCCGACGTCGTCGTGGTGCCACTGCTCAGCGGCTCGGGATCGCGCATCAAAGCGATCGAGGCGTTCGCCGCCGGCGTACCGGTGGTGGCGACCTCGATCGGTCTGTCAGGGCTCGACGTTCGACCCGGTGTCGATTGCGAGGTCGCAGATGACCCCGCGGCCTTCGCGGCGGCCGTGCTGCAGTTGATCGACAACCCTGATCGAGCGCGACAGATCGCAGCCGCTGCGCTCGCCGACGTGGTGCCGCACTACAGCCGCCAGCACGTCGCTGAAACAGCCGTCGGAGTTCTGCTCGAGTGCCTCCACGAACCGGCGCAACGCATGCCGGCCAGGGCCCCCGGCCTCGAGATCACCGAGGAAGGCGACGCGCTGGTGGTGACTGATCCCAGCGCGTTGACGACACATCGACTGACCGGGTGGGAAGCAGCCATCTTCGTCACGGCCGACGGCACCTCCACCGTTGCTGAAACGGTCGAGGAACTGGCGCAGGTCCGTGGCCGGTCCGATGAACTGGCCGCGCAGGTCAGGGCTACGGCAGCGGCCCTCGCCCGGGCCGGCTTGATCCACACCATCCGCCGCCGAAAAGCCGACATGCCCGGCGCCTGACCGGCCCGGGCATGTGGGTGGTTCTCGACCTGATCTGGCGGGACGACAACCTCTGGCGGAAGGGGTGGGATTTGAACCCACGGAGAGTTGCCCCTCGCACGCTTTCGAGGCGTGTCCCTTTGGCCGCTCGGGCACCCTTCCGGGGCGGAAGGTTAACGGATACGGCGACAGGTGCCACCACGAGTTCCGGGGCGGAGATACCACTGCCTGTCACCCCAGCTCACGGACGGCGAAACACTCAAGGTCAAGAAACTGTATGCCGAAGAACAGTCCGTGCACGCAGACCTGTTCGCCCAAGAAGGCGGCTTCACACCTCGCCCTGCCTGGCAGGTGATCGAGGCTGCGCGCCGTCAGCAGTTGACCGGTGAGCTCTCACTCGCCACCACACCCACCACTCATGTGTACCTGCACGATGGCCAGGTGTACTTCGCCGAACGCACGACCGATGGCGGTCTGGGCGTGCGG
>DAORTY010000130.1:0-10698 GCA_035432905.1 Ilumatobacteraceae bacterium | reverse complement strand
ACCACACGCTGCTTGCTGAGTGCATGCCCGATGGTCGTCGGTACGTCCAGGGCGGGGAGTTGCTGCACCCAGGCGAAATCTGCCTGGAGCCGGGCGAGTCGTATGACTCTCCCACCATCATCGCTACCTACTCTGGTGGCGGGCTGACGCCGGCATCGTGGGGTTTTCATCGCTCGTTGCGAGCGTTGCCGGCGCACCCTCGGTCGGCACGGCCGGTGCTGCTCAACACGTGGGAGGCGGTCTACTTCGATCAGTCCACCGAGCGGTTGCGGGCGCTGGCTACCAGTGCTGCCGCGTTGGGCGTCGAACGGTTCGTGCTCGACGACGGATGGTTCGGCTCTCGGCGCGACGACCGTCGCGGTCTGGGGGACTGGTGGGTCTCGCCGGAGGTGTATCCCGACGGTCTCGCGCCGCTGATCTCCCATGTGCGTGGGCTGGGCATGGAGTTCGGTATCTGGGTGGAACCGGAGATGGTGAACCCCGACAGCGACCTGTTCCGTGAGCATCCGGAGTGGGCACTGACCACGCCTGGCTACGAGCCAGTGCTCGGCCGCAATCAGCTGGTGCTGAACCTGGCGCACCCCGACGCGTTCGCCCACATTCTCGGCCAACTCGACGCGGTACTGCGCGACCACGACGTGGCGTACGTGAAGTGGGACATGAACCGCAACCACGTGCAGGGCAGTAGCAGCGATGGCGCCGCTGGGACCCACTCGCAGACGCTCGCGTTCTACGCGCTGCTCGACGCGTTGCGCGAGCGGCACCCGACCGTCGAGTTCGAGAGCTGCGCCAGCGGCGGGGCACGAATCGATCACGAGGTCCTGCGTCGTGCCGAGCGCGTGTGGACCAGTGATTGCAACGACGCGCTCGAACGCCAGACCATCCAGTGGGGTGCGTCGATGCTCATCCCGTACGAGTTGATGGGTGCGCACATCGGACCGAACCGTTCGCACACGACGGGCAGGGTGCAGTCGCTCGCGTTCCGTTGCCTCACCGCGCTCGTCGGCCATCTGGGTGTGGAGTGGAATGTCTTGGACCTCACCGAGGATGAACGTGATCATCTTGGCGACTTCATCGAGCTGCACAAGCAGTTCCGACCGCTGCTGCACTCCGGCGACTCCGTGCGCTTCGATCCGGTGCTCAACGGTCAGACCGCCGCCAGTCATGCATATGGGGTGTATGCGTCCGATCGGCGAGAAGCGCTGGTGATCCATGCACAGTTGACGACCGGGATGAGCCTGCTGCCGCCGCCGCTGCGACTGCCCGGGTTGCTCGCCGACGTGTCGTACGTGGTGGAACAGGTGCCGTTGCCCGGGGCGCGGGTCGCTTGGCTTGGCACAGGGATCGTGCTCACCGGGGCTCAGCTGGCGGCGCATGGAGTGCAGCTGCCTCGTCAATACCCAGAGTCGGGCATATTGCTGCACCTCAGCGCCGTATCTGGCGTCTGACCCCGCACGCCCGCTGCTGGCCAACGGCGAACCATCACCGGCTCAACGGCGAACCATCACCGCGTGACGAGAGCGACGCCTCCGTCCTGCCTCCCGCCCCCTTGGCGAATCTCCACGTGATGAATTGAAGTGCTGCGTCATACCTCCCGTCCCCTTGGCGAATCTCCACGTGATGAATTGAAGTGCTGCGTCATACCTCCCGTCCCCTTGGCGAATCTCCACGTGATGAATCGGAGGCGGGCCGAGAGGTGTGATGGGTGACCATGCGCGATCGTTGCGTCGAACCGTCACGTGGAGATTCGTTGCGACCCTCGGGAATTGTCACGTGGAGATTCGCCAAGAGGTGGCCGCAGGGGCTGGCGGCCCCGACGCCGGCACCGACGCCGACGCCGACGCCGGCACCGACTGCGACTCCGGCACCGACTGCGACTCTGTGACACCCCTGGCGTAGAACGCCTTCATGAACAACAGCGAGCAACGAAGCGTGGTCCCTCGGCCCACACGCCGACAATGCCTGTGGTGCCACACCGAATTCGATCTTCGCCTGGGTCCCGGGCGAAAGAAGATCTACTGCACGGTCAGCTGTCGTCAGCGCGCCTACGAGCGTCGTCGCGGGCTCGGAGTGTTTCCGCCGCCGGAACAGCTCATCTCCCGTCCGGGCGGGCCTTTGGGTCACCTTCCCAACCGCTTCACGCGCTACGAGGCCGGCGGCATGACGGTCCAGCGCCACTACAAGATCCACGCGATGCGCCCGGCCGGTTATGCCGAGGCCGGCGAGCGGCGGCCAACGCTGTGCGGGCTGAAGCGTCGTCCGAACGGTCAGACCTTCAATGAAGGCCCCATCGAACGCATCTGTCAGACCTGCATGAAGATTGCCCGCATCCGCCCACCCGCTCGGCGGCAGTTTCCCTCGAGCGACCTCGCTGCCTACCGAGCGCAGCTCGATTCGATTGCGATGCAGCTCTGCGAACTCGGCATCAACAACCATTATGTCCGGCCCGACATCTCGGCGCAGTTCCTCTTCGACTTGCTCGCTGCTGCGTAGCACGACCACCGTGGCAACAATTGACCTGCCAGCCAGGAGGCGCCTCCCCGTAGGATTTACCCGTGTCTGCACGCATCTCCGCAACCGATGTTGCCAAAGTGGCCCGGCTCGCTCGCCTGGACGTCACCCCTGCCGAAATCGAGGTGATGACCTCACAGCTGGGCGGAATGCTCGAGCATTTCGCCGACGTCGATGCCCTCGATCTCTCCGCTGTCATCCCGATGACCCAGCCCTATGCGCTGGTCAACGTCTTGCGTGCCGACGTGGTGCGCCCCTGCCTCGACCGTGAGGAAGTGCTTGCGGCAGCGCCGTCCGCACAAGATGGTTGCTTCCAGGTGCCGCCGATCGGTGGCGAGAGCTGATGGGCAGCGACACAGCCACCGACATCGCTGCGGCCGTACGCTCCGGCGCGACCACAGCCACCGCTGTGCTCGAGGGCCATCTCGCCGCCATCGCCGAGCGTGAGCCAGAGATTCACGCCTTCAACCTCATTCTCGACGACGAAGCTCGCGAACGTGCCGCCGCCATTGATGCGCAGGTCGCCGCCGGCAACGATCCGGGCCCGCTCGCCGGTGTCACGATTGCGCTCAAGGACAACATGTGCACCCGCGGCGTGCCCACGACCTGCTCGTCGAAAATCCTCGACGGCTGGAAGCCGCCATACAGCGCGACCGTGGTCGACACACTCATGGCAGCCGGCGCCGTCATCGTGGGCAAGACCAACCTCGACGAATTCGCCATGGGCAGCAGCACCGAGAACTCGGCCTTCGGCCCCACCAAGAACCCGCACGACACCAGTCGCGTCCCCGGCGGCAGCAGCGGCGGCAGTGCCGCCGCAGTCGCGGCCGGGTTCAGTCAGGTCTCCCTCGGCAGCGACACCGGCGGCTCCATCCGTCAGCCTGCGGCTCACTGCGGTGTCGTCGGCGTCAAACCCACGTACGGCTACGTCAGCCGCTACGGCCTCATCGCGTTCGCCAGCAGCCTCGACCAGATCGGACCGTTCGCCAACTCGGTGCACGATGCCGCCCTCATGCTCGACGTCATCGGCGGCCACGATCCGCTCGACAGCACCAGCATCCCGCAGCAGCACCCGTCACTCACCACGGCCATCCAGCGCGGTGTCGAAGGCCTTCGCGTCGGCCGCATCACCGACCTGCCCGAGGGCGCAGACCCTGACGTCCAAGAGCGCCTGGAGGCGGCCTTCGATGCGCTCAAGGAGCAGGGTGCCACCGTCGTCGACGTGCAGGTGCCGGCCTTCACGTTCGGCCTCACCGCGTACTATCTCATCGCGCCTGCAGAAGCCAGCAGCAACCTGGCTCGCTACGACGGCGTGCGCTACGGCATGCGGGTGGAAGCCGCCGACACCAACGCGATGTACGGCGCCACCCGTGCCGCCGGTTTCGGCGAGGAAGTCAAGCGTCGCATCATGCTGGGCACGTACGCCCTCAGCGCCGGCTACTACGACGCGTACTATGGCAAGGCCCTGAAGGTGCGTCGCTTGATCCACGACGACTTCGAACGGGCCTACCAGACCGCCGACGTGCTCCTCACGCCCACCTCGCCCACCGTTGCGTTCAAGTTCGGCGACAAGGGCGACAACCCGTTCGCGATGTATCTGTGCGACACCTACACGATCCCCAGCAACCTCGCCGGTCACCCGGGCATGAGCGTGCCCTTCGGCACCGGTGCGCACGGCATGCCGGTGGGGGTGCAGGTACTCGCCGGCACGCTGCAAGAGCCGGTCATGTTCCGCGTGGGCGCAGCACTGGAAAGGGCGGTGGCGAAGTGAGCGAATACGACGGCTTGCCCGGCGATTGGGAACTGGTCGTGGGCCTCGAGGTCCACGTCGAGCTGGCTACCAACACCAAACTGTTCAGCGGCAGTCCCAACAGGTTCGGCGACGAGCCCAACACCAACATCGACCCGGTCACCTTGGGTTTGCCCGGCGCGCTGCCGGTGCTCAACGAGCAGGCGGTGGAGCTGGCCATGCGCGTCGGTGCCGCGCTCAATTGCACCATTCAGGCTTGCACGTTCCACCGCAAGAACTACTTCTACCCCGACATGCCCAAGGCGTACCAGGTCAGCCAGTACGACCAGCCGCTCAACATCGACGGCTACCTCGACTTGCCCAACGGTGTGCGTGTCGGTATCGAGCGCGCCCACATGGAGGAAGACGCCGGCAAGAGCACTCACGTCGGTGGCTCGGGTGGCCGGGTTCACGGGGCCACGGCCTCGCTGATCGACCTCAACCGAGCCGGCGTGCCGTTGGTGGAGATCGTCAGCCGTCCCGACATCCGCAGTGCCGACGATGCACGCTCGTATGTCAGCGAACTCCGCAGCATTCTGCTGGCCATCGGCGCCAGCGACGCGAAGATGGAAGAGGGCAGCATGCGCGTCGACGCCAACGTCAGCGTGCGCAGGCCCGGTGCGCCGCTGGGTACCCGTTGCGAGATCAAGAACGTCAACAGTGTGCGCAGCGTCGGACGCGCCATCGAGTACGAGGCGCGCCGCCAGATCGACCTCATCGAGAGCGGCGATTCAGTACGTCAGCAGACTCGCCACTGGGACGAGGGCGATGGCCGTACGCACACGATGCGCAGCAAGGAAGACGCCGATGACTATCGCTACTTCCTCGAGCCGGACCTCGTTCCGCTCGTGCCCTCGCAGGAGTGGATCGACCGGGTGCACGCCGCGCTACCGATGCTGCCGGCCGCTCGCCGCGCCCGGCTTGCAGAGGCCACCGGCCAGTTGGCGGCGAGCGAAGCCGTCACCAGTGTCGTCGAACGCGGTCAGGACGACTACGTACTCGCGGTCGGCGATGCAGGCGGCAACGTGGCGAGGGCTCTCGTCTACGTCAAGGAGGCATTCGCCGACTCGCCGCAGGTACCCGCCACCGACCTCGCCGCCCTCACGCTGCTCGAAACGAACGGCGCGCTGACTGCCACGCAGTCCAAGTCCGTGCTCGCCGACCTAGTCGCGAACAACGGTGGCGACGCAGCGGCAATCGCCGCCTCCAAGGGCCTCGAGGCTATGGACACATCGGCGCTGGAAGGCCTTGTTGACGCCGCCATCGCAACCGACCCCGGCGCCTGGCAGAAGTTCTGCGATGGTGATGGCAAGGCGATGGGCGCATTGGTCGGCCTCGTGATGAAGTCCAGTAAGGGCAAAGCCGACGGAAAACTCGTGACGGCGCTGCTCAACCAGAAGAAGCCGTAGAAGCGACACCCACGAGCGAGTTCGTCACGCCACCCATGAGGTGACGATCTCGCCCGTGAGCGTCATGGAGCGAGTATGACGGCCGTCGTTGAGCGCGGGGTGAGCGTTCCCTGAGATTTTGGTGAGTGTCAGAGCAGCGCAGCGAGAGTGGCCTGTTGGCGCAGCCACACGGTGGCATCGGCGACCGGCATCGGTCGGGCAATGTAGAACCCCTGCGCCATCGAGCAGCCCATCGCCAAAAGCTCTGTCAACTTGTCCTCGCTGTCCACACCCTCGGCCACCACCTTCAGGCCCAGCGAGTCGCCAAGGCGCAGGAGTAGCTCGACGATGGTGCGATCCAAGGGGTTCTCGCACATACCTGCGATGAACACGCGGTCGATCTTCAGTGTGTCCACCGTGAGCTGGTGGAGGTAGCTCATCGACGAATAGCCGGTGCCGAAGTCGTCGATCGCGACCTTGATGCCCTGACGGCGAATGTCGTCGACCACCGAACTGGCGCGGGCCACATCCGCAATGAGGTGGGTCTCGGTGATCTCCAGGTCGATCATCCGCGGGTCGACGTCGGCCTGCCGGCACAGGCGATCGAGCAACGGGCTCAGCGTTCCATCGACGATGTATCGCCCTGAGATGTTGATGGCGATGCGAAAGGTGGCCGTCAGCGGGTCGCCCTGCCAGGACTGCAAGATGTTGATCGATTGCTCGATGACCCACGCATCGATGTCGAGAATCACGCCCGTCCGTTCGGCGATCGGAATGAAATCGTTGGGGCCGATCTCTCCCTGGTCGGGACGGTTCCACCGCACGAGTGCCTCCGCACCGACGGGCTGCTTGGTCGCCACGTCGATGATCGGTTGCAGCTTCAGGCTGAACTGGTTGTCGAGCAGGCCCTGACGCATCGTCAACGCCATGTCGGCGCGCTCCTCGATGTCGCGAGCCAGTCGGGCGTTGTAGACCTCTACACGCCCGCGACCGGATTCCTTGGCGTGGTACACCGCCGAGTCGGCCTGGGCAACATAGTCCAACGGGTCGCGGGTGCCATCGACGAACGACACGCCAGCGGACGCGGAGATCGCGAACAGCTGGCCGCCAGACCCAGTGCATGGCTCGGACACGATGTCGATGAGGTGCAACGCCAGCGACGTGACCTCGTCCTGGTCGCTGGCACCGTCGATGAGCACGATGAACTCGTCGCCGCCGATACGGGCGATGAGCTCGTTCGGGCATGCTGCGCGGAGGCGGGCTCCGATCTCACCGAGAATGCGGTCCCCTTCGGCGTGGCCCTGGGTGTCGTTGACGCTCTTGAACCCGTCGAGGTCGAGAAACACGATTGCACTGGACACCTTGTCCAGACGCGCCTGGCCGGACAACACAGCCAGTTGCTCGAGCGCAGCGGTGCGATTGGCAAGACCTGTGAGGGAATCGGTGCGGGCCGCCACGTTGGCGGCGGCCTCCGACGCGTGCAACTTGGTCGTGACAGCTGCCAGATGCGTCACGGACTGGCGCAATGTGTCGCCGAGCCGTCCCGGCAACGTTTTGTCGATCTGTGTGTCGCCCAATGCCAGGCGGCGGACCTGGGCGTCGTATGCCCGCAAGGTGAGGACCATCTGGTTGAAGGTTCGCATCACCACGCGGATATCGGTGGGCCCTGTGGGTTTGGTGGCGGCCAGGGCAAGGTCGCCATCGACCACCTGCTGTGACTGGCGGGTGAGGCGACCCAGTGGCCGCAGGATCGAGAGGAGCACCAAGCCCAGCAGGATGAGGCTGATACCGATCGCAGCCAGCATGACCACGAGTGCGTTGTGTCGGTCGTGGTCCGCCTCGGCCTGGAGATGGTCGGCAATCTGCACCTCCTCGGCCAGGAACTTGTCGGCGTACACCTGCAGCTGACCGAGCCGATCGAACGACGCGGTTAACAGGTCGACGACGGAATCGAGCAGCTCGCGACTGTCGATGAGTTGGGTGTCAGCAGACGAGACGCGCATCATGCTGTAGGCCCAGGTGGGCAGCGACGACGCGACCGCGGTGAAGGAAGCGTCCTGCATGACCGCATCCAATTCTGCGCGCCGGTCGGGGGTGATGATGGACCGGAGCTCTGCGATCGATGAGTCGAATGAACCAGCGGCAGTGACCGCTCCGATCACACTGTCGAGGTCGCCGCCGGCGATGCCCGCTTGGGCAGCGAGGTGCAGTTGAGTGGTCGCGAAGCCCAGCGTGTCGAGCAGCAGACCCGTCTCCGTGCCCACCCTGGCCAGCTCTGTGGTCGTCGCCGAGTCGAATACTTCGTGGCTCCGAGCGGAGAGCTCGTCGAGAAGCGCGATCATGCGGCTGAAGACAGCCGTGGTGTCAGTGGCCACCTGCTGCTCCGCGTCGAACGTCCTTCGTACCTGCGTCAACTGCTCGCGGATCGACTGGGCCTCATCGGCGAGAGAGACGCCCGACGACAGCACCACCCCTGGGCCTGCGGCGACGAGTTCGTCGAGGCCCTGATCGAGTTGGGCACGGGCGTCCGCGACCAGGCGGAGGTAGTCGACACCAGTGGCATCTGTGAGCATGCTGCGGTCGATGCCCTGCTGCTCGGCCTGTGTGACGCCATCGGTGGCCGTGTACTCGATGTACAGCGGCACGATGAGCTGGCCACCGCGCTGAAGAATGGCGACTTGAGCGCGTACGTGCGCGGCCGACTGCGCGGCGCTGCGGTGCGCCTGTACTTCGCGATAGGCGAATATCTGCAGGCCAACCACTGGCACCAGCAAGACCGTCAGCAATCTGGCGGCCAGAGAGCGAGGCCCGAAACGCCCGACGCGCTGCGATGTCGAGCGATTTGCTGCAGTCGAGCGATGGGTGTGGGAGGTCTCGACCTTCATTGAGTTCCTCCTCTCAGGTGCTCTCGCCGCTGGACGAATCTACAGGAACGGGCTCAGCGATAGGGTCGACCCCAATGCCGTCAGCGTCGCTTGCACCGTTCCGTTCGCGCTCGTTCCGGCTGATGTGGGGTGGCGCCCTGCTGTCCAACGTCGGTACGTGGATGGAGACGGTCGCCCTCGGCTATTACGTCGCCGAGTCGACCGGCAAGGCCAGTTGGTTGGCCGTCATCGCAGCGGCAGGCTTTCTGCCGGGTGCAGTCATCGGCCCGGTCGGCTCGGCGATGGCCGATCGGCTACGCCGTCGCCGGGTGTTGGCCGTCGGCAGCACGGCCTCGGGTCTGATCGCTGCTGTGTTGGCGATCTGGGTCGGAACCGGCAAGGCGACCCCCGCTGGGATCGCTGTGGTCGCGTTCATCGCCGGTTGCGTGTCCGCGTTCACCTTTCCCTCGTTCCAGACGACGTTGCCGATACTCGTACCGCGAGATCAATTGGTCGCAGCGGTGGGATTGTCGAATGCGCAATGGAACATCGGTCGCGTCATCGGCCCGGCACTTGCCGCGATCGCGATCGCACTCGGCGGTATACAGGCCGCGTTGTGGTGCAACGCGGCGAGTTACCTTGCCGTCGTTGTCGCCGTCCTGCTGGTTCGCTTTCATCAGCCTGTCGGCGAGATGCGCCCGATCTTCGGTGCGTTGGCCGACGGGTTCCGATTCGCACGCAACTCACCGGCGATGCGTTCGATGTTGGTGCTCATGACCGCCACCACCGCGGTCGCATCCCCGTTCATCGCCTTCGTCCCACAGATGGCGACCACAGTGCTGGGCGGCGGATCCAACGTGACCTCGCTGCTGGTGACGTCGCAGGGCATCGGCGCCGTGATCGCCGCGTTCACTCTCGGTGCCGTCACGCAGCGATTCTCGTTGGCGCGGGTCATGCTGGTGGCCGTCGCGGCGCTGTGTCCGGCGCTGATCGTGTACGGCACTGCACCGGTCGCGTGGGTCGCTGCACCCGCGCTCACGCTCGTCGGACTGACATACGGCTATGCGTTCACCTCCTTCGCCGGCGTTGCGCAGGAGTCGGCTCCCGACGAGATGCGTGGTCGCGTGCTGGCGGTCAACTCGTTCGTCTTGGGCGTGCTGTACCCGGCGGGAGCATTGATCCAAGGAGAGTTGGCGGACACGATCGGGTTGCGATGGGTCACTGCCGGTTCCGGGCTGCTACTGCTCGTTGTGGTGGGTGTGGTCATGGTGCGGCGAGCTGCGGTATCGGATCGGAAGCAGGCCGCGCCCGCGCAGTAGGCTCGCCAGCATGTCCGAACGTGATGGCACCCCTGTCGATGTGAAGCCCCGTAGCCGCGACGTCACCGATGGTTTCCAGAAGGCGCCGGCGCGCGCCATGCTGCGCGCCGTTGGCATGACCGACGACGATTGGGTGAAGCCACAGGTGGCCATCGCCAACAGCTGGAACGATGTCACGCCGTGCAACATGACGCTGCGCAAGCTGGCCGAGCACGCCAAGGCGGGCGTGCGCGCCGCCGGTGGTTTTCCGTTGGAGTTCGGCACCATCACGGTCAGCGATGGCATCAGCATGGGTCACGAGGGCATGCGTGCCTCGCTGGTGTCGCGCGAGGTCATCACCGACTCTGTGGAGTGTGTGATGCACGCCGAACGCCTCGACGGTTTCGTCGGGCTTGCCGGGTGTGACAAGAGCATCCCGGGCATGCTGATGGCCGCCGCCCGGCTCGACCTGCCGAGTGTGTTCGTCTACAACGGCAGCACCATGCCGGGCCACCACAACGGTGTTGCCACTGACATCACCAGTGTCTTCGAGGCAGTCGGTGCCTGTGCACTGGGCAAGATCACCGAAGAAGAACTCGGCGAGATCGAGCGCACGGCATGCCCCGGCGAAGGCGCCTGTGGCGGCATGTTCACCGCCAACACGATGAGCAGCATCGCCGAGGCCATCGGCATGTCGCTGCCCGGTACGGCGTCGCCGCCGGCCATCGACAGCCGGCGCGAACATGATGCACGTATGGCCGGCGAGGCCGTCGTCAATCTGTTGCGTCTGGGTATCACGCCGCGCATGATCATGACCAAGAAGGCGTTCGAGAACGCCATCGCCGTCA
>DAORTY010000129.1:4321-10814 GCA_035432905.1 Ilumatobacteraceae bacterium | reverse complement strand
CGCCTAGGCCCACCCGGGCGCTCCCACCCCCAAGTCGGCGCTGAGATGCGGTAGGACCACAGATGAACGCCGAAGTTGCTGTGGGCGGGGTCAGGTGAGGCGGTTGGCCCGGTACCAGCGGATGAGAGCGCTGGTATCGGAGTCGTGCGTCGGGTCGTCACTGCTGGTCAGCTCGGGCGTGATCCGATTCGCCAGCGCCTTACCCAGCTCGACACCCCACTGGTCGAAACTGTTGACGCCCCACACCGCGCCCTGCACGAACACGATCTGCTCATACAGCGCGATCAGCTGACCCAGCACGCCCGGGGTCAGGCGGGGCGCCAAGATGGTGGTGCTCGGCCGATTGCCGGGGAACACTCGCGCCGCCTGCTGGTGGGCGGGAATGCCTTCGGCCACCACCTCCTCCAGTGTCTTTCCGAAGGCGAGGGCCTCACCCTGGGCGAACAGGTTGGCCATCAACAGATCGTGCTGTGAGTGCAGCGCATGGTTGGGTTGCGCGAACCCGATGAAGTCGATGGGGACCAGTCGAGTGCCCTGATGCAGGAGTTGGTAGAACGCGTGCTGACCATTGGTTCCCGGCTCACCCCACACGATCGGCCCGGTGGTGGTCGTGACCTCGCCACCATCGAGCCGGGCGCGCTTGCCATTGCTCTCCATGTCGAGCTGCTGCAGGTACGCAGGGAACCGACGCAGCTCGTGGGCGTACGGCAACACCGCCTTGGTCTGCGCACCCCGGACGTTGTGGTACCAGATACCCAACATCCCCAGGAGGATCGGTGCGTTCGCGGCCGCAGGGGCAGTGCGGAAATGCGTGTCGATGGTGTGGAAGCCCGCCAGGAAGTCATGAAAGGCATCGGGTCCGATGGAGATCATCAAGGACAGACCGATCGCGGAGTCGACGGAGTAGCGGCCGCCCACCCAATCCCAGAAGCCGAACATGTTGGCCGTGTCGATACCGAACTCTGCAACCTTGGCGGCGTTGGTGCTGACGGCAACGAAATGTTTCGCCACCGCATCGGCGCCGAGCGAGGCGGTCAACCAGCGGCGAGCCTCGCTGGCGTTGGTGATGGTCTCGATGGTGGTGAACGTCTTCGAACTGACGACGACCAGTGTGGTCGCAGGGTCGAGGTCGGCGAGATTGGAGGTGATGTCCGCACCGTCGACGTTGCTGACGAACCGACAGGTGAGCCCGGGCTGACCGAAGGCGGTGGTGGCCAGGTACGCCATGGCTGGGCCCAGGTCGCTGCCGCCGATGCCGATGTTGACCACCGTCGCGATGCGCTTCCCCGTTGCGCCGAGCCACTCGCCGCTACGCACCTGCGCGGCGAAGCTCGCCATCTGGTCGAGCACAGCGTGCACGTCGGGCACCACGTCGTGACCGTCGACCAACACAGTTGCGCCAATGGGCGCACGCAGCGCTGTGTGCAGCACCGCGCGCTGTTCGGTGGTGTTGATCTTCTCACCGGCGAACATCGCGTCGCGATGAGCTTCCACCCCTGCGGTGGCGGCGACCGCCTGCAACGCCGCCATCACTGCGTCATCGACGAGGTGCTTGGAATAATCGATGCGCAGGTCGCCGGCGTGCACCACGTATCGCTCCGCTCGAGCCGGATCGTCGGCGAACAGCGTGCGCAGGTGCGCCGGCAGCGGCGTCGTCTGGAGTGCGGCCCATTCGGGGGAAGTGGTGATGTCCATCGCTGCCGACGCTACCCCGACCGCTGGGTGCGATGTCTACGAGGAAGCTGCAGGAAGCTGTGTCGCCGCGGCATCGTCGATGACCACGACCGTGTTCGTGCGTCGGACTCGTTGGATCGGCAGCGACTGGTCCTCCAGCAACCACCGTCGCATCGATTGGGACTTGGCCGAGCCAGGGGCGAGCACGAGCCGATGGCGCGCGGCATTGACGACCGCCGGCGTCAGCGTCATCCGTACGAATCCGCTGTACAGCCCACTGAGCGCGACGGACTCAGCACAGTCGATCACAGGGTCGGCGGGCGGCCACGAGGCGGTGTGGCCGTCGTCGCCCATTCCGAGGTGCACCACGTCGAATCGTTCGGGCAGACCCGTTGCGTAGCGCCGGGCAGCAGCGCGCAGATCGCGAGCGGTCACCGCCATCAGGTGCAGCCGCCGCTTGGGCAATGGAAGCGCCGTCAGCAGCTGAGCGTTGCGGGCAGGATCACCATCCGGCGCGACACGCTCGTCGACCTGCCACACGTCCACCGCACTCCACGGCACGTCCATTTCTGCGAGATCGGCGAACATCAGCGCTGGCGTACTACCACCGCTGACGGCGATGGTTGCGGCGCCTCGTCGACGTACGGCGTTGCGCAGCTGACGCGCGACCCACTCAGCCGCGACGTTCGCCGCTCGCGCCGCATCAGGAGCGACATGTATATCCATTCCGTGAGCCTGTCAGATCACAGTGGGTTCATCATTCACCAGTGAAGTGGGGTTCACGGCGTTCTAGGAAGGAGCGGACGCCCTCGCGATGGTCGGCCGTCTGGAACAGTTCGCCCAGGGACTTCGACACCCACACGCCGAGCGCCTCCCAATCAGGGTCGAGTGCGACGCGCAGGCCGGCCTTCAAACGCTGGACGGCCAAGGGAGGGCGCGACGCAATCTTGTGCGCCAGCACCATCGCGGTCGGAAGCAGTTCCTCGTGGGGCACGACGCGCGACACAAGACCCCAACGCTGCGCGGTTTCCGCATCGATGACATCGCCGGTCAGCAGCAGTTCCGTCGCCCGTTCCCGACCCACCAGCTGCGCCAGCCGACCCAGTCCGGCGACATCACTGCACAGGCCGCGGAGCACGAACAACTCGCCGAACTTGGCACTCTCGGAAGCGACACGGAGGTCTGCCATCACAGCCAGCTCCATGCCCCAGCCCACTGCGGCTCCGTTGACCGCGGCGATGATGGGTACGTCGGTGTGCAACAAGGCGCCTGCGGCCGGCGTCAGCCGCGGTTGCACGGCAGTGGGCTTGGGGCCATTCCCGCCGCCCATCACCTCTCGCACGTCGTCGCCGCTGCAGAACGCCGGGTCGGCGCCGGTGATCACCAGGCAGCGTGCGGTCGTCTGGCGCACGGCGCGCTCGAGCTCGTCGTAGCTCTGGAACCGCAACGCATTACGGACATCGGGTCGGTCGATGGTGACCACATCCACATCACCGACCCGTTCCACACGCACATCTGTCATCTGCTCCCCCTCGCCACCTACTGTACGAACCGTGACCACGCTCTCTGCTACCGGCCTATCTGCCCTCACCGATCGCATTCAGCACGAACTCGATTCGGGCAACATCTCCGCTGCCCAACTGGCTGTCGGTCTCGATGGCGAGGTGGCCCACTTCGAATCGTTCGGTGGCGCAACCGATGACGACCGGTTCGTCATCTTCTCCGCCACCAAGGCACTCGTGGCGATGGCACTGCTGCCCCACTTCGCGGACGGCGCACTGGACCTGACAACACCGGTCGCGACCTACCTTCCCGAGTTCGGTCATCACGGCAAGGACACAGTCACCCTGCTGCAGGTGCTGACCATGCAGGGTGGCTTCTCGCAGGCACCCATCGGCCCGGATCGGTGGGGCACCAGCGAGGGCCGGCGAGCCCAGTTCGCCGAATGGTCGCTGGACTATCCGGCCGGCTCGAAGACCGAATACCACCCGGTGTCGGCGCACTGGGTGATCGCCGAACTGCTCGAAACGCTCAACCAGCGCAGCTACCTCGATGTGGTGCACGAGCGCGTCGTGCAACCAGCCGGTGTCGGACGCATCCTCGGGCCCGAGGCCGTGGGCGCAGTGACAGTGCGAACGACCGGCGAGTACCCATCGGACATCGCCGACCTGATCGCCACCTACGGTCGCGAAGAATACGTACCGGTCGCGTCGATCGGCATCGACGCCCTGCTGTCGCTGAACGACCACCGCGCCCAAGCGGTCGGTATCCCCGGTGGTGGCGCCGTTGCCTCGGCAGCGAACATGGCTGCGATCTACCAGCACTTCATCCACAACTTCGGCGGCGCGCTCCCCGATGCATGGCTGGCCGACGCTGTCGGCACCGTCCGCAATGGCAGCATCAGCGTGTCAGACAAGGTGCCCGCCAACCGTACGATCGGCGGCTACGTGTCGGGCAACGACGGCTTCCACCTCCACCGCTGGATGCCGTCGGCACCGAGGGCGTTCGGTCACGCGGGCGCAGGCGGCCAGCTGTGTTGGGTCGACCCAGCCTCCGGCCTCAGCTTCGCCTTCCTCCACGACACCCTGCATCAGGACCCACGCGTCGAGTTCCACCGCGCTGCGGATCTCAACGACCTCGCGCTCGCTGTGCTGCAATAACGTGACAACCGACGAACCGGAAGGGCAGCACCCCGATCAGCGCGCCGGTACCGTTGCCGGCATCACGGCCTACGTCGTGTGGGGCCTGCTGACCATCTACTGGAAGCAGCTCCATCGATTCAATGCCTTCGAACTGATCGGGTGGCGAATCACTGCCTCGGCCGTCGTGATGGCGATCATCCTCACCGCAACCGGGAACTGGCGAGCCATCGGCGTCGTGCGCCGCAATCGGGCCGTACTGACACGCGTCGCAGTAGCAGCCGTCTTCCTGACGGTTAACTGGACCAGCTACGTCTGGGCCGTTGTGCACGGTCATGTCCTGGAGACTGCGCTGGGATACTTCATCGCGCCGTTGGGCACCGTTCTCATCGGAGTCTTCGTGCTGCACGAGCCACTGCGATTGGCTCTCAAGATCGCACTCGGGTTCGCTGCCGTTGCCGTGGTCGTGCTCACCATCTCGTACGGCGGCGTGCCATGGTTGGCGTTTCTCATCGCCATCTCGTGGACCACCTACGGCTACATCAAGAAGCACATTCCACTGACACCCGTGGAGAGCATGGCCGCCGAGTCATTCATCCTGCTGGGTCCGGCACTTGCGGTTGCTGCGGTGTTCGCCACCCACGCCGACAGCATTCCTCACAGCGCGTCGCACAAGGAACTGGTGTTTGCAGTGTTCACGGGCCTGGCCACGGCAGGTCCGCTGATGCTCTTCGCCTACGCCGCGCAGCGGATGCCGTTGACGATCATCGGGCCGATGCAGTACATCGTGCCCTCGCTCAACTTCTTCATCGGTTGGCTCATCTACGACGAGTCGCTGCCACCGACTCGCCTCCTCGGATTCGCCCTCGTGTGGATCGGCTTGATCGTGCTCACCGCGGATTCCCTCCGCCGAGCCCACCTCGCCCGTTCAACGTAACGGCTGTCGAGACGCACCCGGACGCGAATGTGGCCCACCCCGAACGGGGTGGGCCACATTCAACGTGCAGTGCTGAGCGTGGTCAGCGAGTGGGAGATCAGCTCTCGAACTCGGTGATCAACTTGCTGACATCCGTGAACGTTGCCGCAGCAGCGTTGTACTGGCGCACGACCAGGCTCTCCGAAAGGAACGGATCCTTCTCGCCATCCATCTTGAACACCAGACCGGGCACACCCAACGACGGCGTGTAGGTGAAGTTGCGGGCGGCATTGATGATGGACGCCTGGGTCAGGCCCTCGGGCGATGCAGCGGCCTGGATCAGGACGGCAACGGTGACCTCGGCAGTGATCCAGCCAGCGGCGGCGGTAGCGGCGATGTCGCTCTTGCCATCGGCAGCCATGAACGCCAGGTAGTCGGCGACGGCCGGCAGGGCGGCGTTGGCAGGGAGGATCACGTCGATGGTGTTGGCCGAGGTGTACAGACCGTCTGCCGCAGCGCCGGAGGCGCCGAGGATCAGGCTGCTGGCGCAGGTGTTGGTGATGAACACTGCCGGGTTCCAGCCCGGGTTGGCGGCCTTGGCGTTCGCGACCTCGGTGAGGAAGCTGATGCAGCCGGCACCCAGCGGCGCGGCCATGATCACATCGGGCTTCGCGGCAGCGATGTTGGTGACCTGGGCGGTGGGCGGAGCCGAGTCGGTGACTTCGATGGTCTCATCGCCCACGATGGTGAGGCCGTAATCGCCGGCGATCTCCTTGAACGCGTCCACGTAGACCTGACCGAACTCGCTGTTGACATTGAACAGCGAAACGTTTGCGCCCTCGGGGAACATCTCGGCCATCTGCGTGGCGTAGACCTTCGACTCGACGTTGTACGGCGTCAGCTCACCGGTGGTCCACGGGTAGTCGGCCACATCGCCCCATTCCGGTGAACCGCTGAGAGCGGCGAGCTGCGGCACGCAGTTGTCGTTCAGCGTGCCACGCACGGCAGCGTTGTTGGCCGAGCCGATGATGCCCGAGAAGATGTTGACACCGCTGTCGAGCAACTTGGACACAGCACCCGGCGTGAGCTCGGCGTTGTACTGGTCATCTTCGATGGTTGCCTCGATCGTGACGCCATCGAGCAGGTTGTTGTCATTGGCGTACTTGATGTATGCCTCGAAGCCACCCTTCACCGGAGCGAATGCGGCAGCAGCGGCTCCACCCGACAACGGCATGACCGAGCCGATCTTGATGGTGCCCTCGAT
>DAORTY010000129.1:0-4221 GCA_035432905.1 Ilumatobacteraceae bacterium | reverse complement strand
TCGTCTGCCCAGCCGCCGGTGATGTCGGTGACGAAGACGTAGACACCACCGCCGATGATCGGGCCCCACAGCGAGCCGGCGCCACCGACCACCATCACGATCAGGAAGGTGATGGCGCCACGGACGGTCATGCTCTGAATACCTTCGGGACTGACACCCCCGGTCTTCATGGCCGTGAGGCATCCGGGCAGCGCGCACAACCCTGCCGAGATGCCGAACACGAGCGCCTTGGTCGCGACCAGGTTGACGCCCATGACTGCAGCGGCGGTTTCGTTGTCACGAATGGCCACCATCGAGCGTCCGACGCGGCTCTTCACGATGCCGCGGCAGACCAGGTAGACAACGACCACGATGGCAATGCCGATCCAGTACCAGAACGCGGCCTTGTGGTCCGGCTTACGAAGATCACCGAACGGATCCCATCCGAAGATCTTGAAGAACTGCATCTGGCCCTTGGACGCACTACCGATGTTGAAACCCGTGTTGGCGACCTTGGCGTCCTTCATCGGCAAGCCGCTGCCGCCACCGGTGAGCCATGCCAGCCGCTTCCATGTGGCCACCTGTTGGAACACCAGCGCCAACGCCAAGGTGACCAGCGCGAGATACACACCCTTGATACGTGACGTCGGGAACGAGATGATCACACCCACGACGAACGCGACCACGAATGCCACCGGGAAGGTGAGCCACGGGCTCCACCCATAGGTCGACACCAGAATGCCGGTGGAGTATGCGCCGATACCCAGGAATGCACTGTGCCCGATGGAGATCTGGCCCGTGAAGCCCAACAGAAGGTTGAGCGACATCGCCGCTGCCATGAGTACCAGCGCTTCGATGGAGGTCTGGATCGTTCCGGCCCCGGTCTTGGTGGGCACGTACACGACGAGCCCGACGACGACCACAGCAACAACCACCCGGATGACCCACGAGGCTGTGCCGCCCTCGCGAATGGTGAACAGCGACTTCATACTCGTTCCACCTTCGCTGTACCGAACAGGCCGGAGGGCCTGAAGAGCAATACCACCAGGATCGCCACGAACGCCACGGACAGTTTCATGTCCTGACCAATCCAGTTCTGGGCGTACCCGGACGCCATGTTCTCGATGACGCCGATGATGAGGCCACCAAGTACCGCACCGCCGGGCGAATCGAACCCGCCCAGGGTGGCCGCTGCCGAGCCGTAGATGAACACTGTGAACATGAGGCCGAGGTTGACGTTGTGGTTGAGGCCGGCGATAGCGACACCACCGACCGCGCCGATTGCTGCCGCCAAGCCCCAACTGACCATGAGCACGTTCTTGGTGCGGATGCCTGCGAGCTTGGCGCTCTCGGTGTTGCTGGCCACGGCCCGCATCGCAAGACCGAACTTGGTCTTGGTGAACAGCAAGAACAGCAGCGCAGAGATGACCAACACGAGGCCGAGGATGCCGACGCGCTCGTAGCGGATCGTGACACCGAACGGTTGCCAGAAGTCGTCCGGGGCGTTCGGGAACAGGCTGGGATAGCTCTGCTGCTTGCTACCCACGCCAGAGTTGGGCAGGTTCTGGTTACCCCAGATGGCGCCATCGAGCCAGTTCAGGAACGTGAACAAACCGAGCGTGACGATGAACACTGCGAATGGGGACCGCTTGCTGATCGGTCGCACCAGCGACACCTCGGCGAGGGCGCCCAGACCGAAGCCGACGACCATGCCCAGGAACAGGCCGATCCAGACGGGGATGCCCCATTCGCCGAACTGATAGACGCAGTAGGCGGCGAAGAGGGCCATCTCGCCCTGGGCGAAGTTCAAGTGGCCGGTACCGCGATAGATGATGACGAGGCCGAGCGCGATCAGCGAGTACACGCTGCCTTGGCTGAGTCCGTCGATGAGTCGTTGAAGAAACAGATCCATCAGAACCCCAGATACGCCTTTCGGATGGAATCGTCCGCACCGAGCTCTTCAGCAGAGCCCTGCGCCACGATGCGGCCGGTTTCGAGCAGGTAGACGCGATCGGCGATGTGCATCGCCAGGTTCGCGTTCTGTTCCACGAGCAACACGGACAAGCCGTCGTCGCGGTTGAGTCGTTCGAGTACCTCGAACAGCTCTTTGGTGATGAGTGGGGCAAGGCCCAGGCTGGGTTCGTCGCAGAGCAACAATTTCGGGCGGCTCATCAGCGCTCGGGCGATGGCAAGCATCTGCTGCTCGCCACCGCTGAGGCTGCCGGCACGCTGCGTGCGCCGCTCGGCGAGGCGCGGGAACTGTTGGAACCAGCGGTCGACGTCGTCGCGGATCTCCGCGTCCTTGCGGACATAGGCACCGGTGAGCATGTTGTCCTCGACCGATAGTTCGGGGAACGTGCCGCGGCCCTGGGGTACCTGAGCGATACCGCAGCGCACGATGGAGTCGGGGCTGCTGCGCTGAATGCTGGACCCCTCGAACTCGATGGTGCCTTGGCGCCCGATGAGGCCGCTGATCGCCCTCATCGTGGTGGTCTTGCCGGCGCCGTTGGCACCGAGCATCACTACGAACTCGCCCTTTTCGACCGACAGGTCGATCCCTTCGAGCACGTTGACCGGGCCGTACCCGGCACGCAGCCCTTCGATGTGCAGCAGGCTCATGCGTCGGTCCCCAGGTACGCAGTGATGACAGCTTCGTTCTGCTGTACTTCGGCGGGCGTGCCGTCGGCGATCTTGCGACCGAATTCCATCGCGACCACACGATCGCTGACACTCATCACCATCGACATGTGGTGCTCGACCAACAAGATGCTGAGGTTGAACTGATCGCGGATGGTGCGAATGGTGTGACCGAGCTCGTCGACCTCGCCGTGCGCCAGCCCGCTGGCCGGCTCGTCCATGAGAAGGAACGTCGGGCGAGCGGCGAGTGCCCGTGCGATCTCGAGACGCTTGAGGGTACCGAACGGCAGGCCCATCGCCGGCCGAAAGGCGAGCGGGCCGAGCCCCAGCTGGTTGAGGAGGTCGCCGGCGAAGTCGCGGGTCTCACGGTTCTCCTTGGCTGCGCCGGTACGGAAGATGGCCCGGGTGAACCCGACCTTGCCCTGGCTGTGCGCACCCACCATCACGTTGTCCAGCAACGACATGCTGGGGAACAGCGCCAGGTTCTGGAACGTCCGCGCAATTCCCAGCTCGGCAATGCCGTGTGCCGGCACGGTGAGCAGTTCTCGGCCACGGAACTTCACCGAGCCCAGACTCGGTTGATAGATGCGGCTCACGACGTTGAACATTGTTGTCTTGCCGGCGCCGTTCGGCCCGATGAGGCCACAGATGTGGCCCTCCTCGATGCTGAACGACAGACCATCAAGCGCCACGATGCCGCCGAACCGCACCGTCACGTCTTCTACCTCGAGCAACGTCACGCTGACCTGCCTCCTCCCCCAAGATGAGTTACAGCACCGTAGCCGCTGTTCCCGCTCTGTGACGAACGCCTCAGGACTACGCCTTCGTTCGAGTGCTGCCCCACCGGCCACACTGAACGGGTGACAACGACCATCCCCACCTTCTCCCTCGCCGACTGGCGAAGCACCACGGACGAGCGGCGAACGGCCGCTGAACTCGTGTCGATGTGCCACGGGGTCGGGTTCCTCTACCTCACGGATCATGGCGTCCCGCGCGAGTTCATCGATTACTACTTCGGCCTGCTCCGCGACTTCTTCGCGCTGCCAGAAGCGACCAAGGCCCTCATCGACAAGCGGCAGTCACCGCACTTTCGGGGTTGGGAACGCACCGGCGCAGAGCTCACCGGCAACCGTGTCGACTTCCGCGAGCAGCTCGATGTCAGCACCGAATACTCGCCCTATGCACCGGATGTCGAGCCGGCGTATCTTCACCTCGACGGTCCGAATCAGTGGTTGCCCGAGGTCGAGCTACCCGGCTTTCACGCAGCCATCGAAGAGTTCTTCGAACGTCTCGGCGCCGTGGCATGGGAGTTGATGGAGGTGATGTCGGTAGGGCTCGGCCTTCCTCGCGATCAGCTGCGCCACATCTTCGGTGAGCGACCGCTGTCATTCGCCAAACTGATCAGTTACCCACGCACACCAACCGGCGAGGCTGGTGTCAACCCGCATCACGACGCCGGATTCCTCACCCTGCTGCTGCAGCACGGCGTCGGCGGTCTGCAGGCGCTGGCTCCTGACGGCGAATGGATCGATGTTGCACCACCGCCCGACGGCATCATCGTCAACATCGGCGAGATGCTGCAGGCAATGACCGGCAACTACTTCG
>DAORTY010000128.1:0-10817 GCA_035432905.1 Ilumatobacteraceae bacterium | reverse complement strand
GCTGTTCGTGCTGCTTCCGACGGTTCCCCCGTGGATGGCCACCAGCCACAAATTTCCATACCAGCTCTTCGGTGAACTGCACCGCGACGCCGGCCGCGGGTTTCGCCATCTCGGCTTCAATGGCTTCGCCAACGACTACAAGATCCAGCTCAGCAACGGCAACGCCTACGCGGCGATGCCCTCGCTGCACTCGTCGTTCGCGCTCATCGTTCCTGCATTCTTCCTGCCCTGGATCCGCCCGAGGTGGCTCAAGGTGCTCGCCTTGCTGTTCCCCGTGATGATGCTCACCTCACTGGTGTACCTCGGCGAACACTGGGTGATCGACGGCCTGGTCGGCTGGCTCATCACCGGCGGCTGCTTCTGGTTCTGGAATCGAATGGAGCGGCGCACACGAGTGCGACGCAGCACTGCAGCCCGCCAGGCACTGACATGATGGACCCGCCGAAGGTGCTGCTCGAACGGTCGTTCCTGCATGCTGTCGCCGACACCGCTGACGTCAACCACGAGGCAGCGGCCGCTGAATACCTCGATCTGGTCACGCAGTACGAGGCCGAGAAAATTCTGCTGGTCGCGGTCCACACACACCTGGGCGAACTGGTTGGGCTCGATCGCACGCACGTGTTCGCCCCGGTGGATCGGCTGTGGGTCGGCCGACAACATCGCCGGGTCGCCTCGCGTTCGCTGGTCGCCGATGACCCCGAGTTCGCGATCACTCTGGTCATGGCGCAGCGCCATCGCGTGGGCACCATCGCCACCTTCGACCTGCGCTTCCACGACTACGAGCTCGCTGTTCTTCCAGCCGCGATTGACTAGCCTGCAGCCAGTTCATACACCTCCCCGATAGCCGGTGCACTCATGTCGTTCCACCACAACGACGACTCTTCCAATTTCGACAGCCACCACCTGGACGCGATCGCGGATGCCGATCCGTACCCGTACTGGTACGAGGACGCCGACGAGCCCGACAGCAATCCGACGTTGGTCCGCAGCGAGATTTGCGACCTGTGCGTGGTGGGCGGCGGCTACAACGGGCTGTGGACGGCCATCATCGCCAAGGAGCGCGACCCCAGCCGCGACGTCATCTTGATCGATGCGCACGAGGTTGGCTCTGCCGCCAGCGGCCGCAACGGTGGCTTCATGGAGAGCAGCCTCACCCACGGCGTGGCCAACGGGCAGGAGCGTTTTCCCGACGAACTGCCGCTGCTGGAGGAGCTGGGGTTGAAGAACCTCAACGACATCGAGTCGGCCATCACGCGCTACAACATCGACTGCGATTACGAGCGCACCGGCGTCATCGACATCGCCACCGAGTTCCACGCACCCAGCTATCTCGACGAGCTCCGCGACGACTACATGCACCTGCGTTCGCTGGGCCAGAAGGTCGAGTGGCTCGACCAGGCCGCGATGCGTGCCCAGGTCAACTCGCCGACGTACACGGGGGGTCTGTGGCGCAAGGATCGCGCAGCAATCGTCGACCCTGCCCGATTGGCATGGGGTTTGAAGAGTGCGGCGATGTCGCTGGGCGTGCGCATCTACGAAGACACCAAGGCCACCTCCATCGAGAAGGACGGCGTGGGTGTGCTGGTGACCACTCCGTTGGGTCGTATCCGGGCGGGCAAGGTCGCGCTGGCAACCAACGCGTCCAAGCCGCTCCTCAAGCGCGTCAGCCACTACATCGCCCCCGTGTACGACTACTGCATGGTCACCGAGCCGCTCTCCAAGCAGCAGTTGGCCGACATCGGGTGGCAGGGCCGACAAGGTCTCAGCGACATCAGCAATCAGTTCCACTACTACCGGCTCACCGAGGACAACCGCATCCTGTGGGGCGGCTACGACGTCATCTACTACTGGCGTGGCAAAGTCAACACTGAGCTGGAGAGTCGGCCCGAGACCTGGGCCAAGCTGAGCAAGCATTTCTTCGACACCTTCCCGCAGCTGGAAGGCCTCAAGTTCACGCATGCATGGGGTGGCGTCATCGATACCTGCAGCCGGTTCTGCGTGTTCTGGGGCACTGCCATGCAGAGTCGGGTTGCGTACTCGGTGGGCTACACGGGGCTTGGCGTGGCGTCCACCCGCTTCGGTGCCGAGGTCATGCTGGACATGATCGACGGCAAGCGCAGCAAGGCCACCGAGACCGAGTTCGTGAAGAGCAAGCCGCTGCCCTTCCCGCCCGAGCCGTTTCGCTTCATCGGCATCCAGGCAACCCGCTACTCGATGGACCGCGAAGACAAGACAGGCAAGCGCAACCTGTGGCTCAAGGGCCTCGATCGATTCGGTCTCGGCTTCGACAGCTGAACCCTGATGCGTGGCACTACGGTTGGCGGCGTGATCACCGTGGATGACGTGTTGGGTCTGAGGGCGACTCGGGCGGATGGCACCCAGGTCGTGCTGCCACTGCTGGCGCTGCGCGATCGATGCAAATGTGCCCAGTGCCAACACCCGAGCGGCCAACGCGTGCTCGACCCCTCCACGTTGCCGGTCGCCCTGCGCGCCGAGGTCGTCCACGTCGACGGCGACGTGCTGCAGCTGGTGTGGCAGCCAGAGGGACATCGCAGCTCCTACTCCATCGCCGCGCTTGGCGACCTACCCGCCGATCTACCCGTCGCACGGCGGTGGACCGCGGAGGACGCTGACCTGCTGGTGAAAGCCGACCACGGCGACCTCGTGGGCGATGACGGCGACAGCCAGCGTGAGTTGCTGCGCTGGTTGCGTGGAGTGGCGCAGATGGGATGCGGCGTGATGACCGGCGTGCCGATCGACGACGGCGAGGTGGCACGAGTCGCAGAGCTGTTCGGGTTCGTCCGTCAGACCAACTACGGGCGCTGGTTCGACGTTCGCACACAGGTCGACCCCACCAACCTGGCCAACACCTCGCTGGGCCTTGCGCCGCACACCGACAACCCGTACCGCGACCCTGTGCCCACCATGCAGCTGCTGCACTGCCACCACACCAGTGCCTCGGGCGGCCTCAACGTGCTGGTCGACGGGTGGAAGATTGCCGAACAGGTACGTCGTCTCGACCCGGAGGGTTTCGCGCAGCTGACGTCACGCCCCGTCACGTTCGCCTATCAGGGCGACGGCGCGTCGCTGCAGACCACCACGCCCCTCATCGAGCTCGACCCTGCCGGTGCGGTACGCGCAGTTCGATCGAACCACCGCTCGCTGCAGCAGTTACCGGCAGCGTCGAGCGACCTCGAGGCTGAAGCGCTCGCCACCTGGTATCGCGGCTACACACTGTTCGCCCGCCTGGTCGCCGACCCGTCGTTCCACATCCAGGTGCAGCTGCAGCCAGGCGACCTGTTCATCGTCGACAACCGTCGGGTGCTGCACGGCCGCACCGCCTACGACTCGTCGGGCGGCACGCGTCACCTGCAGGGCTGCTACGCCGACATCGATGGGCTGCACAGCACCATCCGGGTGCTGGAAGCAGCGCTCGACCCGTCGCTGGAAGCACAATGACCATCATCGATGAGATCGCTGCCATCTTCGATCGGCGCGGCGGCGAGGCGTACCTTGGTGAACGGGTCTCGATGCGCGATCACATGCTGCAGGCCGCGTACAGCGCCGAGCAGTCCGGTGCATCCGATGAGGTGGTCGTTGCTGCACTGCTGCACGACGTCGGCCACCTGGTCAACGACGTGGCCGATGCCCAGCGCGGCGACCCAGGAGCGTTGGAGCAGGTCGACTTCGTGCACGAAGAGGCCGGCGCGCGGTGGTTGAGCGCAGGCTTCGGCCCCGAGGTCACCGAACCGGTACGTCTACATGTGGCAGCAAAGCGCTACCTGTGCGCGGTGGAGCCGACGTACTTCGCCGCGCTGTCGCCGGCATCGGTACACACACTGAGTCTGCAGGGCGGGCCGATGGGCGCCGACGAGGTGGCCGTGTTCGCCGCCGGCCCCCATGCGGAGGCGGCCGTGGCACTGCGTCGTTTCGATGATGCGGGCAAACGCGAGGGTGACCCCACCCCCGACCTCGACTACTTCCTGCCGCGCGTACGCGCCCTCGTCATCGGCTGACGCGTCAGCGCTGGCGCAGGACGGTGATGGATCGGGCGGGCACCGTCACGGTCGCCCCGACCTGCTCGGCGCTACCTGCGGTCGACAATGCCGATTGCCATTCACCCGGTACCTGCACCTCGAACACCAGCGGCTCCCACCAGGCGTTGACCATGACATAGAGGCCGTTGGCGCACCAGGCGATGGAGCGCGATTCGGGGCGTTCGTCCACCTGCACTCCGACGCCGAAGAACTCGAAATCCTGCGGCGGATGGGCTCTACGCAGGGCGACCAGCGCCCCGACGAACTTGGTCAGCTCGGGCTGTGCGTCGGCCAGCGACCAGTCGACCCAGGTCAGCTCGCTATCCACGTTGTACGGGTTCGGGTCGCCGTGCTGCGTGCGGGCGAACTCGTCGCCCATCACCCACATCGGCGTGCCGGCGGCGAGCAACAACATCGTGAAGTAGTTCTTCAACTGCTGCACCCGCAGGTCCGGACCGGTGTCCCACGAGTGGTGGTGATCACTGGTGACCAGCGTCAGGTCGTTCATGGTCAGCCCATCGTGGGCCGTGAGGAAGTTCACGCTGCGCGCCGCATCGGACTGAGCGAACAGGCCGGGACTGCCCTGCACCCGTTGTCGAACTGCGCCGACCAGGCCCGGTTCGCCGCGCAGGAACCCACGTACGTCGTCGCGGAAACGGTCGTTCCACTGCAACCAGTCGTCGGGCCACACCGGCGAGCCGACCTGGTACGAGGCCATGTCCCAGGGCTCTGCGATCAGCGCCACGCCACGTGCTGCGGCCCACGTACTGATCAGCGCCACCAACTCGCCACCGTCGCGCGTGAGGAGCGAGGCGAGGTCGAAGCGGAAACCGTCGATACCCAGGTCCGCAAATCGGTCCAGTGCCGACAGCACCAGCGCACGCACGTTGGGGTCCGCCGGGTCGATGTCGTTGCCGCACCCGCTGTCGTTGGTGTACTCACCGTTGGTCTGGTGCCGGTAGGCGTGTGCGTCGTCCAGTCCGCGGAAACTGAACGTGGGCATCGCGGCATCGCCTTCGCCCGTGTGGTTGAACACCACGTCCAGCCACACGTGCATGCCTCGGTCGTGCGCGGCGGCCACCAGTTCCGCCAGTTCCTCGGCCGCCCGTGCGGGGTTGTGTGCGTACGGGCGGTGCACTGCGCCCCACACCAACGGCATGTATCCCCAGTAGTTGTCAGCCGTGTCGAACGGGTGCACCGGCATCAGCTCGATCACGTTCACGCCCAGCCCGGCGACATGATCGAGACGATCAATACACCCGAGGAACGTGCGACCGAACCCACGCACGTGCAGTTCGTACACCACGGGGTCGTTGGTCAGTGGCGCACCCTGCGATCGAGGAGGCCACGGGTCGCGCACGACACTGCGCGGGCCGCCAGGCGTCATCTCCATGTCCAGGCACGAAGGATCGAGCAGCGGCGGACCACCATCGACGTTGATCCAGTAGTGATCACCGACTGCCGCAGCGAACTCCGCCACCCATGCCCCATCGTCGTGACGGATGGCAATCGTGCCCGACACAGTCACCTCGCGAGCGGCGGGCGCATGGATTCGAACGGTACGCAGTGGTTCCATCGAACACCAGCCTGCCATCCGGCTCTAGCCTGCACATCAATGGCAACGCAGCCCAACACCCCTGCCGACGTCGCGCACGCGCTCAGCTTGCACGGCTACATCCCCGACGATGGTCTGGCCACCTCCGTCTTCCTCGCAATGACGCTGCGGCGGCCACTGCTCCTCGAGGGTGAGGCCGGCGTCGGCAAGACCGAGGTGGCCAAGGTGCTCAGCCGGTGGACCGGCGGCGAGCTGATCCGCCTGCAGTGCTACGAAGGCATCGACGTCACGCAAGCCGTGTACGACTGGGACTACAGCCGTCAGCTGCTGCACCTGCGAGCCGCCGAAGCCACCGGCGAGTCGCTGGGGCTCACCACCAACGCACTCGAGCAGCAGTTGTACAACGAACGCTTCCTGCTCAAGCGGGCGCTGCTGCAAGCCATCGACCACGTCGGCGACACCCCTCCCATCTTGCTCATCGACGAGATCGACCGCGCCGATGACGAGTTCGAGGCGTACCTGCTGGAGGTGCTCTCCGAGTACCAGATCACCGTGCCCGAGATCGGCCGTTTCAGCGCCGTGCGTCCGCCGTTGGTGATCCTCACCTCCAACCGCACACGCGACGTCCACGATGCGCTCAAGCGCCGCTGTCTGTACCACTGGGTGGAGCACCCCGACTTCGAGCGCGAGGTACGCATCGTGCGCATGCGCGTCCCGCAGGCACTCGATCGGCTCGCTCGCCAGGTCGCCGGCGCCGTCGAGGCGCTGCGCACGCTCAACCTGTACAAGCCACCGGGTGTCGCCGAGACCATCGACTGGGCGCAGGCCCTCTCGGCGTTGGGCCGCACCGAGCTGGACGAGGAAGTCGTGGGGGCCACGCTGGGCGCCGTGCTCAAATACCGCGAGGACCAGGACCGCACGCGCCAGCACGGCATCGGCAACCTCGTCAAGCAAGCCTTCGAGCGCGGCTTCCAAGCGCCGTGAGCGAGGTGACCACGTCTGCCGAGCGGATGGCTGTCACCTTCAGTCGGGTCCTGCGCGGCGCAGGGGTGCGGGTTCCCACCGACAGCGTGCTCGCCTTCGTCGATGCACTCGGCCAGGTCGGCATCGACAACCGCGACAGCGTGTACTGGGCGGGAATGGCCACCCTGGTGCGTCGCCCGGAGGACTTCGACCTCTACGAGCGTTCGTTCGCCGTCTTCTGGTTGTCTGCGGCGAGCACTGCGGCGCATCAGGACACCCCCGAACCGATCAGCATCACGCTGGCCATCGACGACGACAGCGACGACGATGGCGGCGATTCGGGCACGGAACCCAACGACGACCCCACCCTGGTGCTGCGGTTCAGTGCTGCCGAGGTGCTGCGCAACAAGGACTTTGCCGCGTACACCAATGAGGAGCTACGGCTGTCGCAGGAGCTGATGTCCCAGCTGCGTTTCATCGGCCCACCGCGCCATTCGTTCCGCTACAGCAGCTCACGTCATGGTCGCCGACCGGACCTGCCCGCCACCGTGCGCGCCTCACTGCGCGCCGGCGGCGAACCCATCAGCCGCAAGTGGCGCGAGCCGGGTGAGCGCCTGCGCCGTCTCGTCGTGCTGCTCGACATCTCCGGCTCGATGGAGCCCTATGCCCGCGCCATGCTGCGCTTCGTGCACGCCGCGGTCTCGGGACGCCAGCGAGTAGAGGCGTTCGCCATCGGCACCCGACTGACACGCATGACCAAGGAACTCCACAGCCGCGACCCCGACAGTGCGTTGGCGGCGGCGAGCGCTCGCGTGCACGACTGGAGCGGCGGCACCCGTCTCGGTGAGTGCCTGAAGGTGTTCAACGATCAGTGGGGAGTGCGTGGGATGGCTCGCGGCGCCATCGTGGTGATCCTCAGCGATGGCTGGGACCGTGGCGACCCGCAGGAGCTGGCAAACCAGATGGAGCGGCTGCAGCGTGTCACCTACCAGACCGTGTGGGTCAACCCGCTGAAGGTCACACCCGGTTACGCACCTCTCGCCCGGGGAATGGCAGCGGCCCTTCCGTACGTTGATGCGTTCGTGGAAGGCCACAGCATGGCAGCAATGCAAGAGTTGGCAACGGTGATCGCGTCTGCCCCGCCGCGCCGTCGATCGCCGACAGCTCAGACGGGAACACGATGAGAGAACTACTGGACGACATCGACCGCTGGCGTACCGCCGGCGCACGGGTGGCGATTGCGCGCGTCGTCGACATCGAAGGCTCCGGCCCACGCCTTCCGGGCGCGGCCATGGCCGTCAACGATGCGGGCGAAGTCGCAGGCAGCGTCAGCGGTGGCTGCGTCGAAGGCGCCGTGGTCTCGGAGGCATTGGCGATACTGCGCGGCGAGGCGCCCGCCAGCATCGTCACCTTCGGCTACAGCGACGATGACGCGTTCGCCGTCGGGCTGACGTGCGGGGGAACCATTCGCCTGTACATCGAAGCACTCGACTGGTGACGTGATGACCAACGACAGCATCTACTCGCAGCTGAGCGAACGCATCCGAACCGAGCAGCCGGTCGCGCTCGTCACGATCATCGACGGCGTCGGCCTGACCAAAAAGCTCCTGGTCGTACCCGATGCTGATCCGGTGGGCTCGTTGGGCAGCGCCGAGCTCGACCGGATTGCGGCCCGCGACGCACTCGGCGAGCTCGAGGCAGGTCGCAGCGGAATTCGTCACTACGGCCCCAACGGCGAAACCACTCCCGAGGATCTACTCGACACACCGATCGTCGTCGCGTTCATCGAAAGTTGGGCGCCGCCGCCGCAGATGTGGATCTTCGGCGCTGTCGACTTCACGGCCGCACTGGCCAAGGTCGCCAAGGTGCTCGGCTACCGGGTGCTGGTGTGCGACGCCCGCGAGATCTTCGCCACCCGACGCCGCTTTCCGATGGCCGACGAGGTGATCGTGTCGTGGCCCGCGCCGGTGTTCACCGAGCGCGGGCACACACTTGCGACACGCGATGCCATCTGCATTCTCACCCACGACGCGAAGTTCGACGTGCCGGCGGTGCAGGGGGCGCTGGCCACCAACGCGGGCTACATCGGCATCATGGGCAGTCGCACCACACACGTCAAACGCCTGGAGCGACTCGCCGAGGTCGGCGTCGATCAACCCGAGCAGCTCGCTCGGCTGATGTCGCCCGTCGGCCTGGATCTGGGTGCCCGCACGCCAGAGGAGACGGCCATCTCCATCTGCGCCGAGATCATTGCCCGGCGCACTGGTCGAGCCACCCCGTCGCTACGCGACGCTCGTGGCCCCATCCACGGCTGAAGCAGCCGAGCCCGACGTCAGCTGGTCGGGTCGCCGAAGCGAACCGACTGTGCCCGACGCTTGGCGACGAAGGCAACTTCCACGGTGCGCCCGGTGGATGGTGCGTGAATGATGGCGTTGTCGACGCCGAGGTACATCATCACGTGCCCCGGGTAGTACACGAGATCACCGGCCTGCGCCGTCTCGCGCGTGACCGCGCGAGCGTTGTTGATCTGGGTACGGCTCTGATGGAAGATCGAGACCCCGGCCTGGCCCCATGCCCAGGAGGTGAGACCCGAGCAATCGAAGCCCACGCCAGGAGTGGCCTTGTATGCCCTGTAGCGAGTGCCCAGCTGAGAGAACGCAGCCATCAACGCCGTCTGGTGCTCGACATCTGCGGCACGCCACGCAGCCTGCATCGCAGCCGGGTCGAGGCCCAGGCGAGCGGCGGCGGCGGCGGCAACCCCGTCGAGAATGAGGTTGAACTGCTCACGTGCCCGCGCGCTGCCCGTGACCACATAGCTGGTCAACTCGCTCAGGGCCACGTCGGCATATCCGGCGAGCGCATCACCACCGGTGACAGCGACAGGCGCGGCAACCGTCGGCGCGGCCGACACGGATGCAGCCGAGATGGTGACGGCTCCGGCGGCGAGGGCTACGGAAAGAATTGTTGCGTGCAACTTGCGACGAATCGTCATGGTGGTGACGTTCCTCTCTCGTGGTCGCACTCACCGGGGTGAGTGTCGTTCGGTCGTGAACGAGGTTCTGTCCGCCCCTCTTTCACGGCGACGGCGCCAAACGAGAGCGCCACACGCGTCGTGTTCCGCCGGCCGATGACGCACGAATGCCACGAGCTGTTGTAACGAAGCGCAACGATAGCGACATCGAATTGCAACAATCAACCCCTTTGACAAATATTCGTCATGAGTCCGTCATATTCATCTCGACCGAGTGTGGTCAGTTCGCTACATGCCCGTCGTGCGTAGGCTCGCGGCATGCCTCGAGTTGCCGCACTCCTCGCCGCCGGCGCCGGCTCACGTTTCGAGGGCCGCGAGCACAAGCTGTTGGCGCTGCTCCACGGGCGGCCGGTGTGGGAGTGGGCGCTGCAGCAGGTGCAGGCCGCCGACTTCGACCATGTCATCGTCGTGACGGGGCGTGCCGAACTACCGTGGCCGGGCCGAACAGTGCTTCGCCACAATGACGCCTGGGCAACCGGCCAGGCAAGCTCGCTACAGGTTGCAGTACAGGCGGCACGCGAACTGGGTGCGCACGCCGTCACCGTCGGGCTTGCCGACCAGCCGTTCGTCACCGCAGCAGCGTGGCGGGCAGTAGCCGACGCGCCCGCCGACGCCCGCATCGTGATTGCCACCTACGACGGGGTGCCCGGCCCCAACCCGGTGCGCCTCCATCAGGAGGTGTGGCCCGCACTGCCCACCGCTGGCGACATGGGCGCCCGCGACGTGATCCGCGACCATCCAGAGTGGGTCCACCCGGTGGCCTGCGTAGGATCGGTAGCCGACATCGACACGCTGGAGGATCTCGACCGATGGAACCATTGCTGAACGAGTTCACCGTCCACCGCTCAATCGAGCAGACCTGGGCCGTACTGACTGACGTCGAGCGCATCGCGCCGTGCATGAAGGGCGCCGAACTGCAAGAGATCGAAGGCGAGATGTACCGCGGCGTGGTGAAGCTGAAGCTGGGCCCCATCTCGACGCAGTTCAAGGGCCAGGCCCACTTCGTGTCTCGCGACGACATCAACCACATCGCCGTCTTGAAGGGCGAGGGTCGCGACACCGGCGGCAAGGGCAACGCCGAGGCACTCATCACGGCCAGCCTGCACGAAGATTCGCCGGAGGTCACCACGGTGAAGGTGACATCAGACATCAAGCTCACCGGCAAGGTCGCTCAGTTCGGCCGGCTCGGCGTCATCCGCGACACCAGCGAGAAGCTGATGACCGACTTCGC
>DAORTY010000127.1:0-11040 GCA_035432905.1 Ilumatobacteraceae bacterium | reverse complement strand
TGAGCGCCACCACCGGCTACCGCCGCTTCGAGGAGGAGTACAAGCTGATGGTGGCCGACGCCACTGCCAACGGTGCCATCCACGAGGCCGGTATCCGTCAGCGGTTGATGGAGTACTACACCAAGATCCAAATCCTGCGCATCAACGGGCTTCGGTCGTTGGCCAACACACTTGCCGGTGTGAAAGACCCGTCCATGGCTGCCTTGGGCGCGACCAACAAGATGTTCTGGACCGAGATGCACAAGGCCGCTATGGAACTGGCCCTGGACATCAAGGGCGCGTCGTCGATGCTGGTCGACACCAGTTCTGCCGCCGGCTCGTGGCCGGGAACCTCGCGCGACAAGGGCCGCGACGGCTACCCGGTCAGCCCGATGATGAGCGCATTCTTCTTCAGCCGCAGCGAGACAATCTGGGGCGGCACCAGCCAGATCCAGCGCAACATCGTCGGCGAGCGAGTGCTCGGCCTGCCCAAGGAACCTCAAATCGCCCAGTAGGCAGCTCGCGAGCAGCGGCTCACACGGTGATGCGGTCCAGCACCGGGTCGTTCGCTTTCGTCTGCTTACCGCCGATTCGGTACGCAGCGCGCAACAGCGTTGTGGCCTCATCGACCTGCGCCTGAGTACGGGCGTGCACGATGGCCAGCGGGCGATCGGCACCGACGACCTCGCCGTGACCGGCCAGCTCGGTGAGGCCGACGGCGTGGTCGACAGGATCCTGCGGGCGAGTGCGGCCGCCGCCGAGAGCGACCACGACCATCCCAACGGCACGGGTATCGATGGCACTGACCGTGCCGCCACGGGCGGGCACGACGGCGACCTGCAGCGGCGCGCGTTCTAGGTGCTGCCACGGCCGCTCGACGAGCTTCTTGGGGCCGCCGAGGGCGACCACCATCTGGCCGAACTTTTCAGCAGCGGCACCCGAGTCGAGCGCAGCCTGCAGTCGAGCGCGCGCCGCCTTCGGCGTGCGGGCGAGCTTGCCGTGCAGCAGCATCTCGGTGCACAACGCCATCGTGATCTCGTGCGTGCGCGGGTCGCGGCGGACGCCGGTGAGGTAGTCGATGGCGTACGCCACTTCGAGTGCGTTGCCGGCGGCGTCGGCCAGTGGACGGTTCATGTCGGTGATGAGCGCAGTCGTCGGGAGCCCGGCCCCGGTGGCTACCTCGACGATGCTGCGGGCCAGCTCGCGGGCTGCAGGCAGCGTCGCCATGAACGCGCCATTGCCGCACTTCACGTCCATCGCCAAGCCGGCGAGGCCGGCGGCAAGCTTCTTGGACAGGATCGAGGCGGTGATCAGCCCGATGGATTCGACGGTGGCGGTGACGTCGCGAATGCCGTAGAGGCGCTTGTCGGCGGGGGCGAGGTCTGGCGTCTGGCCGATGATCGCACACCCGATCTTGCCCACCACCGAACGAAACTTGGTCATCGTCGGGGCGGCGACATAGCCCGGGATCGACTCCATCTTGTCGTACGTGCCACCGGTGTGCCCCAGGCCGCGACCAGAGATCATCGGTACGTAGCCGCCACACGCAGCGACCATCGGCGCCAGCATCAGGCTCACGGTGTCGCCCACACCACCGGTGGAGTGCTTGTCCAGCACCGGCCCGGGCAGATCCCAGTTCAGCACCGTGCCGCTGTCGCGCATTGCCTTCGTGAGAGCGACGCGCTCGGCGATGTTCATTCCCTGGAAGTAGACAGCCATCGCGAACGCCGCGGCCTGCCCTTCGGTGACGGCGCCGTTGGCCAGGCCGGCGATGAAGCCGCCGATGTCGTTGTCGCTCAGCACCTGGCCGTCGCGCTTGGCACGAATGATCTCTTGGGGAATCATCAGTAGGCCGCTTTCGTCTTGATGGTGGTTGCCGCGCCCGTGAGTGCGGCTTCGAGGGCGGTCAGCAGGCCACTGGCGCCGAACCGGAAGGTGGCGGCTGTGGCCCAGGCGGGGCCCATGATCGTGTCGGCCTGCGCGAGATGCGCGGTGGCCTCGGCCAATGTCCGGATGCCACCACTCGGTTTGAGCCCGACAGCCGGGTCGACGTCGTGGATGGTCTGCAGCATCACGCCCGTTGCGGCCAACGTGGCGCTGACCGAGGTCTTGCCGGTGGACGTCTTGATGAAGTCGGCGCCGTTGCGGATCGCGATCTCCGCTGCGGAGCGAATGAGCGCCGGATCGACGAGCTCGCCTGTTTCGAGGATCACTTTCAGGGTGCCGCCGGCACCGGAGGCCACAGCCTGTCGAAGTGCTGCCACCATCAGCGCTGCGCGCGTGCTGTCGCCTGCGAGCAGTGCACGGTAGGGGAGTACGAGGTCGATCTCGTCGGCACCGTTCAGTCGCGCAGCTCGAGCCAACTCGACCACGTCGTCCACGTCGTCGAGGCCGGCAGGAAAGTTGACGACAGTCGCAACCCGTACGTCAGTGCCCTGCAGTACGCCGGCGGCCAGCGCGACATGGTGCGGCCAGACGCACACGGCAGCCACGTGGCCGTGCGGGCCGACGGCTCGCGCACACAGCGATCTCACATCGGCATCGGTTGCAGTGTCGCCCAGTTCAGTGAGATCGAGCAGTGCAAGCGCTCGGCGGGCATCGGACTTCGCATCATTCGTCACGTCACTCACGCTAACCGTGTCAGGCCAGGCCGGATGGCGACGAAGGCCATGTCGAGTGGCCTGCAGTTGTGTCCGAAAACCGCTAGTCAATGCTTGGTCAAGGGTGCACACTGTGTGAGTGCTTCTCGACCACGACCACTGCTATCGGGCCATCCAGAGCCGCGACGCGCGGTTCGACGGTTGGTTCGTGACGGCCGTTCGTACCACTCGCATCTACTGTCGCCCATCGTGTCCGGCGATCACGCCCAAGCCGCAGAACGTCGAGTTCTTCCTTGCCGCGGCCACGGCACAGACCAACGGCTACCGGGCCTGTAAGCGCTGTCGTCCCGATGCCTCACCCGGTTCACCCGAGTGGAACACGCGGGCGGATGTGGTGGGCCGGGCGATGCGGTTGATCGCCGACGGGCTCGTCGATCGTGAGGGTGTCGGTGCACTGGCCACGCGGCTGGGGTACAGCGAACGCCAGGTCAACCGACTGCTCATTGCCGAGGTTGGTTCCGGTCCGCTCGCACTTGCTCGTGCGCAGCGCGCCCAGACCGCGCGCATCCTGATCGAGACGACCACGCTGCCCATCACGGACGTTGCATTCGCTGCCGGCTTCCAGAGCGTTCGCCAGTTCAACGACACCGTGCGCGAGGTCTATGCCTCGAGCCCCTCCGATATGCGGGCGGCAAAGTTGCCCAGCCATGTCAGTGGCCCGCTGACGGTGCGACTGGCCTGTCGCGAGCCGTTCGACGGTGATGCCATGTTGGCGTTTCTCGCGCTGCGCGCGGTGCCCGGCGTCGAGGTTGTGGAAGGCGCGACGTACCGTCGATCGCTGCGGCTTGCCCGCGGGTTGGGCGTGGTGTCGATCACGGTCAGCGGCACCACCGTGTCGTGCGCGCTGACGCTGGATGACGTGGCCGATGCGCAGGCTGCCGTGCAACGGACGCGCCGTCTACTCGACCTCGACTGCGACCCGGCGACCATCCGCGACCACCTTGCTGCTGACCTGCTGTTGGCGCCGCTCGTGGACAAGCGCCCCGGTCTGCGTGCCCCCGGCCACCCGGATGGCACCGAACTGCTGGTTCGGGCAGTGTTGGGCCAGCAGGTCAGCGTCGTGGGCGCCCGCACGCTCGCCTCACGCCTCGTCGCGGCTCACGGCGAGCCACTCGCCGAGCCCGTCGGCGGCGTCACACACGCATTTCCCTCGGCGGCAACCATCGCCGGTCTGTCGCCGACCGACTTCGCGATGCCGCGGGCGAGAGGGGCGGCGCTGATCGACGCCTGCGCCCAGATCGCCAACGGTTCGCTCGTGCTCGATGCCGGCAGCGATCGCGCAGCGGCAGCCGCCGCGCTGCAAGCCGTGAAGGGCATCGGCCCATGGACGGCCGGCTACGTGGCCATGCGCGCCCTGGGCGACCCGGACGTCTTCTTGCCGACCGACCTTGGGGTACAGCACGCGCTCGCGGCGCTCGGTGCCGACCCCACCCCACGAAGCGCTGCAGCACACGCCGAGGCGTGGCGACCGTGGCGTACGTACGCACTCCACCATCTCTGGGCACACTTGTGAAGGACCACTCATGAACCGCAGCGAAACAACCCTTCCCGGCATCGGCGTCACCGACGATCTGTCGTGCACCACGATGGCCAGCCCGGTCGGCGAGCTCACCTTGATCGCGAGCCCCCACGGCCTGCGGGCAGTGCTGTGGCCCAACGAACTCGACGCGTCGAAACGTCTGACCACCGCAGATGACGGCGACCCAGCAGCGGCACTGGTGCTGCGCGAGACGATCAGGCAGCTCGGCGAGTACTTCGCCGGTGAGCGCCACGAGTTCGACATCCCGCTCGATCCCGTCGGCACCGAGTTCCAACAGTCCGCGTGGATGCAGCTGCGCCGGATTCCGTACGGCGAAACCATCTCCTACGGCGAGCAGGCCAGGCGGATGGGCGATGTCCGCAAGTCACGCGCCGTCGGCGCGGCCAATGGCCGCAATCCGATCAGCATCGTCGTGCCCTGCCATCGGGTCATCGGTGCCAATGGTGCGCTCACCGGCTTCGCCTCCGGCGTCGAGAACAAGTCCTGGCTCCTGCGCCACGAACAAGGCACCCTGTTCGACTGACCCCCAACTTCGGCGTTGAGCTGCGGTTGAGCCGCACATGAATGCCGACTTAGCGGTGCTTGGCTTTGAGCTGCTGCTCGCGGGCGTGGCGAGCCTCGGCCTGCTTCTTTTCCTTGGCGGCCTTGCGCTTCGCCTTCGTCTCTTCATCAGCGGTGCGTGCGGGCAGCACTTCCACGTCGACGCGCTCGACGGGTGGCAGCGCCAACGTCTCGTCATGCTTGAGCACTCGGGTCAGCACTTCCGAAGCGGCTGCTTCGCCGGCGACGGACGAGGCGAGCATCAGCCGTGTGGTGGCCAGACCGAACTCCTCGATGAGTGCAGGCGTGACGTCCAGCAGTTGCGCTTCATTGGGATTGTCGGAGTTGTCGCCGAGTGCTTCGATGCACTTGGCCAGCGCCGGGTCCGTGACGAGCGTTGCAACCTGCTCGAGGCCGCCATTCATCCGGCCGCGGGCAGCGGTGGCGCGCACGGCAAGCAGGCGGGCCTCGACGTCGGTGAAGCCGCCCTCGCGGGCACCGCACAATTCGTCGAGTGCGGCAACGTGGTCGTCGGGCAGTGAGGCCACGAGGGAGGCAAGCTCCTCATCGGTCATCGCGGTGAATGCGCGATCGAGCAACGACAGGGCTTGCAGGCGGTTCTTGAGCTGGCTCATCGGGCAGCAAGGCTACCGTGCGCTGCCGCTGAGCCCCCTCGCCTACGCTTCGTGGCATGACTGCGCTGGTGTACACCGAAGAGGAATTGTTGCAGGATCACCCCGACCTGGCACCGCACATTGTCGATGGTCGACGAATGCACGGTGGCTTTCACGCTGACGGCACCTACCAGCCGCCTCGCGCGCTGGTGCGCGTTCCGGCACTGCAGGCGTGGTCGGAGGCGCTCATCGCTCGCGGCGGACAGCCACTGAACGCCGACTCCTCATTGCTGAACGGTACGCGACTGCCCACCGTCGAGCAGGGCCGAGTCCTGCTGCGTAACGGGTTGGGGCAGACGTTCTGGAACACGCTCACCATCACCGGCAAGATCGAGGCTCGCGGTCGGCTGCTGGCCGACGTCGAGTTTCCTGCGCTGGCGCCACATATCGTCGACGACATCTCGATGATGGCGATCGGACACCTCGGCAAGGGCTTGTTGAAGGCGCACGGCTGGGACGAGGGTGGCGTGGTCGATCCCGTCGACGGTGTGATCGGTGCTCACGATCAGATGTGGTTCGTCCTGCGCGACCTTGCCTTCGGACACGACGCCTACCCTGACGCCGACCCGCCGGAGAACATCGCACGACCCGAGGCAGGCGCCAGGGTGATGCCGGAGGTTGCGCCCGAAGTCGAGGGCCTGCTGTCGCTGCTGATGAATCTGCTCGTCATCGAGTTCCGCGCCGAGATCGGTTTCGCCGATACCCAGGCCTTGCTGCGCACCCCCGAGCTTTTCGTCGACCGTCGCGCACAGGCCGAGGAGGCAGCCGAGGTAGTCGGCCGCATTCGCACCGACGAAGAAATTCACGTCTCGTCGCTGTGCCTGTACCTCGGTGAGTGCGCCAGTGTGGCGTTCCGTACCGTCGATGGCGCAACGATTGCCGGCAGCGAGCTCATCGAGCGTTTCTGGAGCGGTCTGGTGCAGTGGGCAACGGTCGACCAGCCCAAGCTCGCCGCTGCGGTGCAGCGCGACGTGCTGCACGCACGCGTGCAGGCACACCCTCGGTCGGCCGACGTGTGGGCCCAGTTCGAATCAGCGGCGTAGACCAGCCGTCGTGCCAGGGCGCCGGCCAAGTCGGAGTTCATCTGCGGTCCCACCGCATCTCAGCGCCAACTTTATGGCAGCGTCGGGGGCCGCTAGAACTCGTAGAGCGTCATGATCTGTTCGGCGGGAGCGTTGGCCAACACGTCTGCCACGTACGACGCGACAGTCTCATCGATGCCCACGTCGCCGCCGGCGCGTTCGGAGAGGAACCAGCGATGCTCCAGTACCTGGTGGTACAGCTCGGCGGGCTCGAGCTTTCGGGCCATCTCCGGGGGAATGGCCGCCAGTGCCCGATCGAAGCGCTCATCCATCCACCGCGCGGCGGCGATTGGTTCGGCAACCTTGCGACCGCTGCGCTGTTCCAGCACTGCCCGGTAGCGGCTGATGTCATTGAGCAACCGGCGCGACTGGTTCTCGCCGGCTTCCAGCCCGGTCAGCGACCGCAATCGATGCGCGTGAAATCCATGCTCGACGACGCGCGGCACCAGTCGCAGCCGAGAACCGTCGACGGTGGTCACCAGCTCGAGTTCTGCTGCGTCGAACCCGAGATCGTGGAGACGGCGGAGACGCTGGTCGACGCGGAACGTCTCTTCTGCGTTGAACTCGTCGACTCCGGTCAGTTCGTCCCACAGCCGCTCGTAGGACTGCTCGATGGCGAGGGCTGTCTGCACCGGATCGATGCCGTCCGCCAGGAAACCACCCATCTGTAGGTCGAGCAGGCCGCCGAGCACGTTCTCGGTCGCGATCTGTAGGTCCAGCTGCCGCTGACCGGTGCTGAGCACGTCATGTCGCTCGCCGGTCTCGACGTCGATGATGTACGCGGCCAGCGCATCAGCATCACGTCGAAACAGCGTGTTGGACAGCGAGCAGTCGCCCCAGTAGAACCCGGTCAGATGCAGCCGTACGAGTAAGCCGGCCAGCGCGTCGAGCATTCGCTCGCCGAGGTACGGGATCCGCAAACCGCGACCCGACAGCAGCGTGCGATAGGGCAGTGAGAAGTCGAGGTGGCGCGTGATCAGCAACCCGTCGGCGTCACCGTCGCGCCCGGTGACCACACCGACGACCTCAGCAGTGGGCAGACCGGCCTCTGCGAGCTCGCGCAGCAGGCGCCACTCTCGCTCGGCGAGCGGATCAGGGAGTTCTTTCACGACGTACGAGATCTGCCCCTCCACCATGCGCACGACGTGGCGATGCAGGCCCGCAACCTTCTGCATCCCCTCGATCGACCACTCCGAGAGTGGCTGGTCGAGCGGCCAATTGACCACGCTGCCGTGCTCGGCAGCTTTCACCAGTTGCAGTCGCATGAGTCGGTTCAGCTACGCCACGGGCGGCGTAGAGATGCGAGCAACAACGGTGGCCTCGGCCGCCACCCACACGGCACCGTCAACCATCGACACGGCATCAGTGGCCGACCGAAAGATGACCTCAGAGCCGTCAAGGAACGGTGACGCGATGGGTGCATCCGTCAGGTTGCTGACGATGCGTAGGTCGCCGCGGCCAACGGTGAGGTGACCGTCACCGTGGGCGAGCACCTCGAACCGAGACTGCCACAAGGCCGGGTGCTGCTTGCGCAGTCCGATCAATTCGCGGTACGTGTGCCATGTCGAATGCGGAGAGTCCGTCTGAAAATCGGCGGTGAGTTCGACCGGCAGCGCCGCGGTCTGCAGCCACGCGGTCGCGGCTGACGTGAACCCTTTCTCCGGCTCGACGCTCCACGGCATCGGGCCGCGAGCGACGTCGCGGCTCCACACACCCTCGCCATTGCGTGCGCTCATCGGGTCTTCTATGGTTCCCACGACCACAGCGTCCGGAAGGCCCAGTTCCTCGCCTTGATAGATGAACAGCATTCCGTCGAAGGCACTCATCAGGGTGGTGAGGGCAAGTGCGCGACGCAGACCCAGATCGCCACCGCCGTAGCGAGAAACTGCGCGAGCCTGGTCATGGTTGGAGACTTCCCAAGCGGTGCCGCCATTCGACTTTGCCTGGTACTCCAACATGGTGTTGATGGTAATTTCTGGCTGCCATTCGGTGAGGCCGACCTGCAGCACGAACGCTGCGTGCAATGCATTCTGGTCCTTCACGTATTCAGCGAAACGGTCGACCTTGCGAGTGTCCATCTCGCCGACCAGCACGGCGCCAAGATCGTCGACCGCATCGCGCCACTGCCGGAACAGGACAGCGGTTTCGTGGCGGTGAAGGTCGTAGATGTGTCGGAATGACGCGAAGATCTCCATCGGGTCCATTCCCTCATGTACCTCGCGCAACTGCGGGTTGTCGCGAAGTGCCGGGTCCTTGGTGAGGCCGTGAGCCACGTCGATGCGGAAACCATCTGCCCCACGCTCGCACCACGTCCGCAAGATGACCGTGAACTCCTCCATCATCTTCGGGTTGGCCCAGTTCAGGTCGGGCTGCTCGGGCAAAAAGAGGTGGCAGTAGTACTGGCCGCTGCCGCCGGGGTCCATCGTCCACGCGGGTCCGCCGAAGTGACTGACCCAGTTGTTCGGTGGGCCACCATCGGCTGCCGGATCCGCCCATACGTAGTAGTCACGAAATGGTCCGGTCGGGTCAGCGATCGCCTGCCGGAACCACTCGTGATGGCTGGAACTGTGGTTGGGTACGATGTCGACGAAGAGTCGGATCCCGAGCTGCTTGGCAGTGATGGAGAGTTCGTTCCAGTCGTCGAGGCTGCCCAGCAGCGGGTCGACGGCGAGATAGTCGGACACGTCGTATCCGTTGTCGAACCCAGGGCTGGCGAAGAAGGGGGTCAGCCACACCACGTCGACGCCGAGCCCGGCAAGGTACGGGAGTCGTCGCGTGACGCCCGCGAGGTCGCCTACGCCGTTGCCATCGCTGTCTTGGAAGCTGCGGACGTACACCTCGTAGCCGACCGCGCCGCGCCACCAATCTCGGCCAGAGAGGCCCGTGTCGTCACGCGCTTGCACGACAGAGGATGGTACACCTGCAGCCTCGCAGCGCCGGATTGGCAGCCTGCTAGTCCGCGGGCGGAATGAGTTGCTGGAGAAAGTTGACGAGGAACGGGGCAGGCTCGATGCCACGCCGGAAGGGCACCACAACCTGCCGCTGGTCTTCCTTGTAGATCGAGTCGCGGCTGAGGCGACGCAACCGCATCTCTTCGCTGAACTTGAGCTCGAGTGGCCCCAGGCGCGCCTGCTGCCCGACGATCTGCACGTCGCGCAGGCCCAACCGGTTGCACTCGGCACGTAGCGAACCGACGGCAAGCAATGACTCGGCTGCAGCAGGTACCGGCCCGTAGCGGTCTTCCCATTCGCTGCGGATGTCGCTGACCTCCGCCGCGGTCGTGACAGCGGCAAGACGGCGGTACGCCTCCAGGCGCAGTTCCTCCTTGGCCACGTAGTCGGTGGGTAGGAACGCGTCGGTGGGTACGTCGAGCTTGAGTTCGCTGACCACCTTCGGCGGTGGCTCGCCCTTCATCTCGCCGACCGCCTCGGTGACCATCTGGCAGTAGAGGTCGTAGCCGACAGCTGCGATGTGTCCGCTCTGGGATTCTCCGAGCAGGTTGCCCGCGCCCCGAATCTCCAGGTCGCGCATGGCGATCTTGAAGCCGCTGCCCAGCTCCGTGGCCTCGCCGATGGTCTTCAGACGCTCGTACGCCTCTTCGCTGAGGCGGGCCTCGGGTGGGTGGAACAGGTACGCATAGGCGCGTGACCCGCTGCGGCCCACGCGCCCGCGGAGCTGGTGCATCTGGCCGAGCCCCAGCAGGTCTGCGCGTTCGACGACGAGCGTGTTCACCGTGGGCATGTCGATGCCGCTCTCGATGATGGTGGTGCACACCAGCACGTCGTAGCGGCCTTCCCAGAAGTCGACGACGACCTGCTCGAGCGACCCTTCGTCCATCTGCCCGTGCGCGATCGCGATGCGTGCCTCGGGCACCAGTTCGCGCAGCCGACCCGCCGCCATGTCGATGGACTTGACGCGGTTGTGCACCCAGAAGACCTGGCCCTCACGCAGCAACTCGCGGCGGATGGCTTCGACTGCGACACGTTCGTCGTACCCGCCGACGAAGGTCAGGATCGGTTGCCGATCTGCCGGTGGCGTCTGCAGCAGCGAGAGATCGCGGATACCGACCAGGCTCATCTCGAGCGTGCGGGGGATGGGGGTCGCGGTCAGCGTGAGCACGTCGACGTTGTGCTTCAGCTTCTTCATGGCCTCTTTGGCCTGCACACCGAAGCGCTGCTCTTCGTCGACCACCAGCAGGCCGAGGTCCTTGAACACGACCCCGTCCTGCAACAGGCGGTGGGTACCGATGACACAGTCGACCTCGCCGGTCTTGAGTCCTTCGATGACCTTCTTGGCTTCCTTCGCCGTGAGGAAACGACTGAGAACTTCCACGCGAATCGGATATCCCGCGAAGCGGTCGGCGAACGTGTTGCCGTGCTGCGTCGCGAGCAACGTCGTCGGTGCGAGGACCGCCACCTGCTTGCCGTCCTGGATGGCCTTGAACGCGGCCCGAATCGCGACCTCGGTCTTGCCGAAGCCGACATCGCCGCACACCAGTCGGTCCATGGGGAAGGCGCGTTCCATGTCGACCTTGATGTCGTCGATGGCCTTGCGCTGGTCGGGGG
>DAORTY010000126.1:0-11065 GCA_035432905.1 Ilumatobacteraceae bacterium | reverse complement strand
GAGACGGTGTGGGGCGCAACGGCGCGCCTGCTGTATCAGCTGCTACGGGTGGCCCACGGCCTCGCCGCCGACGACGACGAGTTCGGCGACGTGGCCGGGAAGCCACCAGCGCTCTAGCAACCGCAGGGTCTCACGGCCCGCCGGCAATCCTGACTGCTGCGTAGTAGGTCTGCGCCCAGCTGTAGCACTGGACCCGCAGGGTCAACGCCCTCCCGTGGCAGTGGGCCTTCATGTCAGCGAGGAACTGTCGGTCCACCGCTCGACGGTTGGTGCTGTTCCAGTAGGTGGCACCGCTGCCGTATCGCCGTTCCAGCAACTTCAGATTGCGATAGCCGAAGTCATGACGGCGACACGGGTCGCGAAAGTTGAAGGACATGCCGGTGTCGCCGACGAGCGGTGCTGAGCACCCGTCGTTGCTCCAGTCGAACCACAGATCACCAGCTGTGCTTGTGGCCACGAAGGTGCGCAGTGGTACCTGATAGAGCTCCTGTTGCACGTACGCCCAGTCGTTGCGGGCGGTGTGCGTGGAGGGGCCGGCAGCTACCGGCGATACGACGGTCAGAACACTCGTGACCGCGACGAGCACGGCGAGACGGAATCGCATGTTGTGCTCCTTGTTGAACGCCATGACGGCGTGCAGCCGATTCAACCGTGCCATGTGCGCCTCGGCAACCTGCGCACGCGAGTAGTCAGCCGGCGAGCGACTGCAACAGTTCCCATGCCGCCTGCACGTGGCGTACCTCGGTGCTGCGGGCGCCGACCGACACCCGACATGCCACCGTGCCATCGAGAACCGTGCGGGTGAACAACGCCTTCCCGGTCTCGTTCGCCGCGACGATCATCGCGTCGGTCGCATCGTTGCCGGCCGTCAGTCGTACGCAGAGCAAGTTCAACGGGTGCGGCGCGACGATCTCGAAGCGGTCGTCGTGGGCAACCCATGCTGCCAATTCCTGTGTGACCGCAACGTGGCGCCGGATCATTGCGATTGCATCGTCGGCACCACCGGCTCGGATGGTGAACCACAGCTTGAGCGCGCGGAATCGGCGGCCGAGCGGAATCTGCCAGTCTCGGTAGTCGATGGCCGCGCCGGACTGTGCAGCTGCCGAGCGCAAATACTCGGGCAGGATGCTCAACGCACCGAGCAGCGACGCTCGGTCGGACGTGTAGAACAGGTCACAGTCGAAGTTGACACCCATCCACTTGTGCGGGTTGGTGCAGTAGCTGTCGGCGAGCTCCAGTCCGTCATTCACCCAACGGTGTTCGGGGGCGAGCGCCGCGATTCCGCTCATCGCCGCGTCGACGTGGAGCCAAAGTCCTTCGCGCTGCGCAATGGCACCGATCTCGTCGACCGGGTCGAAGGCCAACGAACTGGTGGTGCCGCGGGTGTAGCACACCCAGAATGGTGTCAGACCGGCGGCCCGATCCTGGGCGACCATGCGCTGGAACTCGTCGGCGCGCATGGCGAACGATGCGTCGTGGGGCACGATGCGTGTCTGCGCCGTGCCGATACCGGCGATCCGCAAGCCCTTCTCGATGCTGCTGTGTGCCTGTGATGTTGCATATGCAACAAGCTTGGTCGTGTCGCCCTCGGTGTTGATGGAGCCACCCGTGATGCGCCAGCGGGCAGCGAGAATGGACGCCAGCGTTGCCTCGCTGGCCGACCCCTGGATGACGCCGCCACCCGTAGCACTGGTGCTGCGGAACTTGGCGGGAAGGCCCAGCAGCTCCTGCATCCAGTCCATCATCAGCGTCTCGACCTCGGTGCACGCCGGGCTGGTGACCCAGCTCATCCCCTGCACACCCAGACCGGCGGCGGCGAGTTCGCCGAGGATCGCGGGGTAGCTGGAGTTGCCGGGAAAGTACGCGAAGAAACTGGGGTGCTGCCAGTGCGTGAGACCCGGCATCACGACGCGATCGAGGTCGGCGAGGACCTCAGCGAACGGCTCGGCCGCGGCGGGAGGGTGCTCGGGCAGCGCGGCGCGGACGTCGCCGGGCGCCACACCGCTGGCCACGGGGTACTGCTCGACACCCTCTAGGTACTCGCTGATCCAGTCGATGAGGGCGTAGCCCTGCGTGCGAAATTCATCCGGTGTCACGCCGCCACGCTAACGGGGGGAGGGTGGCGGCTACGGTCCGAGCGTATGACGGCCGCGCACATCGACCCATCCCGATTCGAGGTGCACACAGTGGCTCCGCGGGGCTTCACGCAGGCGTATGTGCGCGAGAACGTCGGCGGCGTGCCATTGGTGTGCGTGCACGGTTGGCCCGAGACGAAGCGGGTGTTCTGGAAGGTCATCGAACCGCTTGCCGCGGCCGGTTTCGAAGTGATCGTCCCAGACCTGCGCGGTTTCGGCGACAGCGACGTCGCCCCCGACGGTTTCCATGATGTCGCCAGCCACAGCCGCGACCTCCATGCGTTGGTGCACGACGTCCTGGGTCACGAACGAGTGGTGCTGCTCGGTGGTGACCTTGGCGGCCCGGTCATCCAGGACCTCGCGCTTCGCCATCCACAGTGGGTGGATCGCATGGTGCTGTTCAACTCTCCGCTGCCGTACCTGAAGGATGAGATGGCCGGCATCGCCGGCACTCGCCCGCCCATGGAGGCAGCCGATTACTTCCTGCGCCAGGGGACCGACGCCGACGCACTGGCAGCCGAGCTGGTCACGCCCGACCAGCGCCGGCGCTACATCGCCACGTTCTACACCAGTCGCTTCTGGGCGCACCCCGGGGCGTTCATGGGGGCCGGCGAAGTGGCGTTCCACACCGAGCCGTTCGGCGATGGTGCGAAACTGCGGGCCAGCTTCGGCGGCTACGAGAGCGCGTTCGCCGCTGCCGCGCGCAGCGAGCCGACGCTGCTGACGAAGAACGACGCCACACGCACGCTGTTGCTCTACGGACCGAGTGACCACGTGATCTACCCGGCATTCGATCGCATGGCGGCGGCGGTGTTCGCGAACCACGTCGGCCCATACCTGCTGCGTGACTGCGGCCACTTCGTGCCCTGGGAAGCTCCACACGCGCTCGTCAGCGGCACGGCAGCGTTCTGCAGCGACCTGCTCGCCCGCTGAGAGGCTCAGGTGCCGTCGTCGGTGAGCGCGGCCCAGGTGTTGGGGCCGACGATGCCATCGACCGTCAGGCTGAGTGTGGTCTGGAAATTACGGACCGCTGCTTCCGTGGCGGGGCCGAACTGTCCATCGACTGCCAGTGAGATGTTCAGTTTGTAGTTGAGCTGAGTCTGGACTTGCTCGACGCCCTGGCCGCAGTCGCCGCGGCGCACGTTGACACCCGACAGGTCGGAGAGGCCCATGATGTTGCCGACGATGCGACAGGCGACGGTGGTCGGTGCGGTAGCGGCCGTGGTGGTCGTGGACAAATCGGGCGCAGTAGACGCCGGACCGGTGGTCGTCGTGGCGTCGGCGGTACTTGGGTCGACGGTGGTTGACGCAGCGATGGTCGAGGAACCGGGACCACTGGTGGTCGAACTCGCATCGCTGCTGCAGGCGGCTGTGGCGAGCAGGAGGGCTGCGGACAGCACAACGATCGGTCGTTTCATGCCGTGACTATTGCACGCCTACGCCGCGTTGACCAGGGAGGTCGTCCTACTCCGTCGTGGAGGAGTCGCTTCGCGTCGGCTGATCGGACCCGGTAGGCACGGTCATATTGGGCTCGGTGGCGGCGCGCGGAGCGCCGTCCTCGGTTCCTGCATTCATGACCGCGTCGCGTGCCTTGATACTGCGAGCAATCCGCCAACCGATGAAGGCCATTCCGCTGAGCAGGACAGCGAACGTCAGATACATGCGCCAACCTCCCTTGCTCTTGCTCCCGCAGTCGGCGCGCTCCAGGGTGCCCACGCACGAGCTGACGTTGGCATCCTCGGGCAGGAACACGTTGTCCTCGGAACCGCTCGCCGGTGCCCCGGCGTTGTCGATGGACGCGCTGTTGGCCGTCGCTGACGCCTGGTAGGGGTTCTGCCCGCTGCAGCCGGCGGCGAATACGCCGGCGGCGCCGAACAGGACGAAAGCCAACACTGCGAACGAGCGAGACGACCGAGTCATGCCCCCATCGTCGCAGCGGTCGCGCGGTTTCGCACCGCCAGCCGCGAACGTCACGTGAACGCGATCGGTGGATGTGGGCGCGGTAGGTCTCGAACCCCTACCATCGCTGAAATGGTGCAACGCACGCAGACGGTTCTGGTGGTCGATTTCGGTGCGCAGTACGCGCAGCTCATTGCGCGCCGGGTGCGAGAGCTCAACGTCTATTCGGAGATCGTGCCGCATCGCATCACGGCGGCCGAGGTGGCGGCGAAGCACCCATCGGCCATCATCTTGTCCGGTGGCCCCAAGAGCGTGCACGTCGAGGGTGCTCCCTCGCTCGACCCCGCCATCTACGACCTCGGCATTCCCATCCTGGGCATCTGCTACGGCGTGCAACTGATCGCACAGCAGCTCGGCGGCACCGTGGGTCGCGGGCTGCGTGGCGAGTACGGCCGAGCCAAGGCAACGCTGATCGGTGATGGTGCGGGCACGTTGCTCGACGGTCTGCCCGCCGAGCAAGACGTGTGGATGAGCCACTTCGACGCGGTCACCGTGGTGCCCGAAGGGTTCGTGGCGACTGCGACTTCCCCTGACGCTCCAGTGGCAGCAATGGAATCGACGGCGCGCAAGATCTGGGGCGTCCAGTGGCACCCGGAGGTGGTGCACACGCTCCACGGCATGGCCGTGTTGCAGCGTTTCTTGCACGACCTGGCGGGCTGCGAACCCAACTGGACGATGGGGTCGATCATCGACGAGCAGGTCGCCGCCGTACGCGCCCAGGTGGGTAGCGGCAAGGTCATCTGTGCGCTCAGCGGCGGTGTCGATTCGGCGGTCGCGGCGGCCCTCGTGCACCGCGCCATAGGCCATCAGCTGGTGTGCATCTACGTCGACACGGGGCTGATGCGGTTGAACGAGAGCGACCAGGTGGTCGAGACGTTCAAGCGCAACATGGGCATCGAACTGATTCATGTCACTGCCGGGCCGCGCTATTTCGAGAAGTTGGCCGGCGTCGTCGAGCCGGAGGCGAAGCGTAAGATCATCGGCGAGCTGTTCGTGCGGATCTTCGAGGAGCACACCGGTGGGCTCAGTGATGCGGAGTATCTGGTGCAGGGAACGCTCTACCCCGACGTCATCGAAAGCGGCGGCGCCGACGGCACGGCCTCGGTGATCAAGAGCCACCACAACGTCGGCGGCCTGCCCGAGGACATGACGCTGAAGCTGGTCGAGCCGTTGCGCGACCTGTTCAAGGACGAGGTTCGCAAGCTGGGAAAGGAACTGGGTCTGCCCGACGAAATCGTGTTGCGCCAGCCGTTCCCCGGCCCCGGCCTGGGGGTGCGCATCCTGGGTGAGGTGACACCCGAACGCGTCACCACCCTGCAACATGCCGACGCCATCGTGCGCGAGGAGATCTTCCGAGCGGGCCTGGAACGAGAGCTGTGGCAGAGCTTCGCCGTGCTGGCAGCGGACGTGCACTCCGTCGGGGTGATGGGTGACGAGCGCACGTATGCGAACCCCATCATCATCAGGGCTGTGACCAGCGACGATGCGATGACCGCGGACTGGGCCCGACTGCCCTACGACCTGCTCGAGACGATGTCGAGTCGTATCATCAACGAGGTCGCGGGTGTCAACCGAGTGGTCTACGACGTCACCTCCAAGCCGCCGGGAACCATCGAATGGGAATGAGTCTCCGGCAGGTGTGACACCTGCCCGGCGACCAGCCGCAGGGATCCGCCCAGTCGGTTCGCAATGCATTCGTAACATCGCTAGCCTGTCGCACGTCATGACGTCTCGCCCCTCGTTCCGCTCGTTCTTGGGCGCCTCGGCCATGGTTGTCGGACTGCTCGCCGGCACGCTGGCGATCGGCTCCACCGCCATCGCCGACGGTGTCAGCGATGCGCAGCAACAGGTCGACCAAGTGCTCGACGACCTCGACACGCTGCGCGATCAGATGGGCCAGATCGATGAGGACTACGCCGCAGCCCTCGACCGCCAGGACGCTCTCGTGGTCGAGATCGCAGGCTCGCAGGCTCGTATCGACGAACTGACCGCCGAGGTGGGCGATGTTCAGCTCGTGCTGCAGCAGATCGCGGTCGACCGTTTCACCGGCGGCGACTCGCTCACCCTCAGCCCCATCTTCTCCGATGCAGCCACGTACAGCGCGGCTGCGCAGCGGGCAGCGCTCGGCGCCATCGCCATCGACAGCGGTCGAGGCAACATCGACGGGTTGCAGTCACTGGTCGACAACCTGGCCGTCGAGCGTGCCACCCTGCAGCGCAAACGTGATGAGCAGACATCGCTCATCGCGACGCTTGCGCAGAAGCAGGTGGACTACGACGCGCTGGAGCAGTCCTACGTCACGAAGCAGGCAACCGCCAAGGCCGCCCTCGGCGACGCGCTGCAGGCAGCCGAAGATGCGCGTGCCGCTGCTGCCGTCGCGAAGGCATCGGCCAGAAAGGCCACGACATCGCGGGGCGTGACGGTTGCAGCTCCGCGAGGTGGTGGCGGCGACACCGGCGGCGCCGGCAACAACGGCAACAACGGCAACAACGGCAACGGCGGCGGTACTGCCGGTGACGGCGGCTCCACCGGCAGCGGCGAGGTGCCGGTCGACAACGCACCGCCCGTGTCGGGCAAGGCAGGCATCGCGGTGTCGGCGGCGTGGTCGGCAATCGGTACCCCCTATGGGTTTGCCGGCGAAACACCGGGCGTCTCGTTCGACTGCAGCGGTCTCACCAAGTGGGCATGGGGCCGTGCGGGTGTCGGCATGCCGCACCAGAGCGGGGCGCAGTACGGCAGCTTCCCGCACGTCTCGCAGTCCGAGGCGCAGCCCGGCGATCTGATCTTCTACTACTCGCCAATCGGGCACGTCGGTCTCTACATCGGTGGTGGCCAGATGATTCATGCCCCCAACACCGGCACCACTGTCACCGTCGCGACTGTGCACTGGAACAAGGTCGTCGGCGTCGCCCGCCCTGGCTGACGGTCTCCCGGCCAGCGTCGCGGTGCTTCGGGGCACTACGGTTGCCCCTCGTGCAGGGCATCGACATCGAACCGGTCAGTCAGTGGCTGGTAGCCAACATTCCGGGTGCAGTAGCACCGTTCACCTTCGACCTCATCGCGGGTGGTCGCTCGAACCTCACCTTCAAGGTGGCTGGTAGCGACGGCACGCAGTTCGTGTTGCGTCGTCCACCGTTGGGTCATGTGTTGGCCACGGCGCACGACATGGCGCGCGAGTACCGCATCATCGCCGCGGTCGGCCAGACCAATGTGCCGGTGCCGCCGGCGCTCGGGTTGTGCACCGACGAGGCCGTCAACGGCGCCCCCTTCTATGTGATGGGGTACGTGGAGGGCACGGTGATGGACAGCCCCGAGCGCGCTGCGGACATGAGCCCAGCGCTGCGTGTCGGTGCGAGCGAGCACCTGATCGACGTTCTGGCCGACCTGCATGCTGTCGACGTCGACGAGATCGGCCTCGGCGACCTGGCCAAGCGCGAGGGGTACGTCGCCCGCCAGGTGAAGCGATGGAGCACACAGTGGGCGCAATCCAAGACGCGTGAGTTGCCCGCCATCGACGAGGTGGCACGGCTGCTGGGTGAGCGTCTGCCCGAACAGCACGGCGTGTCCATCGCCCATGGCGACTACCGTTTCGGCAACTGCCTCACGAACCTCACCACGGGGCGTATCGCCGCCGTGCTCGATTGGGAGCTGTGCACACTGGGCGACCCGCTCGCCGACGTTGGCTACCTGGGCGTGTACTGGTTCAACGGCGACGTCACCACCTCGCGCGCCAATGACCCGACGCCCGCCGGCGGCTTTCTCACCTACGAGGACCTGCTGCAGCGCTACGCACTGCGTACCGGCCGCGACCTCAGTGGCATCGGGTACTACGTGGCGTTCAGTTGCTGGCGCCTGGCGGTCATCAGCGAAGGCGTGTACGCCCGCTACTTGCACGGCGCGATGGGCGCCCAGGAGGGTGTCGAGTTCGAGACCTTCAAGCTCGGCACCGAAGGCCTGGCTGTGCGCGCACTGGATGCGATGAGGAACCTGCCGTGAGTTCATCCAGCAATGACTCCGTCCTCGACGGTTGGGTGAAGTCGACATTCGCATCTGCCGGATTCGAACGCGACGTGTACCGGCGCGGTAGCGGGCCGGGCATCGTGCTCGTGCACGAGATTCCTGGTATCACGCCCAAGGTCACGCAGTTCGCCAACGAACTGGTCGACGCCGGCTTCACCGTGGTCATGCCGCTGCTCGTCGGCGAGGCCGGCCGCGAGGTTTCCAACGCGTACGTCGTGCAGTCGATGGCGAAGGTGTGTGTGTCTCGCGAGTTCAGCAACATGGCACTCAACCAGACCTCGCCGATCATCGCGTTCCTGCGTGCACTCGCCCGCAACCTGCACAACGAACTTGGTGGCCCCGGTGTGGGTGCGTTGGGAATGTGTTTCAGCGGTGGCTTCGCGTTGGGCATGATGGTCGACGACATCATGATCGCGCCGGTGCTCAGCCAGCCCTCCATGCCGTTCGCTGTTGGCATCGGCAAGAAGAAGGCGGTGCGATCTGCGGATCTCAACCTGTCGCCCGACGACGCACTCACGGTGGCCCGCCGCGCCGCCGAAGGCTGCCAGGTACTGGGGTTGCGCTACACCGGTGATCCGCTGGTGGGTACTCGCTTCGAGACGCTGCGCACGATGCTGGGCGACGCATTCATCGCCGTCGAGCTCCCCAGCGACGACAAGAAGGACCACTCGGTGCTCACCGAACAACGCGACGAGCCCAGCGTGCAGCGAGTCCTAGAGTACTTCAAACAAAAACTCCAAACCCCCTGACCACCCCGTTTTACGTAAACACTGTCGGGCTGTGACCTGCGGCTGTGAGTCTGGAACTTTTACGTAAAACGGGGTGGGGGGTGGGGGTAGAGGCCGAGGGCGTCGTTGGCCAACTGCTTGGTGGTGGTGTAGTCGGCCTTGCCGTTGGGGGCGCGCGGCACCTGGGTCACGAACACGACTCGCCTGGGCGCCTTGTACCCGGCGAGGTCGCCCTTCACGCCGGCGATGACGTCAGCCTCCGTGACGGTCGCTCCCTCCGCGAGTGAGGCGACCGCAGTGACGGACTGGCCGAACTTCTCATCCGTGATACCAACGACCAGGCAATCGAGGACTCCGTCGACACGCTTGACGGACTCTTCGACTTCCTCGGGGAAGATCTTCTCGCCGCCCGAGTTGATGACCTGGCTGCCGCGACCGAGCAGGATCAGCGAGCCGTCGGCGGCCACCATGGCCATGTCGCCGGGGAACGAGTAGCGCACGCCGTTGATGGTGCGGAACGTGCGTGCCGACTTCTCCTCGTCCTTGAAGTACCCGATGGGAACGAGGCCGGCAGCCGCGACCATGCCGACTTCCTCACTGCCGGGCGTGACCTCGCTGCCGTCGTCCATGAACACTCTGGTCGTGGGGTTCTGAGTGAAGCGGGCGGTAGCGGGCGGCAAACCCTTCATCGAAACGCTGTTGCCCATCGAGCCCTCCGACGAGCCGATGGCGTCGATCAGCATCACGTGCTCGATGCGGTCAAGCAGCATCTCTTTGACCTCAGCGGTCCACATCACGCCCGACGAGATGATCATCTTCAGCGTCGACAGGTCGTAGGGCGTACCAGCTGCTTGCGCCGTATCGAGGGCTCGGATGATGGGCTTGGAGAATGCGTCGCCGACGATGATCAGGTTGGTGACGTGGTGGGTGACAGCGGTGCTCAACACCTCGTCAGCGTCGAGCGAGCGGCTCTGCAGCGTGACGATGGTTGCACCGCCCAGTTGCGGAATCATTGCTCCCAACCACATGCCAGTGCCGTGCATCAGCGGCGCGCACGGCATGGAGATGAGGCCACCGCCGGCGTCGATGACGCCCTTGACCATCGGCGCAAACTCGGTGGCATCGGTGGGTGGCGTCAGGCCGAGTAGGGGGAAACCAAGTGCTGCGAACGCGCGAGTGATGCCACCCATGTCGTACATCACGCCCTTGGGCATGCCGGTGGTGCCGCCGGTGTACAGCATGTAGATGTCATCTTCGCTGCGGGTGATGCGCGCCATCGGTGAAGTAGCGGCCATCGCCTCCTCGTAGCGGCGTGCAACGGGCACCTGGCCGGCACCACCGTCGTCGACCTCGATGAGCAGCTTCAGCTTCGGCAGCCGCGAGCGAACACGTTCGACGCGGTCGCCCAACGACGAGTGGAAGACGATGGCTTCCGCGTCGGCGTTGTCGAGCAGGTACCACAGCTCCTCGTCCATGTAGCGGTAGTTGATGTTGATCGGCACGCCGCGCATCTTGAAGGCGGCGTAGTGCGACTCGAGGTACTCGTTGCCGTTGTACATGAAGAGGCCGATCTTCGAGTCGGGGCCAAGGCCCGCTGCGTCGAAGGTTGCGGCCATGCGCGCCGCTCGCTCGTCGTACTGCGCCCACGTGAAGTGCTTGTCGCCGTGGATGACTGCGTCGCGGTCCCCGAAAGCGTCGGCGAGTGTTTCCCAAATGGTGGCGAAGTGGAACTCCATATGCCGATGGTAGCTACCCCAGTTCGCGCCCGTACATCTCTCCGAGTGGGTCGCTGATCAACTCCAGCCGCTCGCCGTCGGGGCCGCGGAAGTACAGCGATGAGCCATCGACGTGGGCGTACTCGACCCCGGCTGCCTCCAGCCGCAGTTTGGCTGCCTCCCATTGCGGGCGGTCGATGGAGATGGCGAGGTGGTGGTGGCCACCGAGCACTTCCATGTACACGCCGAGGTCCAGGCCCGGAAGGTCGAAGAAGGCGAGCGCGTTGCCGTGGCCGATGTCGAAGAAGAAGTGTGTGCTGCCCTCGTAGTCGCGGTTCTCGAACATCTCGATCAGCGGGAAACCGAGCAGGCCGTCGTAGAACTCGATGGTGTGCGCCACGTCGCTGCTGATCAGCGCGACGTGATGCACACCGCGGGCGGTGGACGCTGGTCGTGCCGCCCGCGGCGTGAGGTGCAACTCGGTCAACTCTGCGCGCCGCGCAGTCAG
>DAORTY010000125.1:0-11199 GCA_035432905.1 Ilumatobacteraceae bacterium | reverse complement strand
GTGGCACACGCCGTGCCGGGCCGTCGGCACGATGTCGCAAGCGGTCGGGGGGTGCTGCGCTCGCTGCTCGGCACCAGCGAGGCCATCCCTGTGGGGCCGACGAGGGCGCCGCTGCTGCCACCCGGAGTCGTCGGCTCGCTCGCCCACGACAAGATGGTGGCCGTCGCGGCGGTCAGCCGCGACCCCGCCGTCATGGCACTGGGCATCGACGTCGAGCCCACCGACCCGCTTCCAGCCGAGATGGCGCGCGTGATCCTGCGCGACGACGAGGAAGCCCTGGACGCACACCTCGCCTTCACGCTCAAGGAGGCCGCCTACAAGGCCTGGAGCGCCGTCGGCGGCCGGATGCTGGATCATCACGAGGTACGCCTCAGCCTCGACGGCGCCTCGTTCACCGCCACGGTGCTGCCAGCCGAACGGCAGCTGCGCGGACGGTTCGCAACCGTTGCCGGCCGGCACATTGCACTGGTGGTCGTGGCCTGATCGGCGGCGCTCTCCCACAGAGCGCTTCGTGAGGTGCAACGATCAGCGCAGGATCGACTGCCACAACCGGTCGTATCCGTCGGCCATCGCGGTATCGGTGAAGTGTTGGAGTGCGTGCGCGTGTGCTGCGGTGGCCAGCAGGTCGCGAAGCTCGCCGTCGCCGAGCAACCTGCGCAGCGCGTCGACGAGTGCGGGGACGTCGCCCGATGGCACGAGCAGCCCCGTCTCCGAGTCGATCACCGCTTCCGCAACACTGCCGACGTCGGATGCAACGACCGGCGTACCACCGAGCATCGCCTCGACGATCGTGAGCGGAAAGGCTTCGTCGCGCGACGCGAGTGCGAACACATCGAAGGAAGCGATCGCTCGGCGAGCGTCGTGCAGCCAGCCCGTGAACTCGACCCGATCGGCGATGCCCAGTTCCCGCGCCTGCTGCTCGAGGGCGCCGCGCCGCTCGCCGTCGCCCACCAGGACGAGCCGGGCGTCGACGATCTGCGCCATGGCTTGTAACAGCAGGTCGACGCCCTTCTGATCCTCCAGTCGCGCCGCGCACCCGACCACGGGAGGCGAGGCCGCCGGTCGCCTGATGAACTCCGACTCGGCGACGCCGTTGTGCACCACCGTGATCGAGCGGCGCGGGATCCCGAAGTAGCGAGTGAGGTCGTCGGCCGAGGCCGAGCCGACAGCGACGGTGCCGGCCTGTGCGCGCGCGAACAGCCGCTTGACCACACTGCCTCGGCGCCGGCGGCTGGGCAGCACCAGTTGCTCCACCGCCACGGTAGGGATCCGCGCGAGCACGCCGCCGAGCAGGGCGGGCCGCGAGGCGAAGGGGTTGGCCAGGGTGACCTGCAGCAGATCGAGCCCGAGCTCGAGGAACTGCCGGCGATGGTCGAGCGCGCCGCGCATCAGCGAGGAGCTTGCTTGCACAAGTGTTGAACTCGCCCCCTGGAGATGGCTAGCCTCGCGCAGAAAGTGGGGGTTGGTGCTGAGGAGCACCAGGTGGGCCTCACCGCGATACGCGGCGACCAGGTTGAGCAACGAGCGCTCAGCCCCGCCGATTGTGTCAGAATCTGTGTAGAGGCCGATCAACGTCATGGCAGCCGACTCGTGTCGTCACTCACCTCGTACGAGCCGATGTCCCTCGATGGGCAGCGAAGAGAACGACGAATGCAACAACAACTCACCGACGAGGGGAACGTCAACCGCACGACCGGCGACGCTAGCGGGTCGTCGATGGTTGCAGCGAGCGACGCGGGTGGCGCAACGGCGGTCGCCCGTCGCCCGCGGATACTCCTCGTCACGGATCGGACGCCCGGCGGCGACTCCGGGTATGGCATGCGGGTCGACAACGTCATCGTCGGGCTGATGGAGGCCGGCGACCTGCACGTCTGCCTCATCGACAGCAGCATCGGCGGCGCATCGCTGCCCGTGAACGCCGGCTACGAGACCACTACGATCCGCGCCGAGAACCCGCCCAGATGGCGCAAGCTGCTGCTGGCCATCACGTCCCTGGCGCAGGTGCCCTACCGGCACCCGGCGCAACTGCGGGCGGTGCTGGCCCAGCGCTTCGGTGACGAACCGTGGGACGTCGTGTGGTTCAGCCGCATCCGCACGTACTCGGTCTTCCGCGGCCTCGTCGGTGGATCGCACGTGGTCGATTTCGACGACCTCAACGACCGCCTGGAGAAGAGCCTCATCGCCGACCGCACCGACCTGCAGGGTCGCTTCCGCGCGGCGCCGCGGAACCTTCTGGGCCACGTGGAGGCGCGACGGTGGAGCAAGGCTCAACGGCGGATCGCAGCAGAGGTGTGCTGCGTCGCCGTCTGTAGCGAGGCGGATCGCGAGTACCTGGATCTCGACAACTGCGTGGTGGTGCGCAACGGCTATCGCACACCGCACACTGCCCGGCGAGCTCCCGATCAGGAGCACCCGACGCTGGTGTTCGTGGGGCCGTTGTCGTACGAGCCGAACCGCCTCGCCGCCGAGTGGCTGGCGTTCGATGTATTGCCGCTGGTGCGCCGCGAGCTGCCCGCATCGCGCCTGTTGGTCATCGGGTACAACAACGGCGTCACCGCGCGGCTGCACAATGCCGAGGGCGTCACGCTCACCGGCTACGTGCACGACCTCGGCGCCTACTACTCCACCGCCTCGGTGGCCGTTGCGCCCCTGCGCTCCGGTGGTGGCACGCGCCTGAAGGTGATGGAGGCGCTGGCCCGGTCGGTGCCGCTCGTGGCCACGTCCACCGGCTGCTTCGGGCTCGACCTCACGCACGACCAGGAACTGCTCATCGCCGACGACGCCGAGGGGTTCGCCCAGGCCTGCGTCTCCATCATCAACGACCCTGCGCTCGCCGGTCGGCTCACGGATGCCGGCCTCGCTCGCTACTTCAACCACCTCACGGCGGAGGCGTCGAGCAAGGCGGTGGCTTCGGTAGCGTCGAGCCTAGCGGCCGTCACCGACTCAGCCGACGAGCGCTCGTAGCCGTCGCCCCACACCGCGCGCCAGCCGACGATGTAAGAGTGCGGCCATCACTGCCAGGCCCCGCAGTCCCGAGTGTCGACTTTTTTGCATCACCCAACGCTCGAACTGGCGATGAATCTCCACCTGTACCAGATCGTCGCCGCGTGCGGCCCCGTACATCGAGTCGTTACGCACCGTGTAGGTGGTGAGCTGCTGGTCGTCGACGAACACCGGCCCCAGCAAGCTGACGGCGACGTACAGGCGCTGATCCTCGGCCATCGCCGGTCCGGCGGGAACCCCACCGGCAGTACGGAGCGTGCTCAGTCGGAACATCGGATCAGACGGTGGCGGCGTAGTGACCGTTCCGCGCATGCGCATTCGGGCGAACTGGCCACGCCGGAGCAGACGTGGAGCGCCCTCGCAAACTGCCACTGTGCGGCCGACCGCGAAGGTGTCGAGTGGTTGGTGTCGGCTCGGCCCGCACACCATGACTGCATGCGGATGTGTGCGAAACATCTCAACCTGGGCGGCCAGCTTGTGTGGCGACCACTCATCGTCGGCGTCGAGGAAGCACAGGAACTCGCCACGTGCCCGGTCGATCGCTAGGTTGCGACTGGCCGGCAGCCCTCGGTTCTCGCGGCCGGGGTGGCGGAGCACGGTCACCCGACCTGGGTGCGCACGCGCGATCGCGTCGGCGAGGTCGCTGGAACCGTCGGTGGATCCGTCGTCGACCAGCAACAGCTCCCACGAGCTCTCGGTCTGTGCTCGAACTGCTGCCACGGCCGAAGGGAGGAATCGCTGCTCGTTGAAGAACGGGATTGCCACAGTGACGAGAAGGCGAGAGTCGGCCGAAGATCGCAGACAATGGAGCATATAGTCAACGCGTGGCCAACTCTTTGACAGTCGTCGTGGCCTCGTATCAGCGAGAAGGCCACCTGTCGACGCTGCTGACCTCGTTGGCCACCGCGCTGACCGAGCCGTGCGGATTCGACGTCGATGTGGTGGTGGTGCTCGATGGCTCCACCGACGGCTCGTCGGCGATGCTCGCCGCCGTGCAGCCGGGCTTTCCGGTGCCGATACAGAACCTTTGGCAACCGAATCGAGGCCTCGCTGCGGCGCGCAACGCAGGGATCGCGGCAGCGCAAGGCGAGCTTGTCTGGCTGCTCGACGACGATATGGTGGTGAGCCGAGCGGCGCTGCTCTGCCACCTCGGCCATCGTCGCGACACAGCGCGGATTCTGATGGGCCCGTGCGACGTGAGCTCCGCCGACCCCGACATAGTTCACTCCAGTTGGTGGTACGCAGACCGTCACCGACGCTTGGCCGTCGAGGGGACAGTACGCGACCCGCATGACAGTTCGTTCGCCAACACATCGGCGCCAACGATGCTGCTCCGCGAACACTCCTTCGACGAACGGTTTCGCGGCTATGGCGTCGAAGACTTCGAGCTTGCCGTACGGCTGTTCGAGCTGGGCGAAGTGATGGCTTTCGATTCTGCAGCTGCGATCACTCACCACCTTTCGCCCAGGCGTTCGGAGTCGCTGCGCAAGATGCGCGAGGAGGGCGCCAACCGCATGCGGTTCCTGGCGCTGCACCCCTCGTACGAGAGCGTTGTGTTCAGCTCGGATCCGGGCACGGCCGAGCGTTCTCTTCGCCGAGTGGCTCGATGGCCCGCCGGTGTTGGGCTGTGGGTGTTCGCGCAAGCCCTGGAGGCAGCGGCCTCATGGCGCCCAACCCGCAGGTATCGCCAGAGATTGCTGGCCTACGCCGAGCTGGCGGCCATCTACAGCGGCGTGTCGTCGGCATCGACGCGGCCAGCGTGGCGGTTGCGTCGTAGCAAGTGATCGGCGCAGGCCCGGCACGAGGCCAGTAGCGGCCCTCCGACCGCGGTCTGAGCCACCAGGGCGACCGTAGACAACGGAGTAAGCTTGTCACCTTGGAACGCTTCTACCGACGATGGAGCGCAAGCGGAAGGTCGCACGCCGAGTGAGTACCGACACGATCTCTGTCATCATCCCGGCGCACAATGCGGCCTCGACGATCGAGCGAACGTTGCAGAGCGTGGCTGCCCAGACTTCCGACCGCTGGGAAGTCGTCGTTGTCGACGACGGGTCCGTCGACGGAACGGCGGATGTGGTGGATGCATGGACTCGGCGCGACCAGCGATTTCATCTTGTCCAGCAGTCGCAGGGCGGCGTCAGTGCGGCTCGAAACACTGGCCTCCGGACGACGGTCGGCCGATGGGTTCTCTTCTTGGATGCCGACGACGTCGTGACTGAGGGCTATTTCGCCGCGGCGCTCGCGATGCTCGAGGCCAACTCGCAATTGGACGGGATTCGTTGTCGTTGGGCCTACGAGTCGGGTAGCGGCGTCCGAAGGGTGATGGCTGACCCACTGTCGGAGCCGGGTGCGACGCTGCTCGCGGTGACCACGGAGACGTGTCCGCTAGCCGTTCACGCCTGCGTGCTTGCGCGAGTGGTAGTGGACGCCGTCGGCGGCTTTGACGAGACGCTCTTTGTCGGCGAGGACTGGGACCTGTGGACTCGACTCGGACTTCTGGGCGTACAGCTCGGAGTGCTCGATGCGGCCTATGCGGTGTACGTCTTGCGGTCAGGTTCTGCGTCGCGACGCGACTTTGCACGCGTGCACGCTGATTGCGTCACCGTGATCCGACGAGCACACGATGCTGCCTTTGGGGGTCGAAACGGCATCCATGTGGCTGCCGTCGCGTCATCTCAGACGGAACATGATGTGAACGAGGCGATCCGCAGCAACCTTTTGTGGGTCGTGGCGTTAGCAGCTGGCGCTGGGGGAGACGTGAACCCGCTGCTCGACGCTGCCAGCCCGATGAGTCGGCTGGACCTGGACCCGGGTCGCGTTGCAAGTGTGATCTTCTCCGAGGCACCCCTCGGTGGGGGCTTCCTCTCCGATGAATGGCCCCTGCATTGGTCGGCGCGCGAATCTGGGATTCGTGCCACGGTTGCTTCGTTCACGGCGTGGGCCGGCGATCCCGACGCGGCACGACCGATCCTCCGTTCGATTGAAACTCGAATTGCGGCCTTGATCGACGGTGTAGATCGCGTCCGGATCGGAGCGACGCTTTCGGTGTCGGTCGATCTCGGGTCGCTGATTGCTCCTATTGATGGGCTAAACGGTGTCGAGCAGGTTCTGCTGCGAGTGCGTTGCGGCGCCACCTCCATCGGCTGCGCCGAAGTAGCGGTGCTCGACCGTGTTCTGGCACCGGACACAATTGGTGACGCCATCCGCCACCAACTCGCGGCTTCAACACTGCGAACGGTGCGGCGTCGACCTACCTTGCTGCGGTCCATCATCGGCCCAATCGACTTTCGGCGTGCCGCTTATCAGGGGGCACGGTTGATGCTCGATCTGCCTGGCCACGAAAGCAAGCTCGGTCGTGAATTGCTCAAGGGGTTCGCGCGGACGGTCGTCAACTCTTCGACTCGCGGAACCGTCACGTATGAGGCGCCGAGCGGCAGCATGAAGGATCACCCGCCTGCCGGTGGAGGTGATTGGGAGGCGGTTTTCGCAGAACCCGACCCTTGGAGCTACTCGAACAACTATGAGCAGCTCAAGTACCAACAGACGCTGTCATTGCTCACCGATTTCCCCGCAGAACGCGCGCTCGAGCTGGCGTGCGCTGAGGGGCACTTCACGTCGCAGCTGGCACCACTCGTTGGTCATCTGGTCGCTACCGACATCTCGGTTACCGCACTCGAGCGGGCGGCGCAGCGATGCGCAGGTCACGACAACATCGAGTTCCAGCTACTTGATCTCACCAACGACGCGCTTCCGAGTGATCTCGACCTGATCGTGTGCAGCGAAGGTTTCTACTACTACGACCTGTCAGCAGTTGAGGCCTTGGCAGTCCGCATCAAGGACGCCTTGAGGCCGGGAGGAGTGATCGTCTCAGCGCATGCCAACTTGCTCACCGACGAACCGCATCGCACGGGCTTCGACTGGGGTCACGCTGTCACCGGAGCAGTCTTGCGAGAAGTGCTCGCCGCAACGCCGGGGCTTGTGCTTGAAAGGGAACTAGTTTGCGACCTCTATCGCATTTTGCGTTTCCGGCGGGCACTCGACGGGCCTGCAACAGAGCCGCGGCCCGAGCCCGAGCGGATCGAGCATGCGACGCCCCTCGAGCCGCTGATCTCGCGGATGGTCGTCTGGGGCGGCTTTGTCACGACGCGAGAGGAAGCAGCGCGCGAAGAGATGACCGACTTCTTGCCGGTGCTCATGTACCACAGCATTGCAGACAGTGGAACCGATCAGTTGGCGCGATATCGCACATCGCCCGAGGCCTTCGAAGCCCAGCTTGCCTACCTTCGCAGGCACGGATACGTCGGGATCACCCTCGGTCAGTGGTGGTACCAGCTTTCGCGCCGCGAGCCGCTCGACGGACGAGCGGTGCTCCTCACGTTCGATGACGGCTATAGCGACTTCTATGAGAACGCTTGGCCGTTACTCGATGCCTACAAGTTTCCTGCCACCGTGTTCGTTGTGGCCGACGCGGTGGGTGGCCGGGCCGATTGGGACAGCGACTTGAACGACCCCCCAACGCTGATGGACTGGCCCACAATTCGACGTCTAGCGGCCGCAGGAGTCGACTTCGGATCACATTCGGGCTCTCACCGCGCGCTCACGGCGATGACCCCTCGCGAGGCGCTGACACAGGAGCGGGCGGCCCGAGCGACGTTCGAACGCGAGATGGGCCAGCCGGTATCGACGATCGCCTACCCCTACGGCGCCGTCGACGAGGGCGTGCGGCAGACGATGCGGGCGGCCGGCTATCAGATCGGTGTCGAAGTGCGCCCCGGGTTGGCGACCGTGTGGGATGACCCGATGGCCATCCCACGCATGGAGGTGCGGGGCGACCACGACATCGGCGCTTTCGTCGGTTTGTTGGGGGCGCCGAGCCGGCGCAGTGCCCTTCGCAAGGCGATCCGCTCGGCGCGGCGGCGCAGCGGCCGTTGAGTTGCCGTGACTAGGATTCCTTGGGTGGCGCCGCAAGGACTGCGGCTTTGCGCTTGGCCATTCGCCGCTGGGAACGACCGTACGAACCTGTGGCGCCTGTGGCGAACCCGAGCATCATCAGTGCAGCGTCGACGCGGCGGTGTCCGCCTAGCGAACGCCGGTTCCGGACCAGATCCCGCAGGTACCCTCGAACCCTGAGCCGTGCTGCGGCTCTTACCTCGGCCCGCCATTCGGGAGCGGTTTGGTACCACTTCGCCAGCAAGACTGCATAGCCCTTTCCCCATGTGTAGTACTGGTATCGAAGCGCTTTGAAGTCGGTGCGATGGTCGTGGAACACCAATGCCGACGGTTCGTACACCACTGCTCCGACGAGCATCGTGCGTACCAGTATGTCGAGGTCGCCTCCGCCCGGCATCGGCCTTCCGGTGTCGAGCGCGTCATCGAACGGCCCGATGTGGCGGAAGAGATCTCGCCGGAACGCCATGTTGCAGCCAACTCCCACACTGCGCCCGAAGGGAACACCCGGACTGGCCCCGAGAGCGAACGTGATCGGCGACCATCCCAAGGAGAAGCCGCCCGTCCGCTCGAACTCGACTTGGGCGAGCGTGTCCAGACGCAGCGCCCGCACTTGTCCGGTGACGGCCATTGCGTCGGGTCGGGAGGCGAATGCCCTTGCCAGGGTGCGTGCCCACGAGCCGTCAACCACTACATCGTCGTCGATGAACGCGACCACTTCGCCTGTTGCGGCCGCTACGGCGGCGTTGCGGGCGATGTCGAGCCCGGGTACGTCTGCTCGAACACAGATGGCGCCAGCATCGATTGCAACGCTTCTTGTCCGCTGGTCACTCGACGCGTTGTCAACCACGACAAGATCGCCGACTACCTCGGGGCCAGCTTCAGAAAGGGCCGTACGGACCGAAGCAAGGCATCGGGCCAGCAGCTCCGGGCGGTCCTTGGTGCACACTGCGACTGTGATGCGCACTGGGGTGGCAACGGCGGCCGGTGGGTCGTCGGGTCGGTAGTCGACCTGATTCAGAAGACCGTTCAACGTCGTGGGTGGATGGCCGTGGAACAGCATCGAGCCAACTGGAACGCCGTTGCGGCGCACGATGGCGAGGAGACCTCCGAAGGCGGAATCGAACGGCACGTTACCGCCAGCGTTGAAGTCGGCGTCGACGCTGAGGATCGCGTACGGAACAGTCACCACTCGTCGCCGATCATCGCCATAGCACGACGCTATCGGGCGGTGTCAGGCCTGGAGCGCTGGCGTGCTCCGACCCCAGCTCGCAAGCTGGGCGCCCCATGAGTACTACAATGAGGTTCTGATGCGCCGGGCTACCTTTCACGCTGTCGGCGCTCCGATACGAAATGGTTGCGGGCGATGACAACGGAGAACTCGGCGGACTGGGTGGTCAACAGCTCGCAGCGTCGACGCCGTCTCGACCTGCAGTTGTTCCAGCTGTGGAAGCATCGCGAGCTTGCGTTCTTCTTCGCATACCGCGACGTCAGAGTGCGCTACAAGCAGGCGTTGCTGGGCGGGGCCTGGGCGGTGCTGCAGCCGCTCGTCGGTGCGCTGATGTTCACGATCGTGTTCAACAGGGTGGCCGACATCCAAGTGGAGGGCGGCTCGTACTTCGCGTTCGCCGTGGCCGGATTCGTCACCTGGAACTACGTCTCTTCCTCCGTCGGCAACGGCACCGGCAGCCTGATGTACAACGGTGAGCTGCTCACGAAGGTGTCGTTTCCGCGCCTGATCATTCCGACTGCGGCGATCATCCCCGGGCTGATCGACCTCACCATAGGGCTGGTCGTGGCCCTGGTTGCCTCGCTCGTCACCGGAGGCTCGTTGACGGTGACGGGTGCACTGCTCGGGCTGCCGCTCGGTCTCATACTGCTGGTCGTCAGCGTGTGTGGTGCGGTGGTGTACTTCAGCGCAAAGGTCGTGAAGTATCGCGATGTCATGGTGCTCGTGTCGTTCGGGCTGCAGATCATGCTCTTTCTCACGCCTATTGCGTATCCGCCCAGCCAGCTGCCCGACGCGTGGCAGACCGTGGCGTACATCAACCCGGTTGCCGGTGCGGTCGGGCTCATCCGCAGTGGAGTGATCGGCAGCGAGGCCCCCACCGTCGGGCAAGTCGGCCTGTCGGTCGGCGTCGCGGTCGTCGGGTTCCTCCTGGCCCTGGTCTCCTTCCGAGCCCACGAGCGCGAGTTCGCAGACGTCATCTGATGAACGAACCTGTCATTCAACTCCAGGATCTGGGCAAGCGGTACCGGCTCGGCGAGCACCACGGAGAGGGCACCGACCTCCGCGAGTCGGTTGCGCGCCTTGCGGCCCGGTTGCGTGGTCGGCCAGCCCCGGTGCGCTCCGAGTTGTGGTCGCTGCGGCACGTGTCGTTCGACGTGCACGAGGGAGAAGCACTCGGCATCGTCGGATCGAACGGTGCAGGGAAGAGCACGCTGCTGAAGATCATCAGCAGCATCACCGCGCCTACCGAGGGCAGCTCGCGCACGCGCGGCAGGATCGGTTCCCTGCTCGAGGTGGGCACCGGCTTCCACAGAGAGCTCACAGGGCGGGAGAACACGTTCCTCAACGGGGCCATCCTCGGCATGAGCCGGCGTGAGGTATCTCGTCGGCTGGACGAGATCGTGGAGTTCGCCGGCCTGCAGCCGTTCATGGACACGCCCGTCAAGCGCTACTCGTCGGGCATGTACCTGCGCCTGGGATTCGCGATCGCCGCTCACCTCGAGGCCGACATCCTGCTCGTCGACGAAGTGCTTGCCGTCGGCGACGCCGACTTCCAGCGCCGGTGCCTCGGCAAGATGAGTGAGATCGGTCAGAGCGGCCGCACCGTGGTGTTCATCAGCCACAACATGGAGTCCGTGGCACGCCTGTGCGGCAGGGCGGTCTGGCTCGACAGGGGCCAGGTGCGCTCGGTGGGGCCTACGTCGGACGTGATCGGCGAGTACACGCGATCATCGGGTGGCGGTGCTGCGGCGCTGGTGCTCGAGCGCGACCACACCCGACAGGCACAGGTGATCTCACTTGCGGTGGTCGATGCCGACGGGCAGCCGCTGTCGGTGCTGAACACCTGGACCGAGTCGTACGTGCAGGTGATCGTGGCGGTGGGCGCGCCCACCCCCGGGCTCTACGTCGGCGTGCAAGTGCACACCGTTGGCGGGCTCAACCTGCTCGACGAGGACATCCTCGGGCAGAAGGCCGTCGACCTCAGCGGCACCGGCACGTACCGGCTGCGCATGTCGTTG
>DAORTY010000124.1:0-11388 GCA_035432905.1 Ilumatobacteraceae bacterium | reverse complement strand
CGATGCGAACGTTGACGGACATAGCACTAGCTGGACGTCGCGCCGGTCACGGAAGGTGGCACACTGGTCGGGTGAGCTTCGAACGACGCAACACCCGCCAACTCTTCGTGGGCAAGGTGCCGGTTGGCGGCGGCGCCCCGATCACGGTGCAGTCGATGACCATCACCAAGACCTCCGACGTCGAGGGCACGCTGCAACAGATATATGCACTGGCTGCCGCCGGCTGCGACATCGTGCGCTGCACCTGCAACGAGACCGAAGCCGCCGAAGGGCTGGCGCAGATCGTGCCGCGTTCGCCGATTCCGATCATCGCCGACATCCACCACCAGTACAAGATGGCATTGGCCGCAATGGAGGCCGGCGTGCACGGCCTGCGCCTGAACCCGGGCAACATCCGCCGGCCCGAACACATCAAGGCTGTCGCCTCCGAGGCCAAGGATCGCGGTCTCTCGATCCGTATCGGCGTCAACGGCGGCTCGCTCGACCCTTCGCTGTACGAGAAGTACGACGGGCTGAAGCCCGAGGCGATGGTCGAGAGTGCACTCAAGGAGATCGCGTACTTCGACGAGGTCGGCTTCACGGACTACAAGATCAGCGTCAAGGCCTCCAACGTGCCGAAGATGGTCGAGGCCTACCGTCAGCTCAGTGTCGTCACCGATGCGCCGTTGCACCTGGGCGTCACCGAGGCCGGGCCGCCGCCGGCCGGCTTGGTGAAGGCCACCGCCGGCATCGCCACACTGCTGCTGGAAGGCATTGGCGACACCATTCGCTACAGCCTCACGGCCGACCCGGTTGAGGAAGCTCGCGCCGGTCGTCAGCTGCTGGAAGCCCTCGGTCTGCGCGAGCGTAAGAACGTCGACCTGATTGCGTGTCCGTCGTGCGGGCGTGCGGAGGTGGATGTCATCGATGTCGCCAATCGGGCGATGAAGGCGTTCGGCGATCGCAAGATTCCGTTGCAGGTGGCCGTCATGGGGTGCGTCGTCAACGGCCCCGGTGAAGCTCGCGAGGCCGACCTCGGCATTGCTGCCGGCAACAAGCGTGGCCACCTGTTCGTCAAAGGCCGTAACGTCGCCGTGGTGCCGGAGAGTGAAATGGTGGAGGCGCTGGTCGAGTGGGCCGAGTTCATCCACGAGCACGGCACCGAAGCTGCGCTGGCCCGGGTGGACACCACCATCGCTGAGCGGGAAGCCGCCAAGGACCGAGCGAAGCTGCTGGGCGACAAGGGCGATGACGCCAACCACGCGCAGGAGAAGATTGTCGAGATCCGCCGCACCGTCAGTGGTGGCTGACGTGTCGTCGAACTCGACGAGCCCGTCGCCGCATTCGCCGCTGTTCGAGTTCGACCCATCGCCAGAGGCGGTCATCAACCCCAGCATGTACCGTGCGCCGCTGGGCTTCCCGCAGCACGCGGTGATGTGTTGGTTCGGCAACGTCGTTCGCGACCGCACCGCCGGCCTCGTGCCGGTGCACCATGTGTCGTTCGAGCACGGCGACCACCCCATCTGCGTGGTCGAGCATCGCGGCGTGCCGGTGGCACTGGTCAGTCTGGGCGTGGGCGCTCCCGCCGCTGTCAGCTCGCTCGAGGTCGTCATCGCGCTCGGTGCGACGTACATCATCGGGTGCGGAGGCGCCGGCATCGTGAAACCCGGATTCGACGTCGGGCACGTCATCGTGCCGACGAGCGCCGTGCGCGACGAGGGCACCAGCTATCACTACGCGCCGCCCGAGGCGCAGGTTGCGCCCCACCCGCGTGCGCTTGCCGCTATTGAAGCGGCACTCGGCGAGGCCGGTGTGCCCCATGATCGAGGGCGGGTCTGGACCACGGATGCCATTTTCCGTGAGACTGCTGCGAAGGTGGCGCGTCGCCGCGAGCAGGGTTGCCTGTGCGTCGAGATGGAAGTGTCCGCAATGTTCGCGTGCGCTACGTTCCGCGGCGCCACATATGCACAGTTGCTCTACGCCGGCGACGATGTGAGCGCCGCCGAGTGGGACCATCGCAATTGGATGCAGCAGGCAGGAGCCCGAGACCGGCTGCTCGACCTCGCGCTGGATGCCGTGGTCCGCCTCTAGGACCTCTGTCACGTTTGCGCGTTGCCGCGACGACTGTTAGGGTCTCTTAACGGTGATGACAACTCGGCGCTTGTGTGACGTTCCTGTCGGTGAAGCGGTGGTCATCTGTTCGGTTGCCCCCGGTGAGGGTGGGCACGGGCGTCGGCTGGAAGACCTCGGTGTCATCGCCGGCACGGTGATCACGGTCGAACGACGAGCACCATTGGGTGACCCGACGATCTACGAGGTCCGTCGTTCGCGCCTGACCATGCGCCGCGTCGACGCCGCGCTGGTGCAGGTTGCGGCACTCGAGCAGTCCGCCGTCGATGGGCAGGACGGACACCATGTCGCACTGTGAACCCACATCGTCGACTCGGGTGGTCGGCCCCGACGTACTGCATGTAGCACTCGTCGGCAGCCCCAATGCCGGCAAGACCACCCTGTTCAACTCGCTCACCGGCATGCACGCCAAGACCGCCAACTACCCGGGCGTGACCGTGACCCGGCGGGAGGCGATGGCCACCTTCGGCGACCTCGAGGTGATGGTGGTCGATCTGCCGGGCACGTACGGGTTGTCGGCCATCAGCCCCGACGAGCAGATCGTCTCGGATTCGCTCGCCGGCGCGATCGAGGGCGTCGCTCGTCCAGACGCACTCGTGATGGTCGCCGATGCGTCCACGCTGGAACGGTCGCTGCTGTTCGTCGCCGAACTGCTCCGGCTGGGCCACCCTGCATGCCTCGTCGTCACGATGATCGATGAGGTTGCTGCGCGCGGGGGATCGATCGACGTCGACCGGCTGTCCACCGCCATCGGAATCCCGGTGGTCGGCGTCATTGGTCACAAGGGCGTCGGGTTGGAGGCGGTCAAAGACCTGTTGTCAGATCCGATCGCATGGTCGCGGCCCTTGCTGCTGCCGCCGGCCGACGCGGCCGCCCGTTCGGCATGGGTCCGCTCGGTGCTGGCTGTGGCCTATCGCCCGCCAGGTGCCGACAGCCGAACCCGTCGCATCGACGCGGTGCTCCTGCACCCCATCATGGGCGTGATCATCTTCGGGCTCGTCATGCTTGCGTTCTTCCAGTCCATCTTCACGCTGGCCACCCCCATGGCCGACCGGCTCGACTCGCTCTTCGGCTGGTTCGCGAGCGGCGTTCGCAACCACGTGCCGGGGTGGTTCGGCCGAATGTTGGCCGATGGCGCGGTGTCCGGGGTCGGTGGCGTGCTCGTCTTCCTGCCGCAGATCATCTTGCTGTTCCTCATCCTCACGCTGCTCGAGAAGGTCGGCTACCTGTCACGCGCCGCCTTCCTCGCCGACCGTCTGATGGGTCGGTTCGGGATGGAGGGTCGCAGCTTCGTGGCGATGCTCTCATCGTTCGCCTGTGCCATCCCCGGCATCCTCTCCGCACGCACGATCCCCAGCGAGCGTCGCCGGATCGCAACGATGATGGCTGCTCCGCTGATGACGTGCTCGGCGCGCCTGCCGGTGTTCACCCTTCTGATCTCCGGCTTCGTTCCGGACCGAGCGGTGCTCGGCCCCATCCGTAGCCAGGGCCTGGTGTTGTTGGGTCTGTACGTTCTCGGTGCCGTGTCCGGTCTGGCGTACGCAGGCATCCTCAGTGTCACCGCTCTGTCAGGCCCGGCCGCGCCGGTGGTGATGGAGCTGCCGCCGTACCGCCGCCCAACGCTGCGCGCCGTGCTGCGTCAGACATGGGAGGGCGCATGGTCGTTCGTGCGCAAGGCGGGCACGATCATCCTCGCCAGCTCACTGGTGCTGTGGGTGCTGCTGAACGTGCCATCGTCGACGCCACCGCAAGGGATGGCACCCGCCCAGCAGGAGAGCTACCAGCTCGAGCACAGTGCAGCCGGCGCGATGGGCAAGGCGATGGAGCCGGCGTTCGCGCCGCTGGGGTTCGAGTGGCGTACCAACGTCGCGCTTGTCGGCAGCCTTGCGGCACGCGAGGTTTTCGTCAGCACGCTGGCGATGACGACCGGCAACAACGACGATTCGTCGCTGCCCGACCGTCTGCACGAACTGCGCAACGATGACGGCACGCCCGTCTACGACGCGGCCACCGTGGCTGCGCTGCTGGTGTTCTTCGTCTACGCACTGCAGTGCATGTCCACCGTTGCCGTCCTGCGACGTGAGACCAACTCGTGGAAGTGGCCGGCCATTGCGTTCTCCTCCATGTTCGTGATGGCGTATGTTGCCGCGCTCATAGCCAGGTTGGTGGTCGGTGCCGTCACCTGACGCTGCCTCGTTCGCTGGCGCACCGTCGGTGCACGTCGAGCGAACCGTCGACCCCTGTGTCGTGCGGTGGGTGTGCTCTGCGCCATCGCTGACCGACGTGGTCGCAGGACGACGGCAGCCACCGTGGCAGGGCCTCGGCAACCTCGCCGCGGTGACGGAGGTGGCAGTTGTCGAGAGCAGCATCGTCGTGCGTGTGCCCACGGCGGACGACTGGCAACAGCTGCTGGGACCGGTGAACGATGCACTCATCGAGGCCTTGAGAAGTCGTGCCGAGTGGTTGTTCGAGCCGACGGACCCGCAGCGAAGTGATGTCGGTGCCCTGACGTTGGACGAGGTCCAGCGCATCGTCGACTCAGCGGCCGGGCCCATCACCGGAGCCCACGGCGGAACCATCACCGTGGTGGGTCTCGACGACAACGTGGTGACTCTCCACATGTCAGGCGCCTGTCACGGCTGCCGTTTCACCGACGACACCGTGCAGCGCTTCGTCGCGCCGGCGCTGCGACGGTTGCATCCGAAGCTGACACTCGCCGTCGAGCGTTAGCCGTTCTGGCGAACTCGAAAGACGGTGCTCGGTCCCTCGAGGACAACCGTTTCACCGACGGCGAGGTGGGCAGCGGCACCGTGCTGCAGCGGGCCGGTCGTCCCGCTGGTGCACAACAGCAGTTCGTTGCCCTGCGAGGTGTGCGACATGCGGTGGTCGACTTCGAAACGCCACAGCTCGAACGGGGCCTCGGGGGTGGGGTAGCACCACCGACCCTGCTCGACTTCCACGGCCTCGACAATCGGGTTGGCGAGCTGCTCGAAGCGCAGCACGGCGAGCAGTTCGGGGACATCGATGTGCTTGGTGGTGAGGCCGCCGCGAACCACGTTGTCGCTGGCACCCATGATCTCCACGCCGAAACCGTGGAGATACGCGTGCAGGTTGCCCGGGCCGAGGAAGATGGCTTCTCCGGGCTGCAACAGCACCCTGTTGAGCAGCAGTGTGACAGCGACGCTGGGCTCGTTGGGGTAGTTCGCGTTCAAGCGGGTGACCAATGCTGCCTCGGATGAGCGATGCCCTGCGCAGGCGGCAACGATCGCCGTCGCGTCGACTGCACCGAGATACAGGTCGGCGACGACCGCCTCGAGCCCTCGGTGGTGCAGCACGGAGGCCGCCTCGTCAGCGCCGAGCTCGCGAAGCAGCGCTTCGGTGGCTGCCACCGGCCGGAAACCGCACAGTGTGTCGAACGCGGTGAGGGCACACAGCAGCTCGGGTTTGGCGAACGGGTCGCGATAGATGCGACGCGGGTCGTGCAGTGCAACCCGGGCAGCCTCTTCACGTGCGTACCCCTCGGCGGCCGTGGCGGCATCGGGGTGCGTCTGCAGCGACAGGGGGTGCGCTGCGGCCAGCAGCTTCAACAGGTACGGCAACTCTCCTGAGAGTTCCGACAATGGCGTGCCATCGGAAAGTCGGGAGACCGCCGAGCGATGCGTTCCCAACCACCATTCGGCCCACGGGCGGCCGTCCGTGGGAACCCCGAGCAGCTGCGGGATGGCGTCGTGGTCGCCCCACTCGTAGTGCTGGGCAACGCCGTGGACGAAACGCATCGACGAGACGATACCCCGGCCGTCAGAACAGGCGCAGCTCGTCGGGCTTCATGCCGCGCAGCTCGTCGTAGTCGACTTCGACCACGGTGAAGCCGCGAGCCTCGGCCAACACCTTCGCCTGCGGCTTCACGCTCTGTGCGACGAACACTCCGCGCACGGTGCCCAGCGACGAATCGAGGTGCAGCCGCTCGATGTAGCGGGCCAACTGTTCGACACCGTCGATGTCGCCGCGCCGCTTCACTTCGATGGCCACCACCTGACCGCCGGCGTCACGACACACGAGATCAATGGGCCCGATGGCGGTGGGGTATTCCCGGCGAACCAGCGTGAGGCCATCCTCGATGGCGTGTGGAGAGGCGGCCAGCAATACCTGCAGGTGCGCCTCCACCCCGTCCTTCTGCAGGCCGGGGTCGTCGCCGAACTCGTGCGCCGTCTCGGTGAGCACCTCCAGCAAGGTGATCACCAGCTCCTCACCCTTGGGGTTGGTCACGGTCCAGTGGCCGCCGTGGTCGACCAGCGTGTTGGGGGCGTTCATCCAGTTGAGCGGCTTGTACGCGCCGCCGTCGGCGTGGATGGCGACGCAGCCGTCGGCCTTGACCATGATCAGGCGGACGGCCTCCGGGAGGTGGGCATCGAGCCGACCTCTGTAGTCGACAGTGCAACGGGCTACGACAAGACGCACGGCGAGCGACGCTACTTGGCGACGTGGTCGCGCATGCGCTTTTGGATGAGTTCGCGGCGCGCCTGCAGCTCGCGGTAGGTGAGCGCTTCGGTATCACTGTCGACGCCGAAGCCTGCCTTCACGCCATCCATGTTGATGGCGACTGCCGTGTGGTCGATACCCAGTTCGCCGGCCAGCCGCTCACCGTGACGTTCGGCGAACATCAGCGAGATCCTGCCAATTTCGCCGAGGAGGTCGAGGTCGGGTGCCAGGCGAGCCATCGCGCCGTCGAGGAAGACCATGTTCTTCACGTACAGCATCAGTTCCTTGGGCAGCTTGGCGCCGTAGCCCAACAGCGCCTTCACGACGCGCTGCACCTCGGCCACCAATTCCTCGCCGGTGAGCGTGGTCGGGTCGACCGTCGGCTGGTCGAGTCGCAGGTCCTTGATCACCGCGTCGAGATCGGTGTCGGCGGGCAGCGCGCCCAGGTCGCGCATTGCGGCCATCTGGCCCTTCACGTCGTTGGTGGTGGCACCCAACATCATGCGCAGGAATGCCAGCCGACGATCACGAGAAAGCCTACCGACGATGCCGAAATCGAGCAGCGCGGTGCGGCCGTCTGGCAGCACGAACAGGTTGCCACCATGCAGGTCGCCGTGGAACACGCCGTAGACCATGGCACCTTCCATCAGCGCGACCATGGCAGTGCGCACCACTTCCTCGGTGTCGATGCCGGCGTTCTGCATGCCCACCACGTCGTCGAAGTTGAAGCCCTGCAGCTTTTGCATCACCAGCACACGGCGTGTCACCAGCGTCGGGTGGGGCCGCGGCACCACATAGCCGTGGTTCCCCAGCTCGTGCAACATCGCCGCGACATCGATCATGTTGGCGGCCTCCATACGGAAGTCCAGCTCCTCGACGATCGTCTCCGCGAACAGCTCCACCAACGCCGGCGGATTGGCGAGCGAGGCGATGGGGATACGACCGACCAGGAACGGCGCCAGCCAGGCCATGACCCGCAGATCCTTGTGCACCAGCAGCGACACGCTGGGGCGCTGCACCTTGACCACGACGTCTTCGCCGGTCAGCAGCGTTGCCGCGTGGACCTGTGCAATCGACGCTGCTGCCAGCGGGGCGCGGTCGAACGAGGCGAACACGTCCTCCAGACGCGCGCCGAGGTCGGCCTCCACCACGAGGCGCACTGTCTCGAACGGCTCCGCCGGCACCTGGTCGCGGCATTTCTTGAACTCGTTCACCAGTTCGGCGGGGAACAGCCCTTCGCCGCTGGAGATGATCTGTCCGAGCTTGATGTAGGTGGGCCCCAACTGTTCAGCAGCGCGGCGCAGGCGCAGCGAGATCTCCGCTCGACTGGCCTCGGTGGTGGCATACCTGCCGCGCTTCTTGCGTACCATCCACGGCACCACGGCACCGGAGAGCACCCGTACCACGCGCACCACCCTGCGGCCGGGCGGCACTCGGCCGGCCTTGGTGAGCGCCGGCACTTCGGCCTGCGCCCGGGCACGTAGGTCCGCGGCCAGTGGCAGCCAACGGATTGCGTCGCGCTGCAGCGTCCAGGGGCCTTCCTCGGTGAACGCTGCCCAGCTGCGGTCCTCAAGCACACTCATACCTGCATGCTCGCAGCGAATCGGCGAAGTGGCACCGTCCGGCTCAAGGTGGCAGGTGTGACTATCATCCGCCCGAACACTGATTGTCTTGGGGGACACCATGAGTGACAGGTACTACGTGACGGACACTTCGCTGTCCGCTCGCTTTCCGATCTATACCCGTGCCAACGTCGGAGAGGTGTTCCCCGACCCGGTGACACCACTCACCAGTTCCGCCGCGTTGTTCGAAGCTGAGCTCGGCTGGCGCGATGCGTGGGTGCGGATGGGTGCGTTCGACGCTGATGAATTGCCCGCCGACGATTTTTGTCAGCTCGGCGTCCAGGGCGGCTACTGCTATCTCAACGCATCGTTGATCCGACTGTTCGGTGTTCGTGCCCCGGGTCTCAGCTGGCAGATGATGGATGAGCAGTTCTTCGGGGCACAGCCCGGTATTCCGCCGTACGAGGAGATGGATGGCGATGTTCGCCCCGACCTCAGCGAGAAGATCGGGGCAACATTCGGGTGGGTGTTCGCGCAACAGAGCCTCAGCGACCTCACCGAACTGACTGACGACAAGGCACTCACCAAGGCGCTGCGAACGAATCGGCCGGACGTCTCGGCACTCAGCCTGGGCGAGCTGTGGGAGCGTTTCTTGGAGATGGTGCCGCTGCACCGGCGGATGTTCGGGCAGCACCTCTTCACCACCTACATGGCCACGGTGCCGGTGGGGGCCATCAGCGGCGTCGCCACCGCCGTTGGCCGCCCAGACCTGGTCATGCCGATACTTGCCGGTATTGGTGAGGTGGATTCAGCAGAGCCCAGCCATGCGATGTGGGCGCTGTCCCGATTGCCGCTCGGGTCCGCCGAGTTCGAGGCGGGGTTCGCCGAGTTCCTGTACGAGTACGGCAGCCGCGGGCCCAACGAGTGGGAGTCCCGGTCGGCGAGCTGGGAGACTCGACCCGCGTTGGCCCTGGCAGCGATCGACCGCATGCGTGCCTCGCCCGACAGCGCCGACCCGGCGGGCCATCACGCGGAACGCGTCGCCGAGCGCGAGGCTGCCTCTGTCGAACTGCTGGCGATGGTGGAGGGTGATGCGGCGACCCACGGACAGTTGGCGGCAGCGATCGGCTGCTCGAAGGCGTGGCTGCCGGGCCGCGAACGAACGAAGACCAACAACATCCGAGTCGTGCACGAGATGCGCATCGCGATGCGTGAGATCGGACGACGAATGGTCGATGCAGGGGTCTTCGACGAGATCGAAGACTTCGGCTTCGTCACCAAGGACGAGATGCCAACGTTTCTCACTTCTCCAGAATCGCTCGCCGCAACGGTGCGCGAACGCCGGGCCGAGTACCTGCGCCTGGAACAGTTGGAGCCGCCGTTCGTCTTCGTCGGCCGCACCGACGGCCCCGACACGTGGACTCGTCGCGATGCGGTCAGAGCGGACACACTCGCCGTCGGCGACGTGCTGGCAGGCATGTCCGGCTGCCCGGGCCAGGCGGAGGGCATCGCTCGGGTCATCCTCGACTCGAATGATCCGTTCGCGTTGGAGCCCGGCGACATTCTGATCGCTCCGATCACCGACCCGTCGTGGACACCTCTGTTCGTTCCCGCGGCGGCCGTTGTGGTCGACGTCGGCGCACCGCTGAGCCACGCCATCATCGTCAGTCGCGAACTGGGTATCCCGTGCGTGATCAGTGCCACTGGCGCAACACATCGAATTCCGAACGGCGCTCGGGTGCATGTCGACGGCAGTACCGGCATCGTCACGGTGCTGGAGCTGCCGTAGCGGCTGGCGACCTGTCGCCCGGTCAGTCCTGTACTACGGGCATCCGAGTGGGTACTCGCACCCCGGGGTGCGAGTACCCACTCGCATGGTCAGCTGGCACTCGCACTGGCGACGTGGCACTCGCAGTGGTGACGTGGCACTCGGGCTAGTGCGAACCGTGGGCGGCGTCGCACAGGGGCTTTTCGCCTGGCGCTACCTGCCCTGCCCCCACGCCCTCGAGCGCAGCGAACGGTCCACACGGATTCGGCGTGATCCAGACATGGATCATCGCTGATGGGAGAAGCCTGGCCAATCCGGGTGGGCAGTCGACACCCGGCGGCGTCACGCTGCCAACTCGTGCGGCCTTCGGGTCCTTGGTGAAGCACAGGTTGTCGTGGATGTGCCACTGCATCAACGCACCGCCGATGTCGGGCACATCAGGCAACGCAACTGTGTCGGGCAGCATGAACATTGCGCTCACCAGCTTCTTGGATCCGTCGGGCTGCGGCACGTAGACGAGGCTCTCGGGGAAGTCCGGGTCGAGCACGACGTCGTCGTTGATCCAGTCCCAGTTGACGAAGTGCTCAAAGCCGCTTCGCCCGTCTCCGATGCTGCTGAAGCCAGCGGCCTCGGCAACCTTGTAGTCGCTCCACTGTGGAAGTCGTATGACGGTGATGGCGATGAGGTTCTCGGCGGCGGCCTGCTGTTCGGGTGTGACCCCGGGAGTGCCCGACAGGTCGATCGGCTGTGTGGGGTCGTAGGGCTTGGGGGCCACCGTTGCCGTGTGATCGTGGGTGCTGCACTTGTCGACGCGGTCGGCCTCGCTGACTGCGGTCTGACCAGCGCCGATACCTTCCAGCGCCGCAAATGGCCCACACTGGTTGGGCGCGATCCATACATGCACCATTGGGTTGGCTCCACCGGTGTTGACGCCGTTGGCGCACACGCCGTTGGCGTCGGTGATTCCGACGACCTTCGAAACTCCGTCGATGAGGGCCCAGCAGAGGTTGCCGTGGTTGTGCCATGTCATCAGTGCACCGGCGAACGCGGCGAGCGTCGGGTCATCGGTGGGGCGTGCGCTGGCGATGAACATCGCGCCGGTCAGCGTTCGGTTGGGACCGTCGACCTCGTAGACCAAGGATTCGGGCTGTGTGGGGTCGAGCATCACGTCGTCCTCGATGAGCGACGTCTTGATGTAGTGCTCGACGCCGGTTCCTGCGTCGCCGATGCTCTTGTAGCCGTCGGCTTCAGCTTCGGCGGTCGTCGACCACTTGGGCAGATCCTTCAGCGTGTCCTTGATGAGTTGGTCGGCACGGAGCTGCTGGTCGACCGAGACGCCTGGCACACCCGACAGGTCGATGCCGACCGCTGGGTCCCACGGACGTGGCCAGCCAGCGGCGGCGACGGGGTCCGCAGGGTGGTCGTGGGCGACGGTGTCGCCGGTGACAGGGTCGGCTGGGTGGTCGTGGG
>DAORTY010000123.1:5806-11401 GCA_035432905.1 Ilumatobacteraceae bacterium | reverse complement strand
CGCTTCTCGGCATCCATCGTGTCGTGGTTCTCCCACGCCTCGGGGATCATCATCAGCACGGCGTGCGGCAGGCTGCGACCCGCCAGATGCAACAGCTCCAGCACCTCGTCGAATGTTGCCGAGTCGCTACCACCCGGCGTGCAGATCGGAAAGGCGCGGTCGAGACCCGGCACGAGGTCGCTGGCGAGCAGGCTCTCCCGAGTGCGCATCCAGTTGCGGTTGCCCTGCACCGTATTGATCTCGCCGTTGTGCGCGATGTAGCGGTACGGGTGAGCCAGTGGCCACGACGGGAACGTGTTGGTGCTGAAGCGGCTGTGCACCAGCGCCAGCGCCGATTCGATGCGCTCGTCGGCCAGGTCTGGGAAAAACTCGGCCAGCTGCGGCGTGGTGAACATGCCCTTGTAGACGATGGTGCGGCTGCTCAACGACGGGAAGTACGTGCTCTGCTCGGCCGGCAGCTCGTGCTCGATGCGCTTGCGCACCACGAAGAGCTTGCGGTCCAGTTCCAGGCCCGTGGAGTGAGCGGCGCCGTCCTCCACGAACAGCTGCCGGAACGACGGCATTGCCGAGCGAGCCGTCTTGCCGAGGCAGTCGGGGTTGGTGGGAACCTCGCGCCAGCCGAGCACGTCGAGGCCTTCCTCGGCGACGATCGACTCGATCGCGTCCTGCGCCTTCTCGGCGTCGGTGGGGTCAGCGGGCAGGAAGCCGAACCCGACGGCGTACGCGCCGGCGGCGGGCAGCGCGAATGACACCACGGCGCGCAGGAACCTGTCCGGCACCTGGATCAAAATGCCGGCACCATCGCCCGAGTCGGCCTCGGCACCGGTGGCACCTCTGTGTTCCATGTTGCACAGCGCGCCGACGCCGAGCGCCACGATGGCATTGCTGGCAACACCCTTGATGTTGGCCACGAACGACACGCCACACGCATCGTGTTCGAAGCGGGGGTCATAGAGTCCGGACGGCGCGGGGTAGCCCGCAGGAGATTCTGAATGCATCGAGTTCTGCTCCACGAGTCGACTGACGTAGTCGGTTGAACGGCTGGTGGCGCACGGGACGACGTTGGCCCGAACGGTTGCGGCAATCCTACGACCTGACGCAGCCATTCCGCCAGACCGTTGCCGGGTGCCGCCGCTGCCAGGCAGCCGCCGGTCCTACACTTCGACCATGGTGTGCGCTGACGGTACGGCCCCGGGCTGACCATGGACGACAGTCCGATCGAGGCCCTCAAGGAGTCCGTCGTCAGCCACGTCGAGCAGCTGGAGGCATCGCGTCGGTTGGGCCTACCAGTGGCCACCACACGTCGATTCTTCGAGATCGAAGGCCTCGACCTCGGCGGCCTGCTGGCACTCGAGCTGTTCACCACCGTCATCCCGCTCATCCTGATCGGTTTCGGGTGGTTCAGCGGGTTCAGCAACTCGCTCAGCTTCGGCGACCTGCTCATCCGTCAGCTGGAACTGCACGGTGACGGCGCCAGCCAGGTCCGCGGTCTTTTCGGCACCGGTGCCAGCCTGAAGAACACGTGGACGGTGCTGGGCCTCGCCAGCTTCCTGGTGTGGGGCATCCCCATGTCGTCGCAGGTCGCCAAGACGTTCGCACGCGCGTGGCGCCGGGAGCGCTTCACCTTTTTCGAGGAGGTAGGGCGCGGCGCCGTCTGGTTCTTCCTGTTCCTCGCCACACAGGTGGGCGCTCTTGCACTGGTCAGCATGCACCTGCCCGGCGTACCTCGCATGGTCTTCCACGCACTCGCCCTCATCCCGACGTTCATCCTGTGGTCCGCGACGCCTGCGGTTCTCGTGCGCTCGGGCGCCAACGGCTGGAAGCATCTGATGTGGTGCGGGCTGGCGGGTGTCGTGCTCGACATGCTGGTGATCCGTGGCATCACCCGCGTGCTGCTGCCGATGCTGCTCGGCGGCTGGGAAGGGTTCGGTCCCATCGGCGCGGCGATGGCGTTGATGACGTGGTGCACCGTCGTGGCCGCACTCTGGGTCATCACGGCATGTCTCGGGGCCGTGCTCTGGGAGCGCAGCGCGCCGTCGGAGCTCGTCATTGCGTCGCAGAGAAACACCACCCACCCGTAGAGACGCTTTGTGTCACACCTGCGCACTCACCGCCCAGGTCAGAGCCCGACAGCGTGTACGTAAAAGCGGGTTGGGGCTATTCGCCGAGATCGGCTAAGCGGTAGTGCGCGCGGCACAGCAGCTCGTAGCGAACGACGTCGCCGAACAGCGGCTGCTCGGCGTGATCGCCGGTGTCGCCGACCACGACGGTCTCGCCGGTGTAGACGATCTGACCGTTGACCACGCGCGCGTTGTGCGTGGCCCGGGCGCCGCACCAGCACCGCGCCTCCACCTGCATCGCCACCCGCTCGTCCGCGATCTCCAGCATGCGCTTGGTTCCCTCGAACAACTCGCCACGGAAATCGGTGATCAGCCCGAAGGCGAACACATCGACGCCCAGGTCGTCGACGACACGACCCAGCTGATCACACTGCTCGACGGAGTAGAACTGGGCCTCGTCGCACACGAGGTAGTGAATCGGCCAGTTGTCGACAGCCAGCTTGTAGATGTCGAGGTCGGGCACGACCTCGATGGCGTGAGCGGCCACACCGAGGCGGCTGGTCACCTGCGCACCCTCACGATCGAGCGTGGTGAGCAGTAGGCCGTACAGCTCGCGGCTCGCGAGGTTGTGGTGGATCTGAAGGGCCATCGTGCTCTTGCCCGAGCCCATCGTGCCGAAGCTGAATCGCAGCGTTGCCATGCCCTGTCGACCCTAATCGCGCGCACGCACGCGATCCGATGACCGCAGGCTTCTAGTCTCGCAAGATGACTTCCAACGAGGCACTCCTGGTTCACGGCACGGTCTTCACCTCTGATCCCGAGCAACCGTGGGCGCAGGCGGTAGTCGCTCGAGGCGGGGTCATCGAGTTCGTCGGCTCCCTCGCCGAGGCCCGCGCCCTTGCTGGTGACAGCGAGGCGATCGACGCCGGTGAAGGGCTGGTGCTTCCCGGTTTTGTCGATGCACACGCCCATCTGCTGGGAACCGGCGCCAGCCTGCGACGTGCTCAGTTGCGATCGGCGGGGACGCTCGGCGAGGTGGCCGACACGTTGCAGCAATGGCTCGCAGCCAACCCCTACGCACCCCGCGTGCTCGGTATCGGTTGGCTGTTCACCGCCATCCCGGACGGCTTGCCGACACGCCAGATGCTCGACGCGGCCATCTCCGACCGGCCGGTGTACCTGGATGCCAGCGACCTGCACTCCGTGTGGGCCAACTCGGCGGCCCTCGCCGAGCTGGGCATCGACGACGACACACCCGACCCGATCGGCGGCCACATCGTGCGCGATGCCGACGGTGTCGCCACCGGCTTGCTGATGGAGAACGCCGGGTATCACCTGGCGTGGCCGGTGATGAATGCCGCCGATGATGCGGAGCGCGACACCCAGTTGGCAGCTGCGCTCGACGCCTACCGGGCCGCCGGCACCACTGCCGCGGTTGACATGGGGGTGGATTCCAATTCGCTCGACGCATTCGTTCGCTCGCAGCAGCGGGGCGACCTTGCGTTCACGATCGTCGGTCACTGGCTGATCGCGCGTACGGGCGATCCGGCTACCGAACTGGCACAGGTTGCGCATGCCGCCACAAGGGCCGCGCTGCACGCTGACGGGCCGATCCGCGTAGCAGGCATCAAACTCATCATCGACGGCACCATCGACGGCTGCACCGCGGGAATGCTCGCCCCGTTCGCGAACGGTGAACCCGGAGAGTTGATCTGGGACCTTGCGGCACTCACGCCGGTGGTCGTCGCGGCCGACGAAGCAGGTCTACAGATCGCGCTGCACGCCATCGGCGACCTCGCCGTGCGGACCGCCATCGATGCGCTGGAGGTCGCTGCGCAGGGGCGCGCTGCTCGCGGCGAAACGCGCAACCCGCGACACCGCATCGAGCATCTCGAGTACGTCGACGAGGCCGACGTGGCCCGGCTTGCGCCGCTGGGCATCACCGCGTCGATGCAGCCGGTCCACTGCGACCCGGCCTACCTGGCTGGCTGGGTGGAGATCCTCGGCGACAAACGGGCGCCCCGAGGCTTTGCCTGGCCCGAGTACCTGGCCCACGGCACCACTCTCGCGTTCGGCACCGACACGCCGACAGCCCCCTACCAGCCGCTGCCCAACATGTTCATCGCTGCCACGCGCAAGTCGCCCAGCGACACGTCCATCACGCCACACCGCCCCGATTTCGCGCTGCCACTCGCCGACTCCATCGGCCACGCGACCCGTGACGCTGCATGGGCGAGCCACATGGAGAATCAGCGCGGCATGTTGCGAGCCGGTTTGGCGGCCGACATGGTCATCCTCGACCGCAACCCGTTGGCGCTGGACGCAGAATCGTTGCTGCGGGCACAGGTTGTACGCACCATCATCGCTGGCACGACGGTGTTCACGGCGCTTCGGTAGCGAACGAGAACAATCCGCGCGCCCGCAGGTGCGGGATGAACTCGGGGTCGTACGCGATTGCCGGGTGCTCGCGGACGAGTTCGTCGAGGCTGACTGCGTCGTCACCGACCAGGATGCGCCACGTGTCGGTGCGAACACCGTCGAGGATGACCGTCGCCGCCTGCGCTGCGGTCATCGGGGCAGTGTCGCGAAACATCTCACCTTGCATCTGCATGCCGACGCGCAAGTCGTCGTCGCTCGCTGCACTGAGGTCCATGCCCCGCTTCCCCAGCCGGTCGCGGACGTCGGCCAGCTGCTCGGTGGTCATCTCCTTGGGGTCACGACCGAAGAACTTTCCGGAGTTGATGACGATGGATGTGCCGATGTGACCGGGCATCACCACCGAGGCCTTCACGTGCGGCGCATTCTGTCGCAGATCGGTGATCAGCGCCTCGGTGAAACCCTTCACCGCGAACTTCGCCGCGCTGTAGGCGGTGTGCGCAATGTTGGGGCCGAGCGACGCCCAGAACCCGTTGACGCTGCTGGTGTTGACGATGTGACCTTCATCGCTGGCCACCAGCATCGGCATGAACGTGCGGGTGCCCAGGTACACACCGCCCCAGCACACGTTGAACGTGGTCTCCCACTCATCGCGGTCGTCGGTGACAAAGCTGCCACCACCGCCGATACCGGCGTTGTTGAACAGCAGGTTGATGTGGTCCGTGTCGTGATCGGTCTTCACGGCTTCGGCGAACGCGACGAGCTGCGCCTCTTGCGAGACATCGGCGACGAACGTCGTGACCCGGGTGCCCGACGGTGCATCGGCCGCGCAGAGGGCGACCGTCTCGTCCATGTTCTCGGCCGACACGTCGCACAGTGCGACGTGGCACCCTTCGGCGCTGAGCTGGCGGGCCAGTTCGCGGCCCATACCGGTTCCGCCCCCTGTGATGACTGCGATCTTGCCGGCGAAGTTCTCCATCGCCACAGGTTGCCAGGCCCGCCCTGCGTCGGCCGATGCGGAGCACACGGGGCAAGATGGCGCGATGACACGATTCGTCGCGCTGCTCGGGGGCATCAACGTCGGTGGCCATCGCGTCACCATGGACAGGCTGCGTGCCGAGGTCGCCTCGTTGGGCTACACCGACGTGACGACGTTCAT
>DAORTY010000123.1:0-5706 GCA_035432905.1 Ilumatobacteraceae bacterium | reverse complement strand
GCTAGTTCGCTGACACCCGCCGGCTCACGGAGCGGTGAGCGCGTCGCGATCGGCCGCAATCTGCGCGGCCATCGTCGCCAACACCTCACCGCGCAACGCGCGGACTGTCCCTGCGTATGCCCTGCCATCGAGTGCCGCCAGCCCGTGCGCCGCAGCCACTGCGGCGGGCAACACCTCGCTCTCGGGAACCACCGTGTCGAGGAAACCGGCATCGACCGCGCCGACGCCGGCTGTGACCTGCGCGGTCGCGACGGCCAACTGCAGGTGACGCCTGCTGAGACGATCCTTCGCGATGGTGAGCGCCCAGTTGGGCAACACCATGCCGATGGCGACCTCGTTGAGCCCGATCTTGCAGTCCACGTCGGCCCCGATGCGCAGGTCGCAGCCGAGCAGGATCAGCGCGCCGGCGGCAAGTGCGTGGCCGGTACTGGCGGCGACCACGGGCACCGACGAGCCGTACAGCCGGCGGACGAGATCGCCGCCGTCACTGACCAGCGCGACCACGGCACCAATGTCGCCGGCCCGCATCACCGACAGATCGAAACCCGCACAGAAACGACCGGGGCGGCCATGCAGCACCAGCGCGCCAATGGTGTCGTCACCCTCGGCTTGGTCGAGTGCGTTGGAGAGTGCGGTGATCATGCGTGCGGAGAGTGCGTTCGCCTTGCCGTCGTCGAGGTGCACGATCAGCACATCGCCGTCACGCTCCACGATCACTCCGCTGCTGTCGCTGTCGCTGGTGACGCTCGCTGTCTCGCTCATCTCGCGACCCTACTCAGTGATGATCAGCCGACCAGGACGCGGTCGTCGCACTCGTCGGCGAAGGTCACGACCGGGTTCCGGCCGGGGCCGCGGACCAACAGGTACGTGAACGCGATGGCAGCCATACCGACGCCGAGCCACATCGACTGCACCCAGCCCTCGACGAACGCGTGCTTCGCGGCGTCGAGAATGACCGGGCCCTGATCGCCGGCGCGGGCAGCAACGGCGAACGCGGCGCCAATGCCCTCACGCGCCTGGTTGGCCAGTTCGGCGGGTACGCCCGCAAGGGCTGGGTCGATGGCCGACTTGTAACCGGCGGTCAACACGGAACCGAGCAACGCGATGCCGACGGCGCCGCCAAGCTCGCGTGACGTGTCGTTGAGCGCGGAGGCCACACCCTGCTTCTCCGGCGGAAGCGTCTCGGTGATGGCTTCGGTGGCGGGCGTCATGGTGAGGCCCATTCCCAGACCGATCAGCATCAGGCCGGGTAGCACCGACATGTAGCCACCCTCGACCGACGCGCGCAGCGCCATCGTGGCCAAGCCACCGGCGAAGATGGCGACACCTGATGCCATCGTGTTGCGACGCCCGAAACGAGCGGCGATGCGAGGAGCCACCGTCGACATCGGCATCATCACGACGGTCATCGGCAGCATCGCGGCCGCCGAGTGCAGCGCTGTCCAGCCCAGGACAGCCTGGAAGAACGGGAAGAGCACCAGGAACACGCCGAACATCACCGCGAACACGATCAGCAGCGTGACCGAGCCGGTGGCGAGACCTCGATCGCGAAAGGCACTGATGTCGAGCAACGGTTCGCGCTGACGGCGCTCCCACATCACGAAGGCGACGAGACAGATGGCACCGACGGCCATTGCGAGGACGGTGAGCGGGGCGCTCCAGCCGTGCTCGGGACCCTCGTGGATGCCGAGCACGAGGCTGCCAATGGCAACCGCCGACAGCAGTGAACCCACCGTGTCGAAGCGGTGTTCGCTGGACTCCTTCGAGTTCGGGGCATGACGGGTGGTCATCACCGCCGAGACCGCAATGAGGGCGAAGGGCAAGATGAAGACCCACCGCCAGGTCAGCACGTCGATCATGAACGCGGAGACGAACATCGCGAGCATGCTGCCGCCACCGGCGAACCCCGCCCAGATGCCGATGGCCTTGGCCTTGTCCTCTGGCGGAAAGCTGGACGTGATGATCGACAGCGTGACCGGCATGATCATGGCGGCGCCGACTCCGGCGACGATGCGGGTGATGATCATCATTCCGGTGGTGGTGGCCAGCAGCGAGCCGAGCGTGGCAACACCGAACACGGCCAAGCCGGTGAGCAGTACAGGTTTGCGGCCGAAGCGGTCGCCGATGGCGCCGACGGGCAAGAGCAGGGCAGCGAGCGCCACCGTGTAGGCATTGATGATCCACAGCACCCCGCTCTGCGATGCTCCGAGGTCGATGGCCAACTGCTGCTGGGCCACGTTGAGGCCCGACATCGCGGCCAGGACCGCAACCAGGGCAGTGATCATCGCGATCAGGATGTTGCGTTGCGCCCGCTTGTCGACGGCGAACGTGCTGCCGTCTGCGGGCTGCTCAGGGGGATTGGTACTCACTGCATTTCCTTCATCGTGGGGTGATCGGCACGTAGGTGTGCGATGCCAAGGGGAACTTACGAAACGAAACTGTATCGTTGTGAATGTATGAGTCCAACGTTGCCGACCAACACTGGTGAACCGGACCCGCGGCTCGTCCGCAGTCGCGCCAAGGTGCTCGCCGCAGCCACGGAACTGCTCATCGAAGGCGGCCCGCGCGGCATCACTGTCGACGCGGTTGCGGAACGTTCAGGAGTCGCCAAATCCACGCTGTACCGCCACTGGGGGTCGGTTCACGAGCTACTGATCGACGTGATGCGCTGCAACGTGCCCGACGCGCGGCCGATCGATCTCACGGTGGGTTTCCATGCAGCATTGCGATTCTGGATGGACCAGGCAGTGGCGACGCTCTCCAACGCGAGCTGGGCTCGGGTACTGCCGGCACTGCTCGAGCTTCGTTCCCACTCGCCCGAGATGTCCGAGCTGCTCAATGCTGACTTCGACGCCAACCTGCACTTGATCGCGTCAGTCCTCGACGTCGGCGCCGCCGAAGGGCACGTTCCCGCCGGACTCGACCCCCGGCTCGTCACGCAAACCCTCATCGGCCCGCTAGTACTGGCAGCGCTCAGCGGCGACGGGCATCTTGGTGAACTCGCCGACTTCGTCGTCGAACGCTTCGTCGGCTCGTACCGCTCGTAGGCGCGGCACTGCTTGCTACGTGTTCTTGGCAGTGACGATCCACGTCGCGGCGGCCATCGTGACCCTGCCATCGACGACATGAGGGGCAAGCGCCTCCGCTGCCGCGGCGACGGCGTCTGCCTGGGCCGCCGGTGTGGCGACGGCGAAGGCTTCTGCGGTCGAGGGGTTCTGCTCCAGAAGTCGAAGTGCCATCACCGACAGGTCGTCGGCCACACCCAGATCCATCGATGTCGGCCCCGGCTCGATGGCAACAGAGCCGAAGCCCGCACTCTCGAGTATGTGCGTCACCCGCGCCGGGTCGGCGAACGAGAACGGCCCGGGCTCCGTCAGTGATGGTGGTGGCCCCATCTTCAGGCTCGGCGCCGCCGCCATGATCGGCACGACAATGAATGGGTTGTCGAAGGGCATCTGAAAGCAGACGAACCCCAGCCGTCCGCCGCCGACCAACGATTCACGGATGTGCGTGAACGCGCGAACCGGGTCGGTGAAGAACATCACGCCCAATCGCGAGAATGCAACGTCGAACGTGGCCGCTGCGAGCGGCACAGCCTCGACATCGTGCTCGGAGAACGACACATTGGTGATGCCGCGCGTGGCGGCACGGTGCGCCGCCAGACCCAGCATCGGCCTGGAGAGATCGACACCGAGCACGGTGCCGGGTGCTGCTGCAACGGCGAGTTGCAGCGTGCTCGCCCCGGCGCCGCACCCAACATCGAGCACGCGTTCGCCAGCCTGCACACTCAACGCGTGCATCACCGCTTCACCGTACGGTTTGAGCGAGGCGTCGAAGTGGTCAGCGTGGGTGACCCATGCCGACCCGACCTCTTCGTTCCAGATGGACACCTGCGGGTTGACGCTCATAGTGCACGGTACCGCACCGGTGAGGAGGTGGCATTCAGGCATCTCGCACCGCCTCGTACCGCCTCGCACCGCCTCACGCCGCCTCAGCCGGGGGTGGACCTGTGTGCATCTGGCCGCCGTCGGGGCGAGTGATCACCGCCGACCAGCCATCCGATTGCACCTTCCAGCCGCCCTCGTGGAGGTCGTGATGGTGACGCGAGCAGGTGGGCCGCAAATTGGTCAGGTCGGTCGGCCCGAGGTGCTCCCACCACCAGAGGTGATGGATCGTGCAGTTGTCGAACGGCACGTCGCAGCCCGGTATCCAACAGCTGTGGAACATGGCACGCAATGCCCTCCGTTGCGCCCGTGTGGCCAGCCGAGCAGCGCGCCCTACATCGAGCGCCTCACCCTGGCCACCCAGCACCACTGGAATGATCTCGCCGTCGCAGCCCATACGACGCACGGTCTCCACCGGCACCTCCACGTCGTCGGACACGCGCACTGTCGACGAAGCATGCATGCCATTGACCAGCGTCTCGTAGTCGATGACCACGATCACCTCCGGCCGGCCCGTGGACGCCCCCTCGCCGCGGATGAGCGCCATCAGCGCGAGTGCCTGCAGGTGCTCCTGACGATCGATCGGATCGGTCGGGCACGTCTCGGGCTGACGGTCATGGAACATCGACTCGACCATGTTGCGGACTGCGCCCATCAGGGTTGCGCCGTTCTCAGGGTCCAACGCGAAGCGGCCCATCACCATCCCCGTTGCTTCGTCCTTCCAGATCTTCAGCCGAGCATCGCGGCGCTGCTGCTCGAATCGCTCGACACCATCGTCGGCCTGCACATCGCGCAGTTCCTTCTCGGCGAACCGATGGAACTCGCCCACGCTCATCGAGGTCGCAGCCCTACCCCACCTATGGGACCGCTGCGCCAGTTTCTCGCGCTGCTCGGGCTTCGCCCGGCGCAACACGTTCGCCGCCGCGTCGAGATGGCGCGTATTGACCTTCCCATCCGACAACGCCTCCGCCAACTGGGGCATTAGCCCCGCCGCCTGCGCCCGCTGCACCACACGGTCCCCCTCGAAGCGCGACGTCTTGGCAGCATCAGCCACGTCGCTCGCCGGAGACCGTGAGCCGTCAGCGGCAAGCGCCGCCACCGCCGCCAGTCGCTGCGCCTCGACCCAGCTGGCCAGCCGATGACAATCCTTCACCACCCGCAACAGACCCGCGCTCTCCGCAGGCAGCAACCCGATCGAGTCGACCAGAAGGTGCGCCGCAGTTGCGTCCATACAGGCAACGTATCATGTCGAACTGGTGTTCGCAACAACAATTCTGATCCAACGAAAGGATGCTGTTGACATTGTCTTGCATCATGCCAAGAGGGTCCGACACTGATTTGCCGGGCAACGCAAAAGGGGGGAGGCCCTTCGGCCTCCCCCCTCGTCGAGCTAGTGCCTCAGCGACACGCCTCTTGCTTCGTCAGCTGCAGCCGCTGGTGCTGCCGCAGCTGGGGCATGCGTGGCAGCTGCCGGCGCGGATCATCTGGACGCCGCACTGCATGCACATCGGCGAGTCGCTGTGGCGCACAGCGGGCTTCGACGTGGACTCACGGGGCAGCCCGCTGGGGTTGGTGACGTCGTTGTTGGGGGCAGCCGGAGCCACGCCGAGCTCCATCTGCACCAGCAGGTCTTCGGCCGATGGGATGGTCTTGGGGTCCGACACCATCTCGTTGCCCGAGCGGGTCTCCCACACGCTCTCCTCCACGCCGGGCAGCGTGGGCTGCAGCCGCTCGTCGATGGAGAAGATGCCCAGCTCGGCAC
>DAORTY010000122.1:0-11465 GCA_035432905.1 Ilumatobacteraceae bacterium | reverse complement strand
GGTGACAGGGTCGGCTGGGTGGTCGTGGGCGACGGTGTCGCCGGTGACAGGGTCGGCTGGGTGGTCGTGGGCGACGGTGTCGCCGGTGACAGGGTCGACGGTGTGCGAGTGGCCCGCTTCACCGTGCGAGTGCACATGCGTGCCGCCGGACCACATCGCAGGCACGGCAAGCGCAGCGATCAGCAGCGATGGCACCGCCAGACGCGCCGGGTTTGCCGGCCGCCACCCGACCAGGCTGGCGCTCACCGCGGTGCCGATGGCGATTGCACCCATCAACGCGCAGGCCGTATCGGCGAACTGCGGAGCTTCGCGAACCTCGAGACCTGCGATCCAGGAGATGCCCGTCAGTCGCGTGACCAGCCAGCCCCCGACCGCGATGACATTGACGTAGGCAACGGCCCATGCGGCCAGGCGGTGGGGACGCACGAGCGCCCACACGCCGACACCCAGCTGCGCCGCGGCCGCGAGAATGAACAGCTGCGCCAGCCGGGCGTGCTCCGCGTGAACGCCGGCTGCGGCCGCATGCACGGCACCGGCGCCGAGCGAGGCGACGCCAGCGACGGCCAAACCTGGTAGGCGTCGCGTCAAAGGTGGGTTGAGATGTCCGCTCTCCATGAGGGAACTGTAGGCCCGATCTTCCAAATTGGCGTGTCAGGGGTCACTCGAAGCAGGGTGGGCGCTTCTCGCGTAGCGCACTGACACCCTCTCGATACTCGGCTGTCGTCATCGCCTGCTCCAGTAGCCGCTGCGCGTCATTGATCGCTGCGGCCGGTGAGTGGTGCAGCAGGTCGCGATACAGCTGCGCCTTCGTCGTCGCGAGTGCAGTCGGCCCGACGCCGTGCGCGAGATGGTGGGCATAGGCCTGTGCCGCTGCGAGTGCTGCTGCACTGTCGGTCTCCACGGCGTTCCACAGGCCCCAGTCGCTGGTGTCGGCAGGCGTGAAGACACGTCCGGAGAGCAACAAATCTGCGGCGCGTGTGATGCCGACCAGGCGCGGCAGCTGCCAGCTCATGCCGTACTCCGCCGGCAGCCCCAGCTTGGGTGCTGCGGTCGTCAACCGTGCCGGCGCGGCGCCGAAACGCAGGTCGCAGAAGAGGGCCAGCGCAAGACCGACGCCCGCAGCTGCACCGTTCACGGCGGCGATGATCGGGAAACGCATTGCGAACTGGAACGCGAAGTCGGCGTCGAATTCCGGCGCGACGCCGTATCCGGGCATTGCCAGTTCGTCGGCCAACCCAGCGTCGTACGCACCGCGCTCAGCGTGTCCGGCCAGGGCGGCGCTGTCACCGCCGACGCAGAACGCCGGGGGAGTGCCGGTGACCACGACGGCGCGCACCTCGGCGAGTGTGTCGAGGTGGGCGAGCACCCAGCGGTACTCGCTGTGCATGCGACCCGTCCACGCGTTGTGGCGGTGCGGGCGGTGCAGCCACACCGTCGCCACGCGATCAGCGACCTCGAATCGAACCGCAGTCAGCTCCATTGCTGCAGGTTACGTGCGGGTGCGCCGGCCGTTCCACAGCGCATCGAGTACTGGCTCGGCGTACTCCTTGCGGCACACCAGGAAGTCGGGCAGCCAAGGGTCGCGTTCGTTGAACACCATCGGTGAACCGTCGATGCGGCTGACGTGAAGACCTGCCGCCAATGCCACAGCCGCTGGTGCCGCACTGTCCCATTGATACATGCCGCCCTCGTGGACATAGATGTCCGCTTCGCCGACGACGACGGCCATGGCCTTTGCGCCGGCCGAACCCAGGCGCACTGCATCGCACCCGAGCGCGTTCGCGACCACGACAGCTGCATACGGGTTGCGGTTGCGGCTGGTGATCAGGCGCGGCCGTTCGCGTTCGGGAACGGGCAGCGATGGCGCAGGATCGGTGGAGAACACGAGGTCGAGGGCCGGCAGGCTGACCGAACCGGCGGCGAAGCGGTCGCGCTCCCACAGGGCGATGTGCACGGCCCAGTCCGATCGACCGTGTTCGCCGAACTCATGGGTGCCGTCGAGTGGGTCGATGATCCACACGCGGTCGGCAGTGAAGCGGCGTGGGTCCTCGGCACCTTCCTCGGACAACACCGCATCATCGGGCCGCGCCTCGGTGAACGCCTTCAGCAGGAAGCGGTGACTGGCGAGGTCGCCGGTGTCCATCACCTGCCACGATGGTGCACCGCGACTGAACAGTTCCTCTCGAACGGCGACCAGCAACTGCCCAGCTTCGACAGCGAGGCGCGTTGCCAGCTCATTGTCGGTTTCGGTCTGGACGCTCATGCCCTCAGCGGGCCAGTGGCTTGTACTTGATCCGGTGCGGCTGGTCGGCGCTGGAACCCAGCTCCTTGTGACGCCACGCCTCGTATTCGCTGAAGTTGCCTTCGAACCAACGAACCTGGCTGTCGCCTTCGAACGCCAGCACGTGGGTGGCAATACGGTCGAGGAACCAACGGTCGTGACTGATGACGACGGCGCAGCCGGGGAAGTCGTCGAGAGCGAGCTCGAGTGCCCGCAACGTGTCGACGTCGAGGTCGTTGGTGGGTTCGTCGAGCAGCAGCACGTTGCCGCCGTCCTTGAGCACCTTGGCCAGGTGAACACGGTTGCGCTCACCACCGGAAAGGTCGCCGACACGCTTCTGCTGGTCGGCGCCCTTGAAGTTGAAGCTGGCGCAATACGCCCGGCCGTGGATCTCGCGGTTGCCGACCTTCATGTGTTCGACGCCACCGGTGATCTCCTCGTACACCGACGCGTCGGAATCGAGGATGTCGCGGCTCTGGTCGACGTACGCCATCTCGACGGTGTCGCCGACCACGATGCTCCCCGAATCGGGTGCTTCCTGGCCGGTGAGCATCTTGAACAGCGTGGTCTTACCGGCGCCGTTGGGCCCGATGATGCCCACGATGCCGGCCTTGGGCAGCGTGAACGAGAGGTCTTCGACCAGCAATTTGTCGCCGAACCCCTTGTTGAGGTTCTTGACCTCGATCACGGTGTCGCCCAGGCGCTTGCCGACCGGGATGGTGATCTCCAGCTTGTCGGGGCCGCGCTCGGCAGCTTCGGCCTCGTTCTGCAACTTGTCGTAGGCGGTGAGGCGTGCCTTGCCCTTGGCCTGGCGGGCCTTGGGCGACATCTTCACCCATTCCAGCTCGCGGGCCAGCGTGCGTTGGCGGGCTTCGTTGCCCTTCTCCTCGCGAGCGATGCGTTCCTGCTTCTGCTCCAGCCAGCTGGAATAGTTGCCCTCGAAGGGCATGCCGCGACCGCGGTCCAGCTCGAGGATCCACTTGGCGACGTTGTCGAGGAAGTAGCGGTCGTGCGTGATGGCCACGACGGTGCCCGTGTACTCCTGGAGGAACCGCTCCAGCCAGTCGACGCTCTCCGCGTCGAGGTGGTTGGTGGGCTCGTCGAGGAGCAGCAGGTCTGGGTGGCTGAGCAGCAGCCGGCACAGCGCCACGCGGCGACGCTCACCACCGGACAGCGTGGTGACGTCGGCGTCGTCGGGTGGGCATCGAAGCGCGTCCATGGCGATGCCGACGTTGCGTTCCAGGCTCCAGGCGTCGGCAGCGGCGATCTTGTCTTCGAGATCGGCCTGCAGCGCGCCGACCTTCTCGTAGTCGGCATCGGGGTCCGCCCACATGCCCATCACTTCGTTGTAGCGATCGATCAGGCCCTGCACCTCGGCCACGCCATCCATGACGTTGCCCTTGACGTCCTTGGTGGGGTCGAGTTGGGGTTCCTGAGCGAGGTAGCCGACCGTAAACCCGGGTGTGAGGCGGGCCTCGCCGGTGTAGCCGTCGTCGAGGCCGGCCATGATCTTGAGCAGGCTGGACTTGCCGGCGCCGTTGCTTCCCAATACGCCGATCTTGGCGCCGGGGTAGAACGACAGCGAGATGTTCTCCAGCACCGTGCGATCGGGCGGATAGAAGCGAGCAAGCTTGTAACAGGTGTAAATGAATTCGTGAGCCATGACGAGATGGCAGGCTAACTGGCATGGCCGGTGCGGAGTTGCCCAGAGACGTGTTCTTCCCTGCGACCGTGACCGCGGGGCGTACCACGGTGCTGGTGGATTGCGACACCGGTATCGATGATGCGATGGCGCTGCTGTACCTGCTGGCCTGCGACCACATAGAGATCGTGGGCATCACCTCGGTCTTCGGCAACAACACGGCGCAGCGGTGCGCGCACAACACGCTGCGCGTGCTGACATTGGCTGGGCGTACCGACATTCCGGTCGCTGTCGGCGCTGAGATGCCGCTGGTGGGGGAGGTGACGTACCTTGCGACCCACGTGCACGGCACCGATGGCCTCGGCGATGCAGGGCTACCCGACGACGTTGCTGTCGAGCTCTGCACGTCGACCGCGGTGGAGCTCATCAGCGCAGCGGCACGGCAGTACCCGGGTGCGCTGCGCATCTTGGCGCTCGGCCCGCTGACCAATCTGGCGATGGCGCTGCGCGCCGACCCTGCACTGACCGGGTTGGTTGCCGACGTCGTCATCATGGGTGGCGCTGCCGACGCGCCAGGCAATCAGACGCCGGCGGCCGAAGCCAACATCGTGCACGACCCCGAGGCTGCGGCCGAAGTGCTGGGCGCCGCGTGGGCGACCACGCTGGTGCCCCTCGACGTGACGATGACAGAGATCGTGACCGAACAGCACGTCGCTCGCATGGTGGCCGCCGGAACCCCCGTCGCCACGTTCGTTGCCGCCATCAGCCAGTTCTACTTCGACCACTACGGCGTCAGCTCGTATGGCCGGCGCTGTTCCCCGTGCCACGACGCGGTTGCGGCAGCGGTCCTCACCGGAGATGTCGTGCCGACGGTATTCCCCCGTATCGACGTGGTCGTGGACTGCACCGACGGCCCCGGCAGGGGTGCCACCATCTGCGACACCAGGGCGCGCTACCGGGGCTTCCACGGTGTTCCCGAGGGCCGTTGCCGCGTCGCACTCGCAACGGCAGGAACGTTCTCCGATCAACTCGTTGCACGCCTGATCGGCGCGCCGGCGTCGCCCTGAGCATCTCGCGGCGGCCTGCCGTGGCGGTGCTACGTTACGCAGCAGTTCGGTTTCACCAGGGAGGGGTACGCAAAAGTGCTTGCGGATTACACAGGTTTCTTCAGCAGGGCCAGTCTCGGTCAGTTCGGCTTCCGCTGGCTGCACATCCTGGCCGGCATCACATGGATCGGCCTCCTCTACTACTTCAACTTCGTGCAGACGGCTGCGTTCGCGCAGTTCGAGGAGGACCCGCACAAGGAGATCGGCGGCAAGGCCCGCCTCATCGCCATCGACAAGATCGCCCGTAAGGCGCTGTGGTGGTTCCGTTGGTCAGCGCTGAGCACCTTCGTCACCGGCATCCTCATCACCGTGGTCACCGAGAAGTACTTCAACGAAGGCTTCGGCAAGAGCGCTCGTGGGCTGTCCATCAGCACCGGCATGTTGCTGGGCACCATCATGATGCTCAACGTGTGGGGCGTCATCTGGCGCTGCCAGAAGGTCGTGCTCGCCAACGCCGCCAACGTGCTCGCCGGCGGAGCACCCGACCCGGCCGCCGCGGCAGCGGGCCGCAAAGCAGGTATGGCCAGCCGTCAGAACACCATCTTCTCGGTGTCGATGCTGTTCTTCATGGTGTACACCAGCCACGGTCCGTACGCCGGTGGCACGGTGTCGGCCAGCAAGATGGGCATCTACTGGGCCATCACGCTGGTGCTCATCGTGGTGCTCGAGCTCAACTCGCTCGGTCTGATGCCGTGGAAGACACAGCCCAACAAGGGCCTCAACGTGCTCTACGACGGCCCCGGTGTGCGTAACCCGTTGATCGCTTCGTTCGGCTTGTGGGCCATCTTCTTGGTGCTCAGCGAGATCATCTTCAAGTTCTGACAACCTCCGCGCGGGCCGCTCACCGTCAGGTGACGGTGAGCGTCGAGTTCATGTTGGTGTGGCCGGGAACCTCGCACACGATGCGGTAGTTCCCCGGCGCGATGGTCACCTCGACCGTCGCACTGGAACCGGCCTTCACGATGTCGACCTGCTTTCCGACCTTCTTGCCGGTGCTGTCGAGCACCTGCAAGTTGTGGGGAAGTGAGCTGTCGTTGGCAGCAAAGAGTGTGATGCTGCCATCGGTCGACGCGGCGGTGTACGACTTCGAGTTCCATGCGATGCCATCGAGGGCACGCACCTCGAGGTCGGTGTTGGCGGGGGCAGTGCCGGCGGTGGCGTGTTCGCCACCACAGGCAGTGAGTGCGAGCAGCGTGATCGCTACGGCGGAGGTCAAGAACCGGGTCTTCATCCGCCAAATTCTAGAAGTTTCGGCTTCGGATACCCACCGGTCCGCCTCGCATCGTCTTGGGGCACCCCGAAGGTGGCGTTCGCAAGTACAGTCACCTTCGATGACTACCACCGAACCCTCGGCCGGGAAGTTCGGCGCGAACTCTTGGCTCGTCGAGGAAATGTACGAGCAGTTCCGTTCCGACCCTGGCTCCGTGAGCGAAGCCTGGCAGGAGTTCTTCGAGGACTACAAGACGATCGCGCCGCCAAAGGCACCAGCCGCGGCCGCGGCCCCGGTTGCGGCTGTCGTTCCTGTCGCCAACAGCGCCGCGCCGGCGACACCACCCGCCGCCACTGCTGCCCCCGCTGCTGCGCAGGAGGTCGGCGAGCCGATTCGCGGTGCCGGCGTTGCCATTGCGAACAACATGGAGCGCAGTCTGACGGTTCCCACCGCAACCAGCTTCCGCAACGTGCCGGCCAAGCTGCTGGAGGTCAACCGTACGGTCATCAACGGATACCGCAGCCGTACCGGGCAGGGCAAGGTCAGCTTCACGCACCTCATCGGCTACGCGATCGTGCGCGCCATCGCCGACGCGGTGCCCAACATGAACAACTCGTTCACCACCGGCTCGGATGGCAAGCCGCGTATCATCCGCAACGAGCACGTCAGCATGGGCCTGGCGGTCGACGTCACCAAGTCCGACGGCAGTCGCACGCTTGTCGTGCCCGTGCTGCGCGACGCCGACGCGCAGGACTTCGCTGGCTTCCTGGCCGCATATGAAGACCTGATCCGCAAGGTCAAGAACAACAAGCTGGCAGTCAGCGACTTCCAGGGCGCCACCATCTCACTCACCAACCCGGGCACCATTGGCACCGTGCAGAGTGTGCCGCGCCTGATGCCCGGCCAAGGCGTGATCGTCGGCGTGGGCAGCATCGACTATCCGGCCGAGTTCCAGGGTGCCGACAACAGCACATTGAGTGCGCTGGGTGTCAGCAAGGTCGTCACCATCACCAGCACGTACGACCATCGCATCGTGCAGGGTGCTGAGAGTGGCTCGTTCTTGAAGCGGGTGCACGAACTGCTGCTGGGCGAGCACAATTTCTACGCCGATGTCTTCGCCAGCCTCGGCGTGCCGTACGAGGCAGTGAAGTGGCACGTCGACCAGAGCCCGGCCAATCACGAAGACACCATGCTGCACAAGCAGATGCAAGTGGCCACGCTCATTCGCGTGCACCGCGTTCGAGGGCACCTGATCGCGGATCTCGACCCGCTGCGCTGGACGCAGCCGCACATGCCGCCCGAACTCGACCCGGCCACCTACGGGCTCACCATCTGGGACCTCGATCGCGAGTTTCTCACGGGCGGCGTCGGTGGTACCGAGAAGTTGAAGCTGGGCGACCTGTTGCACGTGTTGCGTGATGCGTACTGCCGCACAATTGGTGTCGAGTACATGCACATTCAGGACTTCGCCGAGCAGCGCTGGATCCAGAGCAAGGTGGAGGGTGCGGCCTACACGCTGGACAAGGACCGCAAGCGTCGCATCGTCGAACGGTTGAACGCGGCCGAGGCCTTCGAGAAGTTCCTCGCGACCAAGTACGTCGGCACGAAGCGCTTCGGTCTCGAAGGTGCCGAGAGCGCCATTCCGATTCTGGACCAGGTGCTCACCATGGCCGCCGATGCCGGCATGGATTCGGCAGTGTTGGGGATGGCCCACCGGGGCCGGCTCAGCGTGTTGGCCAACGTGATCGGCAAGAGCTACGACCAGATCTTCAAGGAGTTCGAAGGCCACGTCGACCCCAGCTCCGTCCAGGGGTCGGGAGACGTCAAATATCACCTCGGTGCCAGCGGCACATATGCGGGCTCGAACGGAGAATCCATCCGGCTCGAACTGGCTGCGAACCCCAGCCACCTGGAGACGGTCGACCCCATCGTGTTGGGCGTCGTTCGCGCCATTCAGGACAACATCGACCCGCCGGGTTCGTTCCCGTCGCTGTCGCTGCTGATCCACGGCGATGCCGCGTTTGCAGGCCAGGGCATCGTCGCCGAGTGCCTCGCGATGAGCGACATCGCCGGGTACCGAGTCGGCGGCACTGTCCACCTCATCATCAACAACCAGATCGGGTTCACCACCAGCCCGCAGCACTCGCGCAGTTCGTTGTACTGCAGCGATGTCGCCAAGACGGTGCAGGCGCCCATCTTCCACGTCAACGGCGACGACCCCGAGGCCTGTGTGCGAGTCGCCGAGTTGGCGTTCGAATATCGCCAGCGGTTCCACAAGGACGTCGTCATCGACATGGTCTGCTACCGCCGCTTCGGCCACAACGAGGGCGACGACCCCAGCTACACCCAACCGTTGATGTACAAGGCGATTGCCGAGCACCGCAGCGTGCGCAAGCTGTATGTCGAGGCGCTGGTCAAGCGTGGTGAGCTGTCGGTGGAGGAAGCCGAAGGCGCGCTCGCCGACTTCCACACCAAGTTGCAGACGGCGCTCGACCAGACGCGCTCGCATGCTCCCGAGCTGGTGCGGGCCGCCAAACCACCCAAGCCGATGGGTGTCAGGCCCCACGTCGAGACCGGGGTGGATCGTGCCACCCTCGACGCCATCTTCGATCATTTCACCGAGTACCCCGAGGGCTTCACCCCGCACCCCAAGCTGGTCCGCCAGTTCGAGAAGCGGTCGGAGATGTATCACGAACACGGCGAGATGGAGTGGGCGACTGCCGAGCTGCTGGCGATGGGTTCACTCGTCGTCGAAGGCACGCCGGTGCGCCTTGCGGGCGAGGACAGCCGTCGTGGCACGTTCAGCCAGCGCCATGCAGCGCTGATCGATTTCGAGAACGAGCAGGCGTGGATCCCCATCGCCACGCTGCCGGACAAGGCAGCCAACTTCTGGGTGTACGACAGCCTGCTCAGTGAGTACGCCGCACTCGGCTTCGAGTACGGCTACGCGCACGAGAACCACGCAGCGCTGGTGCTGTGGGAAGCCCAGTTCGGCGACTTCGTCAACGGTGCTCAGATCATCATCGACCAGTACCTCGTGGCCGCTGAAGACAAGTGGGGGCAGGAGAACGGGCTCGTTCTGCTGCTGCCGCACGGCTTCGAGGGCCAGGGCCCCGAGCACAGTTCGGCGCGAATCGAGCGCTTCCTCATCCTGTGTGCGGAGGACAACATTCAGGTCTGCAACGCCACCACCGCAGCGCAGTACTTCCACCTGTTGCGGCGCCAGGTGCACCGCGATGTTCGCAAGCCACTCGTGGTGTTCACCCCCAAGGGTCCGCTGCGGATGAAGGAGAGCCGGTCGTCGGTCGCCGAACTGACCAGCGGCTCGTTCCAGGAGGTCCTCGACGATCCGTTCGTCGCCGATCGCTCCGCGGTCCAGCGGGTCGTTTTTTGTAGCGGCAAAGTGGCGTGGGACGCGATGCGCGAGCGTGATGCTCGGTCAGCTCCCGTTGCCGTGGTGCGCGTCGAGCAGCTGTACCCCTTCCCCGGCACCAGAATGCGCGAGGTTTTGGAGAGCTACCCGAACGCCACGCAAGTGGTGTGGCTGCAAGAGGAGCCCGACAACATGGGTCCGTGGCGTTTCGTCGAGGCCCGCTTCTGGCGGATCAAGGAGGAGGGCTACGACCTGCGTTCGGTGTGTCGTATCGGTAGCGGTAGCCCTGCCACCGGTAGCAAGGCCATCCACGACCAGGAACTGGTCGACCTGATGGACGAAACCTTCCAAGACCTCTGACTCGTCGAGCGCGCTGCTGGCGGTTTGTCAGCCGAGCGGTGGCGAGACCTGTAGCCCATAGTTGACCGAGACCAGCCGCCCGGCCCAGCCAACGAGATTGCGGAGACTGTCGTCGCCGATGATGGCCCATGCGTTGCCATCCGTCGACGACCAGACGAGTCCATCACTACTCGCCGCGACGAACATCTGGCCGGTCCACGCCACGCTGATGTCTGCGTACGCCGCGCCGGTGCCCTCCGCGAGCTCCACCACTGACCATGCGACCCCGTCGGTGGTGGTCCAGGCGACGAATCGATCGTCACCTGATCTGCTGTCAGTGGCAATGGCTCCGACAGCGACGATGCGACCGGGTGCCGACGCCGCGCTGTCCACCGACCCGCGGTTGATCCCCGCCGGGAGTGGTACTCGACCGAGCTGCCAACCAGCCTCCGTTCGTGTCCAGGTCACGAGCTCCTGGTCGGATGCGAACGTCTGGCTGATGGCGATGGCGTTGCCGTCGAGCTGCGCGCCGAGCGCTGATTCGAACCATCCGTCGTCAGTGTCCTCGCTGGTGATCGCCCACCGGCCATTGGCGCCGAGTTCGATGGCGGCGAAGTCGGCATCGCTGGTGGCATACGGCTGCCACCACTGGCCAATGGCAGTGAACGTCGGACGCGGTGTACCTTCGATGCCGTTGCCGAGATCCATGATGCGGAAGTTCTCTGGGCCGGCCAGACGCTGATCGAGTCCCGACTCGGCAGGCGCGATCAGACGAACGACACCATCGGCTGCTCCCTCGGTCGTGACCACCCACAGGTCGCCGGCCACGTCGTCGACGCTGGCACCCGGCTGCGGCGGCACGGCGACGAGCGCGTACAGATAGCCGTCCCATGACCCGAGTGAGAGCTGCCCGATGAGACTTCCCGCAGCGTTGAGTGTGGACTGGGTGGGGAGCCCGAGCGCGACGAGGTCGTATGTCGTCCAGGTCGATCCGTCGAGGCTCGATGCCAACACGGGTAGGTCATCGACTCGGCCGGCAATCCACAGCGTGTCGCCGACGGCCACGGTCTCGCTGGGTTCGAACGGAGCATCGAGCTGCTGCCACTCCTCGCCGGGCACGGCGGGTGGGGTGGTGGAAGTGGTTGTCGGCGACATCGTCGTGGTTGGTGCCGCCGAGGTGGACGTTGGCTCAACCGTGTCGTCGGTGACCGTTGGTTCGCTCTCCGTGCTCACGGCTGCGGTGCCATCGTCCTCGCTGCCGCCACAGCTACCGAGGGTGAACACTGCCACCAGTGCCGCGGCGCTGCGAAGCGTGATGGAACTCGAATGCATGGGTCCTCCCGGCGATGCGTCTGGCCGAACTGTAGTCCAGAGTGTCGCGAGCGAGTCGGCGTGCCGCCGGTCAGCGCCCTGTCAGCCGTTCGACGATCGGCGCGAAGTCGTGCGCCCGGTCGGCCTGTAACACGTGGTACGAATAGCCCCAGCGCTCTCGTCGGTGATGGAGCTGCTCTTCG
>DAORTY010000121.1:0-11478 GCA_035432905.1 Ilumatobacteraceae bacterium | reverse complement strand
CCGGACGGCAACATCACGTTTTGTCCGAACCCAACGTCGATGAATGCGAGCAGCAGCATCAGGTACAGGCCACCGATTCGGCCGGTCAGCGGACCGATGAGGACGCCGAGCATGGCGTAGGTGAGTGCGATGAGCAGATTGGCGGCGCCGAAGACCAACCATTGGCGGGGTGGGTACCAAGCCCCGGATACAGCGACCGCGACGCTGGTGGTGAGAACGGTCGCTGCGGCCACGACACCGAGACGGCCGGCGAAGACTTCACCTGGTCGGAATCCGGCCAATACCAGCCTCCGATCCCCGCCAGCGGAGCCGGTCACCACGAACAAACCCGTCAGGCCGGCCAGAAACGCCGACGTAACCGGAACCATCGTCGCGGCGTGAATGCGACGTTCCGACAACAAGGCCGTGAATCTTCGGCCGTTGTCGACGAGGGTGATGGGGCCCGGCATGTCAAGGGTGACCATGACGGCCATGCCAATGAATACGGCAGGGACGACGACGAGGAGTGCCCATAAGACCCGGTTTCGGCGGTGTTCGCGCATTCCAGCGTGCAGCATCGCAATCAGGCGCGCCCGGCCTGGAGCGCCTCGAGTGGCGACGCTCCTTTGGGTGGTCGCGACCGGCTGTGCAACCACGGGAACGATCGGCCGGACAGCCGACGATGTCGAGCGCGCAGTTGGCCGCGCTACGGACGCCGCCGCCACGACCGAACTGCCGATTGATTGCCCGGTTCGGGAGGCACGCGGTGGGGGTGCTGGGCGGGTCGTGACGGCGAGACGGACGACGGCCAGCGTCGAGAGTCCTGCCGCCCACAGCAACGACCAGCCAACATCGCCGAGCGGGCCGGCGTGACCGGTGACCTGCCCGGTGAGGACGAGGGTCGGGAAGTGCAACGGGAACACCCGGGTCACCAATGAGGGTCCAGATCCCATTGCCGGGCCGAGGAACACGTCGAACACCCACGCCAACGTGACGAGCAGGGCACCGTTCATCTCTGTCGTGACGACGGTGCCGACGAGAACGCCGAGGGCGAGGTAGATGATTGCGATCAGTACGGTCGCGGCGACGGCACGGAATGGGTCGGTGATCCCGGTACGCACCGCGAGGGCCACGAGTCCTCCTGCCGCTGCCAGCATTGCAAGACCGAACGACGCACCAAGCCGGCCGGCGACCACAGGCCCGCACCGCCCACCGGCGGCAGCCAGTCGGCGATCGGTGGCGCGTGAACCGGTCACTTGAAAGAACCCGGCGAGCCCGGCCAGTGCCGCCGCTGCCCACCCGGCGGTGGCAGCTTCGATCTCGGCACGATCACCCGACCCACCGAACAACTTGGAGAAGTCGGCCAGCGATGGACCCCAGACGAAGACGAGCACCACTGGGACGACGACCAGCAGCACGAGGTTCAAAGGTCGGCGGCAGTAGTCGGCCACAGCCCGTTTGCCGACAAGCAAAGTCATCCCGTTCATCACTGCACGGTCCGCCCGTCACGTAGTTGCACGATCCGGTCGAAGCGCTCCTGGTCGGCGACGAAGTGGCTGATCACCACCACGCTGCGTCCACTCGCGCGCCGTGCTGCGGTCAGCTCCCAGAACCGGAGGTACGTGTCCCAGTCGAAGCCCGCATAGGGTTCGTCAAGCAGGAGGATCTCTGGGTCGGCCAGCAGCGCTATGGCCAAGTTGAGCTTCGCCCGGGTGCCACCGGAGAGTTCCGCGACCTGAGACGTGCGCCACCGGTCGAATCCCAGCGTGGCGTACAACGCCGCGGCAGCGCAGCTCACCGCTTGCTCGTCCATACCGTAGGCGACGCCGAACAGCTCGAGGTGCTCATCGCAGGTCAGTCGCTCATACAGCACCGGTTCCTGCGGGCAGTACCCGACCCGCCCCGAGACCTCGACCGTCCCGGCGTCGGCCGCGAGCGCTCCGACAAGGACCTTCATGAGCGTGCTCTTCCCCGATCCGTTTTCGCCAACCAGGCCGACCACTTCGCCTGCGCCGACAACTAGATCGGCGCCTCGCAACACAGGCACCTCCTGCCTGCGTGGCCACATTCCGCGCCGGTACGACTTCGTGATCCCCGTCGCCCTCAAGCCCGCGTCGACAGCAGCCGTGGCGAGCCGGTCGTTCGGAACCAAAGTTGTCAGCTTGCTCATAGGTTCATCCTCGGGTGGGTTGTCCTCTGTCGAGCATCGCGCCCAGTACCGCCGGGGCCATCCGGGCGAATCCCGGAAGCTGGTGCGGCTGACTACGGACGACCGAAGGTCGTCAAAGACGACCGAAGGTCGTCAAAGACCCGTTCGCAAGCTTCTATCTGATGCCTGAGTGGACGGGGAGGATCCGAACCGTTCGCGTGTACCTCGGGCGGGCCAGGCGAGGCCGCCCGCCACGCCGACCAGGACAAGCGCGATACCGATCAATTCGCGACCTGTTGGGTATTCGCGTAGCGCGATGGCGCTGAATGTCAGACCGAAGACCGGCGTGAGAAAGGTCCAGAGGGTTACAGCGGCAAGCGGCGCGCGTTGGACTTCTGTGAACCACAGGATGAATGCGCCTGCCGTCCCGACGAGCCCGAGGAACGCAAGCGTGGCAATGAATCGGGGCGTCCAAATCACCGACGGTGCGCCTTCGCGAATGAAGGCGAGAATCGAAAGACCGACGCCGCCGACAACGAAGTGCCATGCGCTGACGACGACGACGTCGACGTCGTGCATTCGGCGGGTGAGGAGTGTTCCTGACGTGATGGCGATGGCGGCGACGAGTGCTAGGGCGGCGCCGCTTGTCGTCCCGATGGAGGCGGAGGCGGTGATTGCCAAGCCGACGAAACCGACGGCTGCCGCGGCTCCTGCGGATCGTCGAGGTCGTTCTCCGAAGAGCCACCAGGCAGGGAGGAGGATCAGGAGCGGCTGCGCGTTCGACAACACCGCTGCGACACCGGCGGAGAGCGCGGCCGCAGCGGCGAACATAGCGGCGAACGCAATAGTCACGTTGAACAGGGCGAGGACACCGATCTGGCTCCACGCGGCTCTTCCGTGCGGGCTGGGTCGGTGCTGGATGTAGGCGACGGCGACGAGCACCGCTCCTGCGAGTAGCGAGCGGAATGTGGCGAACCAGAGAACCGGGGCATCCCGCAGTCCCAGTTGATGGCGACAAAGCATGAGCCCCACGCCGCGGTGATAGCGAGCATACGGGTCGGTCTCGGGCGGACGAGGACAGTTTCGGTCAGGCGGCGCATCTCAAGGTCCCGACATCGCCGCTGGAGGCCCGAACTGTGGCCAGGCGGACACCAGCGCTGGCCGACGGCGTCAGCAATCGTTGGGGCGACCGCCCGTGTGCGGTGGCCGCGGTAGTGGCCGACTCCCGCTGTGGTCAATACCGTCGTGGCGGTCCATCGCAGCGTCGATCTGCCCCTCGTGGTTCATACCGCCGTGGTTCATACCGCCGTGGTTCATACCGCCGTGGTTCATACCGCGCATCATCAGGGCCATCATGGCGGTGCACGCGACGGCCACAAAGATGAAGCTGGCACCGACGACTCCCGCTGCGACGAGAACGATTGCTATCGCCAGCATCGGAATGCAGCACGCGATCATCATCAAGCCGTGACCGCCGTTCTCTCGTTTCCGGGCTCCGCCGGCCGAAGGCTGGACGTGTTGAGGCGAGTGATCGATCATGCCGAGCCTCGCAATGACGCCGGTATGTGCCCGAGGCGTTGGTAGAGCGGACAGTGTCCGAGCGCACCGGTGGCGACCAGATCGAGACCGGCGGCGATGAGAAGTACTTCGAGAACGACTGCGAGTGTTGAGCCAGCCGAGAAGAGAAACACCACGCCGACGAGGACGGCGGCAATGCCAATCGCGATTCGGCCGCCACGCTCGACCCGAGTGATGTTGACGGCAAGCCGACGTCGTCCAGAACCTGTTGATGGGGTGGTCGCATCGCTGGCGGCCGACCTCATGCGAGGCGGGGTCAGAGGTACGTGGGTATTCATGATTGGCTCCGCACAGCGGTGGGGTGTCCAGCGTGGTCCTTGGACCGTGACGCCTTCTCTTCCTTCGCACCGCAGCACTGTGCACTAGCCGTGACCGTCTGGATCTCGGGTGATCGAACAATTTCGTCGTGTTGATCAACGTCGTCATCGGGTTCGTGGTTGCAGCAGCAGCCACCGTGTTCGCCAGTCATGATTCGCTCCTTCGTCAATGACCAAATTCGCTTTGGTGTGTTCATCTTGAACCCGGTCGTGACGTCTGGCATCCGAGCCGGCTACGCATTCAGACTTCGGCGAGCCCGTAGCAAATTGCGGTCCGGATGCGTGCACGCTTCGGGCGCTTACCGAGCTGGACCCGTTTCGACGGGCTCGGTCGTCGCTACGGGCAGCGACGCCGCGGCGGGCAATTGGGCCGGGGCTTCGGGCAGTTTGATTCGCTTGAGCATCATCGCGTTCACGGCGACGATGATGCTGGAACCAGACATCGAGAGGGCGGCAATCTCTGGACGCAGCACCAGACCGAACGCAGGCTCAAACACGCCCGCAGCGATGGGGAGTGCGATGACGTTGTAACCGACAGCCCATCCCAGGTTCTGGCGCATCTTGCGCAATGTGCCACGTCCGATCTGGAGCGCGACCGGAACATCGAGCGGGTCAGATCGCATCAACACGAGATCAGCGGTCTCGATCGCGACGTCAGTGCCGGCGCCGATCGCGATGCCGATATCTGCCTGAGCGAGGGCGGGGGCGTCGTTGACGCCGTCGCCGACCATGGCGACCTTGCGACCCTGTGCTTGCAGCTCGGCGATCTTGGCCGATTTGTCGCCGGGCAGGACTTCGGCGATCACCGCGTCGACGCCGAGGATGCCGGCGATCCGCTTGGCGGTTGCCTCGTTGTCTCCGGTGAGCATCACCACCTCGATATCGAGTGCTCGCAGCGCCTTCACCGCCGCGGCGGCGGTCTCACGTGGCGCATCGGCCATCGCGATCAGCCCGACGGCTCGACCGTCGACGGCGACCACAACCGCGGTGCGGCCGTTCTCGGCGAGTTGCTGTCGCCGCTCGGCAAGAGGGCCGAGGTCAATGTTCTCGCGTTCCATCAGCCGGCGGTTACCAACCGCGACCCGTCGTCCCTCGACGGTCGCAATGGCGCCGTGGCCGGGGACGCTGTCGAAGTCCTCAGCGCGCATTTCGGCTGCGCCACGGGACTCGGCGGCGGCCACGACGGCCCGGGCGAGCGGGTGCTCAGATTCGCGTTCGACGGCTGCGACGAGCGCGAGCATCTCGGTTTCGTCGATGCCCTCGGTGATGATGTCGGTGACCTCCGGTTCGCCTTTGGTGAGCGTGCCGGTCTTGTCCATCACGACGGTATCGATGCGCGCCGCCGTCTCGAGCGCCATTGCGTTCTTGAACAACACGCCCCTCTGCGCACCGAGGCCGGTGCCGACCATGATCGCCGTCGGGGTTGCCAAACCCAGTGCGTCGGGGCAGGTGATGACGACCACCGTGATCGCGAAAAGCATCGCTTCACTGACCGAGCGGTCGGCCAGTAGGTACCACACAGCGAACGTGGCGGCGCCGCCAAGCAGGGCGACGAGTACGAGCCAAAACGCGGCCCGGTCGGCCAGGCGTTGGCCAGGGGCCTTGGAGTTCTGTGCCTCCTGGACCAGCTTCACGATCTGCGCGAGTGCCGTGTCGGCACCGACCTTGGTGGCGCGGACACGAAGTGTCCCAGTCGTGTTGAGGGTTGCGCCGATGACCTGATCGCCGGTCGTCTTGTGGACAGGGAGACTTTCACCGGTCACCATCGACTCGTCGAGATCGCTGTCACCCTCCTCGACGGTCCCGTCGACGGCCACCTTCGCTCCTGGACGGATCAGCAGCAGATCACCAACCGCGACTTCCGCAGTCGGTATCTCGACCTCTTTGCCGTCGCGCACGACAGTCGCCTTGGGTGGTGCGAGATCAATGAGAGCCCGGATGGCTTCGTTGGCGCCGCCGCGAGCCCGCATCTCGAACCAGTGGCCGAGCAGCACGAACGTCGCCAACACCGAGGCAGCCTCGTAGAAGACCTCACCGCCACCGGTGAGGGTGACCACGAGCGAGTACAACCAACCAGCCCCAACGCCGACTGCGACCAACACCATCATGTCCAACGTGCGCGCCCGCAACGCCCGGGCAGCGCCATCGAAGAAGATCCAGCCCGCCCAGAACACGACCGGCACGCTCAAGATCAGCTGGAATACGTCGTCGCGGAGTCCGAACGGTGCACTGGCGTTGAAGTTGAGAACATCGCGACCGATCGGTGACCACAGCAGGATCGGAATCGACAGCGCGGCCGCAACAATGAATCGTCGGCGCATGTCGGCGACCATCGATGCCATCGACATACCAGCGTGTCCACCATGACCCATCGCTTCGTGGGGCGACCGTGTCGCCGACGGCTCACCGTGGCCGGCCGGATGCTTGGCTGGTTCGGATCCATGAGCGGCGTGCGATCCAGGTTCCGCGTTCTGCCCGGGCTCGTGCATCGGCATGCACACGTGGCCGGGCACAGACTGACCGGCGCAGTGATAGCCACAGTCCTCGACCCACCGTTGAAGGTCGGCGACCGACGTTTCGCTGCGGTCGTAGGTGACGGTCGCGGTCTGAGCCACAGGATTGGCGTCGACGCTCAACACACCGGGCAGCCGTTGCAGGAGCGACTCGGCCACCGCCTTCTCGGACCCCCAATGCAGGTTTCCGACATGCAGCACAGCAGTCACCGCGTTGGCACTACCGGCACTACCGGCACTACCGGCACTACCGGCACCGTGATGTTCGTGATGTTCGTGAGTCTTGGTCATGTGTCCTCCTACTGCGCGGACGCCTCGCGGGCGCCACAGCTCATGCCCCAATCGTGACGTCTACGACGCACGGCATCATCGGTACCGGCTACGGAACATAGCTACGGGTCGCCCGCACCGCAGACGCACCGGCGTACTACTACACTATGTCGGTGCCGCCACCGACAACGACGCAAGATTTCGAAGGCGGTGCTGCAGGCTGGCCACTCAAGGTTCAGACACTGCTCGAGGCCGTGCTGGTGCTGGCTGGCGAGCACGAGTTAGACACGGTACTTCGACAAATTGTGGCGGGCGCCGCCACGATCGCCGAGGCGAAGTACGCCGCGCTTGGGATCTACAACGAGGCGGGCGCTATCGAGTCATTCATCCATCATGGAATGGACGATGACATAGCAGCCCGCATCGGGAGCCTTCCCGACGGGCATGGCCTTCTTGGTGAGGTGATCGTCGCCAGCGGACCGATCCGGCTTGCAGACCTAGGCGCAGACGACCGGTCGGGCGGTTTCCCTCCACATCATCCGCCGATGCGTACATTCCTCGGCGTACCGGTCGGCAGGGGCAGCCGACGATACGGCAACCTGTACCTGACCGAGAAGACCGACGGCGGGCCCTTCTCCGATCAGGACGAGGCCCTCGTGGTCGCCTTCGCCGCGTTTGCGGTCGGAGCGATCGAGAGCGCTCAACTCGTGCAAGCAGAGCGCGCACGCGCCGACGCCGTCGCCGACCTCGACGCCGCGACCGAGCGGGTCGCGTTCAAACGCGAGATGTTGGGTGAAATTCTCAACGCCCAGGAAGCCGAACGCGCCCGTGTATCGCGCGACCTCCACGACGATGTCGGCCAGGCCCTCACCTCGGTATTGCTCGGCCTCCGTCTCGTCGAATCCTCGCTCGCCCACGACGACGTCGCGCTCGACGATGCTCGCCAGCGTACCGACGACGTTCGTGCGCTCGTCGCCGCCGCCCTACGCCGGACTCGCCAACTGGCTTTCGATCTGCGACCTACTGTCCTTGACGACGTTGGGCTTGTCCCGGCGGTGGAGCGTTTGGCCCACGACATGACCGCCCGCGGGGACACGACTGTCGCGTTTGCCGCTGACGGTTTCAGCGCCGACAGGCTGCCGCCGGAGGTCGAGACGGTCGTGTATCGGGTCGTGCAAGAAGCACTGACCAACATCACCCGCCACGCCGGTGCTGCCACAGCCAGCATCACGGTGATCGTCACCGAAGGACGAGTACGCGTGCTCGTAGAGGACGACGGTGTCGGCTTTGAGGCCGATGCTGCACCAACACGGGCGCATCTCGGGCTGAGAGGCATGGCCGAACGGGCCGACCTCGCCGGCGGAACGGTGAGACTCTCGTCGAGTCCGGGTTCCGGCACGACCGTCCTGCTGGAGCTGCCCCTTGCCTGATGTAGTGCGGGTCGCGCTGTGCGATGACCATGGCATAGTGCGCAGCGGTCTGCGAAGAATCCTTGACGCCGAGGAGGACCTCGAGGTGGTCGGCGAGGCCGGCACCGTCAAGGAGGCCGTGGCCTTGGCTGCGACCTGCTTGCCTGACGTGTTCGTGATGGATCTTGGTCTGCCGGACGGGAGCGGGATCAACGCCACTACCGAAGTGATCCGAGTCAGCCCGGCGACCCGGGTGCTGGTATTGACCGTCCACGATGACATCGCCTACCTGCGGCGGGCGTTCGAGGCTGGCGCCGCCGGTTATCTGGTCAAGGAGGCCGCCGACATCGAATTGGTCCAAGCCGTTCGACAGGTGGCCAGCGGGAAGCAGTATGTGCATCCGACGTTGGGGGCAGCATTGCTTGCCCCTGACGCTGCGCCCGCCCGTCTCGCAGGACCGGGAGGTGAGCTTTCTGATCGCGAGCTTAAGGTGTTGCGGATGATGGCGCTGGGGCTCACCAATGCCGAAATCGGTGAGCAGCTGTATGTGTCGGTGCGTACCGTTGAGACCCACCGATCCCACAACCACCAGAAGCTCAACGTCCGCAATCGCGCCGAACTGGTCCGTCGCGCCAAGGAGGCCGGGCTGCTCGACGACGAAGCCAGTCCGTGACCTGCCGAAGCACCGCTCCGTAGCCAGCGCGGATGCCCCATCCGGGCGCATAGTCGCAGGATAGGAGGATGAGCACAACGCGCACCGACATGTGTGCCGTGTCGAGCCCCCGACCGCACATTGCGCTCGTCGTCGCCCACGGCACTATGAGGGGGCTCATCGTCGAGCTCCTCGAACGCGACCTTGGCTGTTGGACTGTCTCTGCAATCCGCGACGTCTCGGAAATCGACCACATTGCAACGTCTCCCGACCTAGTGATCGTCGACACTGCCGACTTCGATGCAGTTCGTTGCCAGCTGCCCGCAAACTTCGCGCTCGCGCGGGTCGTCGTCATCGGGCCCGAGCCCGATCCTGCCTACCGCGACGCTGCGGTTCGGTTCGGCGCTGGGGCGTGGCTGAGCCGGGATCGCATCGCTGAGGAGCTCTGCCCCGCGCTCTGCTCCACTCTCGCCTGCGCAACGGAGAACAACGCAGCTGCCACCGGAACGGCATCCCGTTCGCCGCACTTGCTCCAACAACGATCCGATGATTGACATCACGACGTGACGCTGCGAGTCGGTCAGTACTGCGCCGCACCCAGAATCGGTGGCCGCTACGGATGCGTCGCAAGGTTCCAGGTGCCCTAATGAATGCACAACGAGAAGAGAGGCCAAGCCATGCATTGGAACGTCAGTTGGTCGGGATGGAACTGGGCGCTGATGATGATCGCAATGGCCGCATTCTGGGGGCTAGTCGTCTGGGCGATCGTGGGTTTGGCCCGCTCACCACAACGGTCCCAGCGCGTTACGAGCCACTCAGCAGAGGAGATTCTCGCCCGACGGCTTGCGGCCGGTGAGATCGCAACCGACGACTACCAACATCGCCTGGATGTACTGCGATCGGGCAGGCCACCAACCGGTCAGTAGGTGCGAGCGCCGAGTCACGCGTGGACCCGGGCCGACTGAAGCTGGTGGTCCCACGTGGACACTCCGCTCGACTTTGCTATAGCTCCAACCCACACGCATACGAGTCATCCTGCAGCCATCAAGTCCAAACCGAGGAGTTCAGATCATGAAAAATCTTGTTACAAGAGCCGCGTTCGCTGCTGCAATAACTGTGGTGGGGCTTTCCGTCGCCCAACCCGCCGCGGCCCAGGACCAGCAAAACTTTGGGAGCCACGTCTCGAACTGTGCTCACGTCATGGGCGGCTTCAGCTGGGCCCACAACCCGAGCATGATGCACCCGGCGTCAGAAGTTGTGCACAGCTGCCCATTGTAGGTTTACTCGAACGTCCGTCGGGGAGCAGCAGTCCAAGCCTTGCGATCAGCTCGTCCGCCGTCCCGAGTATTCGAAGGGCACTAACCCAAATGCGCTCAAGTTCCGAATCACGACGAACGTGGACGGCAGGCGCGAGCGTCACACCTGTCGATCTCACGGGCGTCCGCTGGGACGACGGCACCGTCGAGTGCAGGTTTCGCCTGCTCCACCCTGCCGGCTCACTCATCGCCGCCGACGGCGATGAGGGTGAGGTGCTGACCGACGAAGACACTGCGTGCACCACCTGCTCTGACGCCTGCACTTTCTGAAGACCACCTACACCGAACCTCCACGCTCCTCCAGATCGAAGAGCCACAGTAATAGGACCAAGTTCGGTGCACCACGTGCACCACCCGACCGAAAGAGAGGAACCGTCGATGACGCTGCCTGTTCGCCGCATCCCACTGATCGTCGGCTTCGTTGCTCTGACCGCCCTCGTCGCGGCTTGTGGCGAAACCCGCCAGACCAGCCCCACCGGCACCAGCGGTGGGGATGCCTCCACCACAGGCACCAGGACCGTTGAAATCGTCATGGAAGACATCAAATTCGACCAGACCACCCTCACCGTCACCGCAGGCCAAGCCATCAACTTCCGGTTCACCAACACCGGCAAGATTGCCCACGACGCCTTCATAGGAGACGAAGCGGCCCAAACGGACCACGAAGCCGAGATGGCCGAAATGAGCGACACAGGCGGCCACGATATGGAAGCGGAGGCGATCACGCTACAACCAGGTGAGTCCGGCGAGCTCTCGTTCACCTTCGACAAATCGGGGGTCTACCAGATCGGCTGTCACCAGCCCGGGCACTACGCGGCCGGAATGAAGATCGAAGTCACCGTCGAGTGATTCAACGTAAAGTCCACGCCTTTCCTGGCGAGCGTCGCTCAGCACCACACCCATCCGACCCCGCGCGAGGAACAACGTCACTAATCTCGCCCAGCTTCGTGAGAGGCGCCGCGAACCCGAGCGATCCTCGAGAGGAATGCCTGTCGTGCGAGTCGGCGCTGGCCGGAACCCGAACTCGGTGACTAGCGGCCAAGCTGATGAAAGGGGTGTCGCTCACAGCATCAAGGCAGCTCGTTGCTGCGAACCTAGTCGCTCCGGTCGGCGACAACCTTGAGCTTGCACCCGGCAAAGCTTCGAATCGGCGCAGGGTTCTGCACGGTGTTCAATCCAACTCCTCGACCCGGCGGTCGATTGCGCCCATTTTTGCAGTTGTCTGGCGACGCCGCCAAACCCCCTACGCCGTTGCCGGCCTGGGCACGTTTGCCCAGGAGAATAGGACCAAAGAC
>DAORTY010000120.1:7830-11552 GCA_035432905.1 Ilumatobacteraceae bacterium | reverse complement strand
AGATGTGCAGCCGACCGGCGCGCCCCGGCTCGATGGACGCGGCGGTGTCGCCATCTGCGTACTTGTACCCGTCCCTGCCGCGGATTCGCTGGTCGCCGCCGCTGCAGAACGCCCACCCTCCATCCTTCGGTGACGGCCCGTTGCCGGTGAGCAGCACGCAGCCGATGTCGGTGCTCATGCGCGCGTGGTCGAGCGCGGTGTAGAGCTGATCGACCGTTCGGGGCCGGAAGGCGTTGCGCACCTCGGGGCGGTTGAAGGCAATGCGGACGGTGCCGTGCTCGACGCTGCGGTGATACGTGATGTCGTCGAATGAAAAGCCGGGGACTTGCTGCCAGGCGGCAGGGTCGAAGATCTCAGAGACCATGCCGCCACTCTACGGAAAAGGGGGCGGTGCTACGTTCTCAGCATGCCTCACGCAGCGATCAACGGCCAGAGCATCTACTTCGAGGACACAGGTGGTGACGGCCCGGCGGTCGTGCTCGGTCACGGGTTCTTGATGGACCACGAGATGTTCGCACCGCAGGTCGCGGCGCTGCGTGACACGTACCGCGTCATCACGTGGGACGAGCGCGGTTTCGGTCTCACCGAGTTCGACGGCCAGCCGTTCACGTACTGGGACTCGGCCAGCGACTGCCTGGGCCTGATGGATCACCTGGGGCTCGAGACGGCGGTCGTGGGTGGAATGAGCCAGGGTGGCTACCTGTCCCTGCGTGTCGCATTGACGGCGCCCGAACGCGTGAGGGCCCTGATCCTGTTGGATTCCGGTGCTCACCTCGACAGTCCGGAACTGTTGGCCGGCAACCAGGGCATGGTCGACATGTGGCTGGCCGTCGGCCCGGTCGACGACCTTGCCAATGCAGTGGCCACGGTGATCATCGATGACCCGGATGAGAACCCGAAGTGGGTTGCGAAGTGGCAGGCGATCCCGAAGGAGGCATTGGCCGAACCGGCGCGCTGCCTGCTCACCCGCGACGACGTGAGTCTGCGTCTCGGCGAGATCACCTGCCCGGCGCTCGTGGTGCACGGCACCGAGGACACGGCCATCACCATGGACCACGCCGAAGCGATGGCCGCGGCACTGGTCGGGTGCGGTGGTGTCGTCAAGGTCGGCGGTGCCCACGCGGCCAACCTGACCAACCCCGAGCCGGTCAACGCCGCCATTCTCGACTTCCTCGCCGGTCTCGCGGCGTGACCTCGCTCACGATCTTCGGCATCGGTGGTTTGCCGGAGATAACCGCAGGGTTCGATCTGGCCGCCGCCATCCTGCGCGCCGCCGCCGACGAGGGACAACCGATCCTCGATGGCGATGTGGTCGTGGTGACGTCGAAGATCGTGTCGAAGGCGGAGGGCCGCACCGTCGAACTCGTCGACATCGAGCCATCGCAGTTCGCCCGTGAGTGGTCTGCGCAATGGGGCAAGGACCCTGCCGTCACCGAGTTGGTGCTGCGCGAGTCGAAGCGTGTGGTGCGCCAGATCGGACCGATCCTGATCACCGAGACGCACCACGGCTTCGTGTGTGCGAACAGCGGCATCGACCAGTCGTCGTCCGGCGCCCGTGGTCGTGCGGTGTTGCTGCCGCTCGACTCCGATGACTCGGCGCGACGTATCCGTTCCGGCCTCGCCTCAGGTGGGGTGAACGCAGCCGTGATCATCTCCGACACGTTCGGCCGCGCCTGGCGAGAAGGGCAGACCGACATCGCCATCGGCATCGCCGGCATGCAGCCGATCCTCAGCTACATCGGCCAGGTCGACCCACACGGTCACGAATTCATGGTGCAGGCCCTGTGCACCGCCGACGAGTTGGCGGGAGCCGCCGAACTGGTGAAGGGCAACGTGTCGCGGGTGCCAGTGGCGGTCATCCGCGGCCATGCCTGGGAGCAGGACGACACCGCCACGATTGCGCCCGTGTTGCGCGACCAGAGCCGCGATCTGTTCAGATAGCGCCCATGAGCGACGGAGAACTGTCCAAGGTCATTGCCGCCAGCCCCGAGCAGCTCTATGCGTTGGTGAGCGACCTGCCGCGGATGGGGGAGTGGTCGCCGGAGAACAACGGCGGTCGGTGGCTGCAGGGCGCGACCGGTCCCGCGGTCGGCGCGAAGTTCAAAGGCAAGAACTCACGTGGCTGGCGACGTTGGCAAACCCTTGTCACCGTGGTGACGGCTGACCCGGGCCGTGAGTTCGCATTCGACGTCACGTCGACTGGCTTGAGGGTTGCGCGGTGGGGCTACAGGTTCGCGACCGTCGAAGGTGGCACCGAGGTCACGGAGTATTGGACCGATCACCGCTCGCCGGTCGTGGCCAAGATCACCGGCCTCATGGTGGGTGTCGCTGACCGAACTGCGCACAACCGCTCGAGCATGGAGCAGACGCTCGAACGCCTCGCTGCTGCGGTCTGACGCCGCGGTCTAAGCCTGCGGCGTGGTGAAGTCGTGGACGGCCTTCACGCCCTGCTCGGGGAAGTTGATGTTGAGCCCGGCGATGCCTTGCTGCAGGAAGGCGAGGTACGCGTCGTAGTTCTCCAGGGCACGATCATTGGGCCAGACCCAGATCGGGTAGCCATCGGCCTGTGTCCTCGCGATGAGTTCAGGCGTGATGACCTGTAGGTCGGAGTACTCGGGCGGTAGCTGCAGAATGCGCATGCCGTCGGGGACGGGGGTCTTGTCGAGTACATACGCGGTGAGCACGCCAAGGCCAGGTGACACCTCGATGTCGGGGGCGATCGAATGGAAGTACGACACGATCTCGTCATCGAACGACGCCACCACTGACGCATCGGCGCGTCCCAGATCGTTGAGCTCGATCAGTAGTTGGTCGGCAGCGGCCCTCGCCGCGTCTCCGCTGCCCTTGATTTCCACGTTCAACGGGATGTCGGGGAAACGCTCCACGAGTTGCCGAAACGTAGGTATCGCGAAGTCGTCGGGCGTGTAACCGGCCGGCGGTGGGCGGTCACCGGTACGAATGCCGCGGTACAGGTAATCGGCTTCCGGTTGGTCGGTGCAGGCACCACAGTCGGCGGTGAACCAGTAGGCATCGTCGAGCGCCGCAATCTCGTCGTATGTCAGTTCGGCAACGGCGCCCGTGCCATTCGTGCTGCGATCGACGGTGTCGTCGTGTTGGATCACGAGCACGCCGTCCTCGGTGAGCAGCACGTTGAGATCGAGCATGTCGACGCCGGCCTTCACGCTCTCGCCGAAGCCGAACAGCGTGCTGGCGGGAAACTGGTCCTCGCCGGCCGTGTGCGCGAGCACGATCGGCCGCCCGATGGCGAGCAGGTCGTCGATGGTCGCCGCGTACTGTGCGACCGGCTCGGTCGTGGTGGTTGCCGGTGTGGTGGTCGGTGCCACGACCTCGGTAGTGGCCGGCGCTGTCGCGGCAGTAGTCGTCGCAACCGAGGTCATCACGATCGTCGTCGGGCTTTCGGAGGCTGCGGAGGAAGTGTCAGAGCCGCCGTCGGAGCAGGCGGCGAGTGCGACGAGGGTGCAGGCGAAGGCGGCGAGGCGTCTCATGCCTGCAGCTTCGCGTACTCCACTGCGATTGCTGCGGCCGTGGCCGCGTTGTTGCGCACCAACGCCAGGTTGGCCACCAGGCTGCGGCCGTCAGTGCGCTCGACGATGCGCTTGAGCAGGAACGGGGTGACGTCCTGGCCGGTGACGCCCTGTGCGTCCAGTTCGGTGAGCGCCTCCTCGATGAAGGTGCTGATCTCGGCCGCAGGGATCTCGTCG
>DAORTY010000120.1:0-7730 GCA_035432905.1 Ilumatobacteraceae bacterium | reverse complement strand
GACGTTCTGTGGGTACGGCATGCCGTGGCTGATGATGGTGCTCTCGAGGGCCACCACCGGTTGGCCGGCGGCGAGCGCCTCGGCCACCTCGGGCAGGATTTTCAACGCCTGTGGGCTGGTCATCGGGCTCCCCAACTGAAGGTTTGTTTGAACAACTTGAGGCAGACGAATGCCTCGGCCTCAAGGATGTCGTCTCTTCCGCGTAAACGCGACAGCAACGTCAGAAGATGTGCATCGTCGTCGGCGACGACCTCGAACATCAGGTCGTAGCGGCCCGCGGTTGCTACCAGGTACTCGACTTCGTCCATGGCGGCCAGGGCCTCGGCAGTCGTTTCGGCATCACCGTTGACGCGGGCCCCGACCATCGCGACGCGGCGCATGCCCAACGACAGCGGATCGGTCACCGCAACGATCTGCATGACGCCGGCATCGGTCAGTCGTTGCACCCGTTGACGGATCGCACCTTCGGTGAGGCCCACCTCGGCCGCAACCTTGGTGAAGGCCATTCGACCGTCTGCCTGCAGCAACTCGATGATCGTCCGATCGGTGTCGTCCAGCCGGGCAGCACTCATCGCACGGCCACCGGCTGGCCCTGCCGAGCGGCGAACTCGCGACTGGCGTCGGTGAGCGCAGTGCGCAGCGTCGACTCGATGAAAGCGAACTCTTCCTCGCCGGCGATGAGTGGTGGCGACAGGGTGATCACAGGCTCGCCGCGGTCGTCGGCGCGACAGATGAGGCCGGCCTCGTAGAGCCGGGGCGAGAGGTAGCCACGCAGCAGCCACTCCGCCTGCTCGTCGGTGAAGACGCCACGGGTGGCCTTGTCTGGGACGAGTTCGATGGCCAGGAAGTAGCCATCGCCGCGCACGTCGCCGACCAGCGGGATGTCGAGCAGGCCTTCGATGAGCTGCTTGAAGCGACCCTCGTTGGCCAGCACATGGCCGCACGTGTCCTCGCGTTCGAAGATGTCGAGGTTGGCGTTGGCCACAGCGCACGACACTGGGTGCGCGCCGAACGTCTGTCCCTGCAGAAAGGTCGCAGTGTCGTTGAGGAACGGCTCGGCGAGGCGGTCGCTGATCATCACGCCACCGAGCGGGGCGTACCCGGAGGTGACACCCTTGGCGAAGGTGATCATGTCGGGCTGATAGCCGTAGCGCTGGCTGCCGAACATGTGGCCGAAGCGGCCGAAGGCGGAGATGACTTCGTCGCTGACCAGCAAGATGTCGTACTCGTCGCAGATCTCACGGACCCGCTTCCAGTAGCCATCCGGTGGCGTGAAGGCTCCGCCCGTGTTCTGCACGGGCTCCATGAACACCGCCGCAATGCTGTCGGGGCCCTCCATCTCGATGCGCAGCGCGAGGTCGTCGGCGCAGCGCAGTGTGCAGTGATCGCCGGCCGCATCATGGGTGCAGTCGATGCAGCGGTAGCGGTACGGCGTCTGCACCTTGATGGCACCGGGCATCAGTGGTTCGAAGGGGGTCTTGATCGATGGTACACCGGTGAGGCTGAGCGCTCCCAGGCTGGTGCCGTGGTAGGCGAGGTACCGCGAGATGACCTTGGTTCGGCTGTGCTGCCCACGCAGCTTCCAGTATTGGCGGGCCAACTTGATGGCCGTCTCGACCGCGTCGCCGCCGGTGGGCGTGAAGAAGACGCGGTTCAAGTCGCCGGGCGAGTAGTCGGCGAGTCGCTTGGCCAGCGTGATTGCCGGCTCGTGTGCGAACGACCAGACGGGAAAGTACGCGAGCTTCTCGCTCTGCTGGCGAGCGGCCTCGGCAATCTCCTTGCGGCCATGCCCGACCTGCACCGTGAACAGGCCCGAGAGACCGTCGAGATAGCGCTTCCCGTTCGTGTCGTAGACGTAGCACCCCTCGCCGCGCTCGATGATGGGTACGTTGCTGCCGGCAAACGCCCCCAGTCGCGTGAAGTGCATCCACAGGTGACGCTGTGCGTCGTCCGCAAGACTTGCCATGAGAGGCTCCGATGTTCGTAGCGAGTGACTACGAACATCGTAGCCTGCCTCGCTAGAGCCCGCAGTACTCGTCGAGGTGCCCGCCGGCTGCGTCGAGTGTGTCACCCGTCATCGTGGCTTGCACTTCGGGGTTGGCGAAGGAGGTTTTCATGTCCCAGCCGTTGCTCGCAAGATCGGCAATCAGTACCTCGTACGCGGCGCCAACCGTGGCGACGTCGACCTTCAGCTCCGTGGGCGCTGCCGCGCTGAGTCGGCCGAACATGTCGGGGAAGTCGACCGTGTAGAACGTTTCGACCTCGGCGGGCGTGGCGGAGAAGGGGTCGAAATCGGCGGCGTTGAGCTCGTCGGTGATGTTGCAGAAGTCGGAGCCGATGCCGGCAGCACTCGGGTCGGGTTGGTCGGGTTGGTCGGACGGGAGCGTGGCCTCTGCAGGGCTGTCGTTCACCGGAGTAGTGGTGGTGGCGACCGAACCGACAGTTGACGCGCTCGACGTGCTGTCATCACCGCAGGCGGCAATCCCGGAAAGGGTCACCAGCGCCATCAACGCGAGACGGCGCATCAGGTTGTCGGGTCGGGCGCGATGCCGCAGGTCTCGGACGAGTACTTCTCGAGGCGGTCGCTGGCGGCGGTCATGTCGGCGCCGGCGAGGTCGGACTGCAAGGTGGCGAACTCGGGAGCGGACGCCAGCTTGACGAAGTCCCAGTCGTACTGCGAGAAGATCTTGACGACGTTGTCGATGGCGCCGCTCATCGTGGCGACATCGGTCTTGATCTCTGCCGGAGCGCCCTTGTTGAGGTCGTGCACCATGGACTGCATCGTGGTGAACGCCGTCTTGACCGCGTCTGCGTCCGGAGTTCCGGTGAAGACAACGTCGAGCTCGTCCGACTTGGCCTTGTAGGCAGCGATCTTGCCGCAGTACGCCGCGGTGGAGGTACCGGACTTGGCATCGTCGCCGCAGCCGACGAACAAGGTGGCGGCGAGCACAGCGCCGGCGATCAGTGAGATGGAACGATTCATCGAAATTCTCCCGTTTTTGCAGTGATCGGTAGAGCGTAGTGGGCCAAGTGCCCTCGATCCGACGATCGGGGTCATGGAGCTGAATGGCTAGCCTCCGCACATGCTGCTTGCACACGAACTGATCGGACACTCCGAGAACCCCTCACTGGTCCTGATTCATGGCATCACCGACAGTCGCCAGATGTGGCATCCGCTGCTGCACGACTCGGCCGCACATCACCAGGTGCTGACGGTGGACCTGCGTGGTCATGGGCACAGCGACACCGATGATGGCTACGACCCCATCAGTTATGCAACCGATGTGGTCGAGACTGCGGCTGCTCTGGGCGTGACGGATGCGGTGATCGTGGGCCATTCGCTGGGCGGTGTGGTGGCCTCCGCGTACGCCGCCATCGCCCCGTGCCGAGCCGTGGTCAACATCGACCAGCCGCTGCGGTTGTCGGGCTTCAAGGAGACCCTCAGCCAGCTCGAGCCGATGCTCAACGGCACTCGCGAGACGTTCGAACAGGCCCTCGAGTTGATGTTCGAGGCGATGGACGGCCCGTTGTCGGCGAGTGAGCAGGAGCGACTGCGGCAGCATCGCCGGGCTGATCAGGCCGTCGTCTTGGCCACGTGGGCGTCCGTGTTCGAGTCGACCCCGGCGGAACTGGACGCAACAGTGGAGGCCCTGGCAGCGGGCATCACCGTGCCCTACCTGTCGTTGCACGGTATGGACCCGGGCGCGGACTATGCGCCGTGGCTGCAGCACCTGGTGCCGACGGCGACCGTCGAGGTCTGGCCGGGCATGGGCCACTATCTGCATCTCGTCGACCCGCCACGATTTCTCGCCCGGCTCGCCGAGTTCGAGACACAGGTCCGGGGGTGAGCCCTGACCTCGGCGTCAGGGTCGACGGTGCCGTCGGCACGATCACGCTCGACCGGGCCGTGAAGCGCAACGCCGTCAGCTACGACATGTGGGTGGCGTTGGAAGCCGCGTGTCGGCAGTTGGCTGCCGACCCGGCCGTGCGCGTCGTCGTGTTGCGCGGCGCCGGCGACCACTTCTGCGCAGGCGCCGACATCTCCGATCTGCTTGCCACGCGCCCAGACGGCGAGGCGACCTTCATGGAGGCCAACATGGCGGCCGAGAGCGCATTGGCGACGCTGCCGAAACCCACGATCGCGGTCATCCAGGGCGACTGCATCGGTGGCGGCTGCGCGCTCGCGATCGACTGCGATATTCGCCTGGCCACCGACAACTCGCGCTTCGGCATCACTCCTGCCAAGCTGGGCATCGTGTACCCGCCCGCGTCGCTCGAGCGGGCTGTCGCACTGCTCGGCCCGGCGGCGAAGCGGTTGCTGTTCACCGGTGACCTGATCGACGCAACCGAGGCGCACCGCATCGGTCTGGTCGACGAGATGTTGGCAGTCGATGCCATCGAGACGCGCCTCGACGAACTGTGCGCGACGCTGGCGCAACGTTCGTTGCTGACCCAGGCGGCGACCAAGGAGATGATCGCCGCGATCACCGAGAGCGGGGTCGTCTGCGATGAATTGGCGCAGAGATGGGCTGATGAGGTGACGACCTCGGGAGAGATGGCGGAAGGGGTCGCCGCATTCCAGCAACGCCGCGCCCCGAACTTTCCCTGGCCTACCTGAGAGCCGACGAGCACCGCTGGCCCACGACCTGGGTTGGGGGTGGGGGGTCAGTGGCGTGGGCGCTGGGTCACGGCACCGACGGTGGCGAGTGCTGGTACGACCAGCAGGGCCCAGCGCAGGCCGACTGCGTCGGCGAGTACGCCGAGCGCGAGCGGGCCGAGGGTGACGGCCACACCCGAAGCCAACGCGCAATATGCGCCGAGCGCGACTGCGTCGAGCGCGTGGTCCGCTCGATGGTAGAACCGGTCGACGGTGAGCGGGTACAGCGGTGCGGCGCCGAACCCGACCAACACCAGGCCGGCCGTCTTCCATGCGAGCCCGGGGCCCAAGCACATCACCGTCGCGCCGAGGCCGATGATCACGAAGCTGTAGGAGATGGTGGCGTCGCCCCAAACCCGCAGCAACGTGGGAAGCGTCACGCGAGTGGCGAACATCATCACGCCGAAGACGCTGGCGATGATTGGAGCCAGTCCGGCGCTGGCGTGGCCGACTTCGCGCAGGTACGCGACGATCCAGATGCCGACGCTGAACTCGGCGAGCACGGCATTGACGATGAACAACCACGGCACCATCACCTCACGATCGCGGAAGTGGCGCAGCGAGAACGTGCCCTGGCGTTGGCCCTCCGGAACGCGTACGGGCAGGGCGACGACGGCCAGTGCGATGGTGAACACGGCGGTGAGTACCAGGTATGGCGGTCGCCACGACCAGCCTGCGCTGAGCGCGGCACCCACGACGAGACTGAACGCCACACCAGCAACGCCCGGTGCGGCGTTGACGGCGGCGAATGCCTGGGCGCGATGTTCGCCGTGATGGTCACTGATGAGGCCCGGCATGACCATGACCAGCAGGGCCCCGCCGAGCCCGGTGAATGCGGTGCCGAGCAGCGTGATCGGCCACGATGGGCCGACGCAGAACACGACGACGCCACCGGCGAGCCCGGCGGCCGACAGTCGAAGTGCCCGGACGCGGCCGATGCGGTCGACGAGGCGGACCCCGAAGACACCGGCGAACAACAGCCCGATGCCGAAGGTGCTGCCGTGCAGTGCGGCGACCACGCCACTGATGCGGAACTGATCGCGCAGTTCACCCAGGACCACGCCGATGCTGAGGCCCGCCACCAGTAGGCAGTACCCGAGTGCTGATGAATAGGTCAGTCGATCCCATCGAAACGAGGGGGGAGCGTCGGCCTGCACAATCACGACGGCAAGTGTGCCAAGGCGACTGCGGTTGTGAGGCGCCATTTACACAACGGAGCATGTGACTTGTAGCGTGACCTCATGCTCCTCGGCATCGACACCGGTGGCACGTACACCGATGCAGTGATCTACGACGAAGCAACGACGACCATTGTTGCCAAAGCGAAGGCGCCCACCACCCACCACGACCTCTCGATCGGCATCTGTGGTGCTATCGACGCAGTGCTCGCCGCATCTGGCCTTCCAGCGGCTCGCATCGAGCTGGTATCGCTGTCGACGACGCTGGCCACCAACGCGCTGGTCGAAGGCAAGGGCCGGTCGGTGTGTGCGGTCATCATCGGGTTCGACGGCGACGTATTGGAACGTGCCGGCCTGGGTGAAGCGCTGGGTGATGACCCGGTCGTGATCGTCGCCGGCGGGCATGATCCGTATGGGGGGGAGGTCGCGGCGCTCGACACCGAGCGTTTGGCGGCAGAGATCGCTGCGGTTGCGAACAGCGTCGAAGCGTTTGCGGTCACGGCCCAGTTCAGTGTTCGCAACGCTGCCCACGAACTGGCGGCCGCCGAGGTGATTCGTTCCGTCACCGGCAAACCGGTGACGATGAGCCATCACCTGTCGGCCCGGCTGAACGGACCCAAGCGAGCGGTGACAGCTGTGCTCAACGCTCGACTGATCTCCATCATCGATGAGCTGGTGCGCACGACAGAAACGGCGCTGCTGCAGCGCGGAGTACACGCGCCGCTGATGGTGGTTCGCGGCGACGGCTCGCTGGTGTCGGCGGCATTCGTGCGGGAGCGGCCGATCGAGACCATTCTGTCCGGCCCAGCAGCCAGCCTGGTCGGTGCGGCGCATCTGACGGGCCTGGCCAACGCAGTCATCTCCGACATCGGTGGCACCACCACCGACATCGCGGTGCTTCGCGAGGGGGAGCCCATCATCAGTGAGGACGGTGCAACTGTCGGCGGGCACCAGACGATGGTGGCCGCCGTTGCGATGCACACTCTCGGGCTGGGCGGTGACAGCCAGGTGCGTCACGACGAGCGCGCTGCCGGCGCCGTGTTGTGGCTCGGCCCGCGCAGGGTGATACCCATTTGTCAGCTCGCGCTCGAGGAGCCCACGCTGGTGCACTCGATGCTCGATCTGCATCTCACCTACTTCAACCCCGGCGAGTTCGACGGCACGCTGTTGATCGCGGAGAACTACGAGCAGCGGCTTGCGTCGCTGGCAGGTACCGAGCGAGCGGTGCTGGTCGCGATGGGTGGACGGGTGGCGTCCGCGGCCAAAGCGCTGACCTCGATGCAACTGCGTCGCGTCATGCAGCGACTGGTCCAGCGCGGAGTGTTGCAACTGGCTGCGTTCACGCCCACCGACGCGGCTCACGTGGTAGGCCTGCAAGACACATACGATCGGTCGGCGGCCGTCAAAGCGGCAGAGATCTTCTCTCGCAATCGCGACCGTATGGGCAAGTCATTGGCCTCCGACGGGCACGAGCTGTCGCAAATCACCATCGACCTGTTGGTGCGGCGCAGCGCTGAGGCTGTCCTCTCAGCTGCCTTCACCCACGACGGTCTCCCGTCGGGTGCCGTTCATCTCCCGGTCATCCAGGCGGTCTTCGACCGCCGTCTGACCGTCGCGACCGTTGCGCTCGGGCTGGACGCTCCCCTCATCGGCCTTGGGGCATCGGCGCCGACCTACTATCCGTTGGTCGCCGAGTTGATGGGTGCGGAGTGCTGCGTACCTGCCGACGCGGATGTGGCGAACGCCATCGGTGCGGTGGTGGGTCGGGTGCGGCTGTCGGTGGAGTGCGTCATCAGCGCCCCAGAACTGGGCACGTACAAGGCGCACATCGCAGGTCGGGAACCCAGGAGCTTCCCCGAGCTGGAAGATGCCCTGGCATTCGCATCGGTGCAGCT
>DAORTY010000119.1:10239-11579 GCA_035432905.1 Ilumatobacteraceae bacterium | reverse complement strand
GGCTCGTGGATGGAGGGCGGCGGAGCGGTCTATGCGGAGAACGAGGCGCTGCGCTACATCGCCGACCTGGCGGGAATGTCGGCCGAGGCCGGCGGCGTGTTCGTGAGCGGAGGCACCGCCGGCAACCTCAGCGCACTCATCGCGGCTCGCTTTCGGTGGCGCATGCGTGCCGAGGGCAAGTTCGATCGCACCCGCGGCCTGATCATCTCGTCGAAGGGTGCGCACAGCAGCATCGCATCCGCCTGTCGGGCGATGGACGCCGACGAGATCTCCGTGCCGTCGGACAGTGAGGGCCGCCTGAATGTCGCCAAGCTGCGCCAGACCATCGCCGCGCTGGAGCCGCAGGATCGCGAACGCGTGTTCGCGATCGTCGCAACCTGTGGGACCACGAACGCCGGTGTGATCGACGACCTCGATGCCGCTGCAGATGAAGCGGCCGAACTGGGCGTCTGGTTCCACGTCGACGGCGCCTACGGCGGAGCCGGTCTCGCCGCGCCGAGCGTGCGCGCGAAGTATCACGGCATCGAGCGCTGCGACAGCTTCATCGTCGATCCACACAAGTGGCTGTTCGCGCCCTTCGACTGTTGCGCGTTGCTCTACGCCGACCCGTTGATCGCTCGCGCCGCGCACACGCAACACGCGGAGTACCTCGACGTGCTGCACGCCGAGGCGGGGCAGGAGGAGGACTGGAACCCCAGCGACTTCGCGCACCACCTCACCCGACGTGCGCGTGGTCTGCCGTTCTGGTTCAGCCTGGCTACGTACGGCACCGCCGCGTATCGCGATGCGATCGAAAGCTCGCTCACCGTCGTTCGTGAGACGGCCAGGTTGATCCATGCCACGGACAACCTGGAGCTGCTGATGGAGCCCGAGCTCAGCATCGTGATGTTCCGCCGCCTCGGGTGGAGCGCCGCCGACTACCAGGCGTGGAGCGATGCGCTGTTGGCTGCCGGGACGGCATTCGTCGTACCCACCACGTGGGCCGGTGAGACCGTCCTGCGCTTGTGCATCGTCAACCCGCGCACCACCATCGACGACGTGCAACTGATCCTCGACTCTCTCGCATGAACGGAGCGCTACGTGACTGACCTGTTGATTCGAAACGCCCTCACCGTCGCCACCCTCGATGCGCAACGGCGCGAGCTGGCCGGCGGTTGGGTGGCCATCACCGACAACCTGATCGAGGCCGTCGGGACCAGCACCGACCCGACACCGTCGGCCAACCGCACGATCGATGCGAGCGACTGCCTGGTCACCCCCGGGCTCATCAACTCGCATCACCACATGTACCAGAACCTGACTCGCGCCTACCCGCCGATGACGGACAAGCCGCTGTTCGG
>DAORTY010000119.1:0-10139 GCA_035432905.1 Ilumatobacteraceae bacterium | reverse complement strand
CTGCCACCCGACGACGTGGTGTCCGACGACGACGAGATCCTGGCCGCCAGCGAGGCCGCCGTGCACGCCCACCACGATCGCAGCCATGGCGCAATGGTGCGGATCGCGCTCGCGCCGTGCAGCCCGTTCAGCGTCACCGAGCAGCTGATGGTGCGCAGTGCGGAGCTGGCCGAACGGCTCGACGTGCGCCTGCACACACACTTCGCGGAGAACGCCGAGGACGATGCGTTCTCGCTGGCGACCTTCGGGTGTCGGCCGATGGAGTACCTCGAGCGCACCGGTTGGTGCACCAGCCGCACGTGGGTGGCGCACTGCGTGATGCCGAATCATGAGGAGCAGCTTCGTCTCGGCGCGGCCGGTATCGGCGTTGCCCACTGCCCGAGCAGCAACATGATTCTCGCGTCTGGCATTGCGCCGATCGTCGCGATGCGCGCCGCCGGTGTCAAGGTCGGCCTCGGTGTCGACGGCTCGTCGTCGGCGGACAGCGCATCGCTGTGGATGGAAGCCCGCCAGGCGATGCTGCTGGCCAAGCTGCGTGACGGGGCGAATGCCGGCACGGCGCGAATGGCGTTGGAGATGGCCACGCTCGGCGGTGCCGGCTGCCTCGGACGCGAAGGCGAGATCGGCGTCATTGCCCCTGGCGCGGTGGCCGACCTTGCGATCTGGAAGCTCACCGGCCCGTCGTTCGCGGGTGCCCTGGCGGACCCGATCGAAGCGTGGTTGCGGTGTGGCCCGGTCAGCGTGTGGCACACGATCGTCAATGGCCGCTTCGTCGTGCGCGCGGGCGAGATCCTGCACCCCGACCTGCCACACGTGTTGCACAGCCATGCGCGCCATTCGGCGCGCATTCAGCAGCTCGGATGATCACCGCGTTCCTCGTGGCATTCGGCACGGTCTTCCTTGCCGAGCTACCCGACAAGACGATGGTGGCCTCGCTCGTACTCACCACCAGATTTCGCCGTCCATTTGCCGTGTGGGTCGGTGTGTCGGGGGCGTTCGTCATGCATGTCGTGCTTGCCGTGAGCATCGGCTCGCTCCTTCGGCGGCTTCCCGAGGCGCCGGTGAAGTTTGCGGTTGCGACGATGTTTCTCATCGGGGGTGTGGTGTTGTTGCGCGGCGACAAGGACGAGGAGGACGATGACATGAGCGAGCCCACGAACGTCACCTTCCGAAGGGTTGCGTTCACGTCGGCATCTGTCGTGGGCCTGGCCGAGTTCGGCGACCTCACCCAGCTCGCCACGGCGGGCATCGCCACCCGCTACTCGGCGCCGGTCGCGGTCGCATTGGGCGCGTGGTGCGCGCTCGCTACCGTCGCCGCTCTCGCAGTCACCGCGGGTAGCTGGATCGTGCAGCACATCCCGCTGCAGGTGGTGCAGCGTGTGGCGGGTGTGGTGTTCGTCGTCTTCAGTGTGCTCACCATCGCCTCCATGTACGCGTCCTGACAGGGTGCTTCGCTGACTGGTGCCGAGCCAGATGACATGCAACAATGCATGCGTGGTCCCAGCCGTCAGCATGGTCCGGCGATGGGCGAGCATGCTCGTGGCCGCAAGTCTGTGCGCGCTCCATGTGGTTTTGAGACCCGCCGCGGTCGACTTCGCCAGTGGGGATCTGCGATCACGCCTGTTCGGCGCCGGGTCCTACCTGTGGAGCAACAACTGGTTCGGCGGGCATTCCCTGCCGAGCTACGGGCTGATCCCACCGATGCTGGGTTCCTGGCTAGGGGTGGAGGTTGTCGGCATCGTCTCCGTCCTGGCAGCGACGTGGTGCCTCACGCGCGTGACCGAGCGGTGTGTCGAGCTTCGCCCTACCTTGGCCGACCCATTGTTCGCCACAGTGCTCTTTGCAATCGGGTGTGCCCTCAACCTGTGGGCTGGGCGCCTGACCTTTGGCCCATCTGTTGCCTTCGGAGCCGGGTGTCTGTTGGCGCTCCAACACCGGCGGGTCGCTGTCGCAGCGCTCTGCGCGCTGGGTTGTGGACTTTCCTCACCGATCGGCGCACTGTCGCTGGCCATGGTGCTGGCCGGCTGCTGGTGTGCGCGATCGTTCAGCCGACGCGCACTGGTCGCGATCGCTGCGGTGGCAGTCATACCGGTTGCCCTCTTGGCTGTCGCGTTTCCGGAGGGCGGCTGGTACCCGTTCACCGGTGGCGGTTTCGTGCTGCTCGTGTCAGGTCTCGCACTCGTCGCCTGGCTCGGTCGCCGTGAACGGGTGGTCGTATGGACCGTGGCCGTCTACGCGGTCGCGGCAGTGGGAGCGTTCGTGTTGCGCACCCCCCTCGGCGGAAACATCGCACGGCTCGGATGGTTGGCCATTGGCCCGGTCGCGGTGCTCAACATGCGTCGGCTCCCGCGCGCTGGCGCGTTGCTGATTGCTGCGGCTTCGATCATGTGGGGGTGGTCGTATGCGAAGGCGGCATTCCTCCCGACGGACGCGACCGCTGATCCTGCCTTCTACAACGAACTGGCCGACTTCGTGAACGCTCAACCCGGCGGGATCCAGCGCGTCGAGGTGGTGCCGACAGCGACCTTCCGACAGGCCGATGAGCTCTCGTTCAAGATCAGCCTCGCTCGTGGTTGGGACACACAACTCGATCGAAAGTACAACCCGCAGATGTACGACCGGGAACTCACCCACGCCGAGTTCCGCGAGTGGCTGCGCGACAATGGCGTCGGGTTGGTGGCCCTGCCGTTAGGACAACTCCAAGCCGTAGCTCGAGCAGAGGCCGATCTCATCACATCGCACCCCGACTACCTGGAGCAAGTGTGGCGGAGCGATCAATGGGAGGTGTACCGGGTCGTCGGTTCGCATCCGCTCGCCAGCGGCGGTGCGGAGATCCGTCAGGTGACCCCCGATTCGCTGGTCGTCAACGTGCCACACACCGGCTCGACGACGATTCTCTTTCGTTACACCAAGCTCTATGAAGTGACTGCCGGAGACGCGTGTGTCAGCGAAGCGGCCGGCGGCTGGATTGCCCTGCAGGTCTACAAGCCCGGCCTCGTCACATTGACGGCGAAGCTGTCGATCAACGCGCTGCTGCCGACGGAAGCGACATGCCCCAGCTGACGCGAACCTTGATCGGTGATTGGTTTGTGCGTCGTTCGGTCCCTCGCGGGTTTGGATCGAGCGCCCCGGGGGTACGGTGCTGCCATGAACGTCACGCCAGGCACGAGCGACAAACCCGATCAGTTCCTTGTAGGCGTGTCGTTGCCCGACGCGTTACGAGCGCAGGAGTTCCTCACCGCTGCTACCGGCCTTGCAGTCAAGGGCTCGCTGAAGCTACGCGACGCGGTCATCGTCACCAAGGACGCGGCCGGCCACACGGCGGTACGTGAGACCATCGACCCGCAGCCTGGTCGCACTGCGCTCTCCAGCGGCGTGTGGTGCGGTCTGTTGGGCCTGATGTTCGGTGGGCCGGTCGGCTGGTTGGTCGGCGGCGCGGTGGGTGCAGGTGTCGGCGCCGGCGTCGCGAAGGTCGTCGACCTTGGCGTGCCCGACGAATGGGTGCAGTGGTTCCGCGAGTCCGTGCAACCGAGTACCACTACGGTCGTTCTCCTGCTGGAGAACCTGGATGTCGGCGCGCTGGCCACCGAGCTGCAGCGCTTCCCGTTCGCGCGTCTGGTGCACACCACGCTGCCCGAGTACTCGCTGCGTCGGCTCGAGGACGCGCTGGGTCAGGCTCCCGCGCTGCCCGAGAGCAGCGACAGCGCCAACCTACAGTGACCGTGTGAACCCTCTCGACCGACGGACATTCCTTGCGTTCGGCGCGGTCCTCGCAGCTGGATGTTCCTCCGCCAGATCCGGCGCTCGAGCCGAGGCACCGCCACCGTTGCTCCCGCCCCCTGGGGGAACCCGGGTTCCCACCCGTGCGGCCATCACGTCAGTGGTGATGGTGGGTGATTCCATCACGGAAGGCAGCGTCGAGGCGCTCACCGCCACTCTCACTGGCGCAGGTGTCGAAGATCTGCGCATCGATGGCAAACACAGCCGTCGTATCGAGGTCGGCAACGGCAAGGGCGACGCTCCGATCAGCGGCGTGATCACGACGTACGGTCTGCTGGCCGAGGGGCTGAACCCCGACGCCTGGGTGATCGAACTGGGAACCAACGACGTGGGCAGCTACTCCGGTGCCGACGAGTACGGCACCCTGATCGACCTGATCTTGAACATGTTGCCGAACAAACGGTTGGTGTGGGTCAACACCTACCGCAAGCAATACCTCGACGACACGGTTCTGTTCAACACAGTGTTGGCACAGCGCTTGCAGGACCGCGGGAATGCCGCAGTTGCCGACTGGTTCACTGTTGCATCGGCGCCGGACCAGACAGTGCTGCGAACCGACAACCTGCACCCCAACGTCAACGGCCAGAATGCGTTGGGCCTGCTGGTGCTGCAAGCTCTACAACGGGTCTAGTTGCTCCAGCGGCTTTGCCCGAAGCGGTAGCCGACGCTGCGCACGGTCTGGATGAGATTCGCGTGCTCCTCGCCGAGTTTGGCGCGCAGGCGGCGGATGTGGACATCGACAGTGCGGGCACCGCCGTAGTACTCGTAACCCCACACTCGGCTGAGCAGAATCTCGCGGGTGAACACCTTGCCGGGGTTCTGAGCGAGGAACTTGAGCAGCTCGTACTCCATGTACGTCAAGTCGAGTGGATGCCCGTCGATACTGGCCTGGTAGGTCTCCAGGTTCAGCGCGAGGCCGCTGTGCTCCACCATCTCGTGGCGGGCTTCGTTGCCACCACCGAAGAACAGGTGGCGCAGGCGAGCCTCCACTTCCACGGGGTGGAAGGGTGTCAGACAGAAGTCGTCGAACAGCTCATCGCGTAGCTGCAGGTCGGCCAGCTGGCCTCCGCTCACCAGCACCATCACGGGGCCGACCGAAATGTCGTGTTTGTGCAGCGCTCGGGCCAACGCCCATGCCCCGTCGGGATCGGTGTCGCACGCGATGATCGCACCCGCCCAGCCTGCGCTGGGTTCGTTGCGGGTGGCGTCCTCGATGGAGCTGATGGCCTTCCAGCGGTAGCCGGCCAGGTCCAGTGTGCGCGCGAGATCCGATGGTGGTGGTTCGGGGAAGACCGCAACCGGTTCCATCTAGCGAGCCTCGTTCGTCACAGCGCTCGAAGGTACCGATCGAACTCGAACTGGCTGACGTGCGTCTTGTACGCGCGCCACTCGTTTCGCTTGTTGCGCAGGAACCATTCGAAGATGTGCTCACCGAGCGCTTCGCGTACCAGTTCGGACTTCTCCATCACCTGCAGTGAGTCGCTCAGCGATTGCGGCAGCGTGTCGATGTTGAGTGCTGCCAGCTCGGCATCGTCGAGCTCGAACAGGTTGGCAGCGGCCTCGGGCGCCAGCTCGTAACCCTCGGCGATGCCCTTCAGTCCAGCAGCGAGGATGACGCTGAACGCGAGATACGGGTTGCACGCCGGGTCGGGGCTGCGGTACTCGATTCGGGTGGCGCTGGCATTGCCGCGCTTGGCGACCGGCACCCGGATGAGACCGCTGCGGTTGTTGCGGGCCCAGCTGATGTGCACCGGAGCTTCGAAGCCGGGAACCAGCCGCTTGTAGCTGTTGACGGTCTGGTTGGTGATGGCGGTGATCTCGGCCGCGTGACGCAAGAGGCCGGCCATGAACTGCTTGGCGATGGGCGACAGGTTGTACGGGTCGTCTGCGCTGTAGAACGCGTTCTCCTCGCCCTGGAACAGGCTGAAGTGCATGTGCATGCCACTGCCCTGTACGCCTTCCAAGGGCTTGGGCATGAACGTGGCGTGCACGCCCTGCTTGGCGGCAACTTCCTTCACGACCAGCCGGAACGTCATCACGCTGTCGGCCATGTTGAGCGCGTCCGTGTGGCGCAGGTCTATCTCGTGCTGGCTCGGCGCATCCTCGTGGAAGCTGTACTCCACCGGAATGCTCATCGTCTCGAGCGTGCGGATGGTCTCCTTGCGCAGGGTTCCGGACATGTCGGTGGTGGTCAGGTCGAAGAAGCCACCTTCATCCAGCGGAACGGGTGCCTGGCCCTTCTCCGGTGGCGCGAAGTAGAAGAACTCCAGGTCGGGGGCGACGTAGAACGTGAAGCCCTGCTCGTGCGCAGCCTGCAGGTTGCGGCGCAGCACCTGGCGCGGGTCGCCCTCGAAGGGTGAGCCGTCGAGGCGGTGGATGTCGCAGAAGACGCGAGCCTCGACCGATTTCGGGTCGCCCCAGGGCAGCACCTCGAACGTGTTGGGGTCCGGGATGGCGAGCACGTCGGCTTCCTGCACTCGGCTGAAACCGTCGATGGCAGAACCGTCGAACGTCATGCCGTCCTCGAGTGCGTTCTCCAGTTCAGCGGGGCTGATCGCGAAGCTCTTCAGGTTGCCCAGCACGTCGGTGAACCACAGACGAATCAGGCGAACGCCGCGCTCCTCCACGGTGCGCAGCACGTAATCGCGTTGTTGATCGAGCATGAGGACTCCCTCAGGGACGCTAGGAACGTGCAAAGTGTGCCACCGCAGCCGGAAAGTCACTCCCGAGCGGTGCGAACGTTCTGCCAGGTGATATGACGAGTTGGGTGACTACTCAGCCGCGCTGCAGACCGTTTCCTTGATCAGGCGGGTGACGGTGTACGGGTCGCAGTTGGCGTTCGGGCGACGGTCTTCGGCGTAGCCCCGACCGGCGATCTCCACTTGGCCAGGGATACGGATGCTGGCACCGCGGTTGGAGACGCCGTAGCTGAACTTGTTGTACGGGGCGGTCTCGTGTGCACCGGTCAGGCGACTCTCGATGTCGTGGCCGTAGTTCTTGACGTGCAGATCGATCTTCTTGCCGATGGCCTCACATGCGGCCTTGATGGCCTTCATGTCCTTGTCCTCGCGCATGGCCCGGGTGCTGAAGTTGGTGTGCGCGCCCGCGCCGTTCCAGTTGCCCTTGGCCGGCTTGGCATCGAAGCTGACCACTACGTCGTAGTCCTCGGCGATGCGGTGCAGCAGCCAACGAGCAACCATCAGGTGGTCGCTGACGGTGAGCGCATCGGCGGCGCCGATCTGGAACTCCCACTGCCCCGGCATGACTTCGGCGTTGGTGCCTTCGATCATCAGCCCGGCATCCAAGCAGGCCTGTGTGTGCTCTTCGATGATCTCGCGGGCGGCAACGCGACCGGCGCCGACGCCGCAGTAGTACTTGCCCTGTGGCTCGGGAAAGCCGCCGTTGGGGAAGCCGAGAGGGGTGCCGTCCATCTTGAGGAAGGTGTACTCCTGCTCGATACCGAAGATCATCTCGTGCTTGGCGTACTTCTTGGCGGCCTTCACCGCGGCGGCGCGGGTGTTGGTGCGGTGGGGCTTGCTGTCGCGACCGTTGTAGACCTCGCACAACACGAGGACGTTGTCGCGACCGCGGATGGGGTCCGGGCAGGTGAAGACCGGGTGCAGCATGCAGTCGCTCGCGTCGCCCGTTGCCTGGTTCGTGGAGGAGCCATCGAAGCTCCAGACGGGAAGTGGCTGACCATCAGCAACGATTTTGGTCTTGGACCGCAACAGCGGGCTCGGCTCTGTGCCGTCGATCCAGATGTATTCAGCTTGGTAGGCCACGGGAATTCCTTTTCGGTCAAGGGGCGCCGCCATGGTGCCAACTGCCGATTTCGGCTCCGTTGCTCGAGTGTGAACGCTGTGTGAAGTGCCCAGTCGTGCGGCGTTGCTCGAGGCGGTCGTCGAACTGCAGGGCAAGCAGTTGCGCACGGGAACCACCGCCCCCTCTCGAACGTCCAAGACGCTATGAATCGTAGAAGTTTTCTGGCCACCCTCATTGGAACCCCTGCTCTGATTGCCCTCGTTGCCGCCTGCGGCGACGACAGCGTGCAGGGCAACAACAGCGTGCAGGGCAACGACAGCCAGGACGGTGGCGGGTACGCCGTCTCCACAGACGCCAATTCCGTGGTGTTCCGAATCGGGCAAGAGGGCGGCTTCACCACCCGCGGGAGCGAGTTCATCCACATGCCGTCGCTGCTGATCGCCGGCGACGGGGCGATGTACACACCGGGCGCGACGACGCTGCAGTACCCGGGGGCCCTCGTGCCCGCACTCGTGCAGGGCACCATCACCGGCGCAGGAATCCAGAAGGTGATCAAGCTTGCGGACCTCGCCGGTCTGCTGGGTGCCATTCCGGACTATTCGCTCGCTGATGGGTTCGTGATCGCCGACGCGCCCGACACCGTCGTCACACTCACTGTCAACGGCGTCACCTACGAGCACCGCGCCAATGCCCTTGGCATCGATTCGCCCACCGGCGACAGCTCGCCGGCCCGCAACAACCTGTCGAAGTTCGTCGAGTTGCTCTCCGATCTGCCCACCGCAGTCGGCGTGGACAACGTCGGGCCGGGCGCGCCGATGGTTGCCGAGAGCTACCGCTTCCAGTCGGTCGTCGTCAATCCAGCAGATTGGACGCAGCCATCGCCGACGATCGTCACCTGGCCTGGGGATTCCGGCGTGCTGCTCGCAGATGCCGCCGAGTGCGCCAGCGTTTCAGCGGCGAAGGTGGGGGACCTGTTCGAACAGGCGAACCAGCTGACGTTCTTCCAGGAGAACGATGTGGTGTACCAGCTCTCTGTGATTGCAACGCTTCCGGGCGAACCTTCCTGCTGAGCTAGCCAGTCGTGTCCGTCGGCAGATCGAGCGGTGCACCGGTGGACAACGCGGTGCGGATCTTTTGCATCAGCGTCTTGATCGCTGGGAAGTCGGGGTGCGCCGGCTCGACCAGTGGTGGTGCGAGGCTCACCGAATCGAACGACTGATCGCCGCTCTGCAGGGTCGCCACCAAGGTGCGGGCTTCGTCGACGGACATCGACGTGCGCACGTTGTCCTTCAGCGCTGCCGCGAGATCGCCGAAGCGCAGGAGCAGGTCGCCGATGCCGATCTCGTCGGTGATGGTCTGCAGCAGCAACCGCTGTCGGTCCATGCGCTGGTAGTCGCTGTCGCCTGTTCGCGAGCGCACATAGCCGAGCGCCTTGGTGCCATCCATGTACGTCACACCGGGGCCGATGGTGGGGGGCAGTCGATAGTTCGAGCAGCGCAGCTTGCTGGGCATCGGTAGCTCTTTGTCGATGTCGATGGTGATGCCACCGATGGCATCGACCACCTTGACGAACCCGCATGAGTTGATCAATGCGTAGTCGTCGAGGGTGATGCCCAGCGAGTAGCTGAGGCCCTCCATCAGTGCCTGCACGCCGGCAGTCGCCTCGCCAGTGCCATAGGCCGCCTTCAACTTCTTGTCGTTCTCGACGGTGATGTAGAGCGAGTTGACCAAACCCCCCTCGTCGTCCTCGAAGCCGTTGGGGTACTCGTCGGCCAGCAGCGTGCCCGGCGGGAACTGGAGGCGCTTCAGGTTGCGCGGTACCGAGACCAGTGCTGCGCGTCCACTGGCCTCGTGCACCAGCGCGATGATCATCGTGTCGGTACGCAGGCCGAGGCGGTCGTCGCCCTCGTCGCTGCCCATCAACAGCACCGTGTGGAACTCTTCCGAGAGGGGGTCGATCTCCTTGCTGACGGTGACCACTGCCGACCCGGACGTCGGTTGGAAGACGGATTGAACGACCGAGCGGGCTTCTTCCATCCGGACCACGACGACGGCTGTTGGTATCGCCAAGGCCGCAACGATTGCGCTTCCCACGATTCGCATGTGTCGCTGCGCGGCAGGGTCGCGGACACAATCCGACGTCAACCAGACTGCGACAATCCGAGAGGCGATAGCCGCAACCGACACGACGACCATTCCGCGCAACACGTTGGATCGCGAGAACAGACCGACGAGATCGTCGAGGTTCTGCAGGACGAGAATCAGAGCGAACGCTGGGGCAATCACGCCGCCGACGAAGAGCAGAGCACCCGCAATCGGCCAGCGCCGCCATACGGCCAAACCCGGGAGCGCGACGATACCCAACAAACCTGGCGCGGCTTGGGCTGCCGGCTCTGGCGCCCGCTCCTCGGCCTCGATTTCGTCGGCTGGAATCATCGGGGAAGGGAGGTTAGTGGCGGCCATCATCTCACAGCCGTCAGGCCGGACATCTCCGCTCAACACGCGCTCACTGCGGCCGATGACTAGTGTGTGCCTCAACGCGGGCGCGTTGCCGATCTCGGAGGTTGTTCGTGCGTCGATTGCTCGTGGTTGCCCTG
>DAORTY010000118.1:0-11693 GCA_035432905.1 Ilumatobacteraceae bacterium | reverse complement strand
CGAGGTTGTGCTGCACGACGATCATCGCCTGCGACTTGGGAGAAAGAGTGATGACATCACCCTTCTTCACGCGATAGCTGCGGATGTCGAGGCGCTTGCCGTTGACCTGGATCAGGCCGTGGCTGACGAACTGGCCGGCCTGCGGGCGAGTGCTCGCCCAGCCGGCGCGGTACACGATGTTGTCGAGGCGCTGCTCGAGCAGGCGCAACAGGTTCTCGCCAGTCGGGCCGGCCAGGCGTACAGCCTCTTCGTACGTGTTGCGGAACTGACGCTCGAGGACGCAGTAGATGTACTTCGCCTTCTGCTTCTCCTGCAGCTGGGCCAAGTACTCGCTGGGGTTGCCGCGACGACGGGTGCGACCGTGCGCACCCGGGGGGAACGGACGACGCTCGAGCGCCTTGCGACCCTTTTCGTTTTCGTAGATGTTGATGCCCAGGCGGCGCGAGATGCGCACCTTGGGGCCGGTGTAACGAGCCATGTGATCAGGTCCTGCGGCGCTTCGGCTGACGGCAGCCGTTGTGGGGTACGGGGGTGACGTCCTTGATCGAGGTGACCTCGATACCGGTGTTCTGGATGCTGCGAACTGCAGTGTCGCGACCCGAACCCGGGCCCTTCACCTGCACTTCGACGCGCCGCAGACCGTGCTCCATCGCAGCTCGGGCAGCCTTCTCGGCGGCCATCTGAGCGGCGAACGGGGTGCTCTTGCGCGACCCCTTGAAGCCAACACCGCCGGAGGACGCCCATGAGATGACGTTGCCTTCGGTATCGGTGATGGAGACGATGGTGTTGTTGAACGAGCTCTTGATGTGGACGACACCGTTGGTGACGTTCTTGCGCTCGCGCTTACGAGGGCGGCGACCGCCCGGCTTCGGCTTCGCCATTACTTCCTCACAGCCTTCTTCTTGTTGGCGACGGTCTTCTTCGGGCCCTTACGGGTGCGAGCGTTGGTGTGCGTGCGCTGACCACGCACGGGCAGGCCCTTGCGGTGCCGAATGCCCTGATAGCACTGGATCTCGATCTTGCGCTTGATGTCTTGCGCCACGTCGCGGCGCAAGTCGCCTTCGACCGTGATGTTGGCATCGACCCAGACGCGGATCTTGTTGATCTCATCTTCGGTGAGGTTGCGAACCCGCTGGTTGGGGTCGAGGCCCGTATCGGAGCAGATGCGCTGCGCCGTGGGCTTGCCGATACCGAAGATGTAGGTGAGCGAAATTTCCAACCGCTTCTCGCGGGGAATGTCGACGCCGGAAATACGTGCCATCGTGCGATCTTCTCTTTCAGCCCTGGCGCTGCTTGTGTCGGGGGTTCTCACAGATCACACGCACGCTGCCATGGCGACGGATGACCTTGCACTTCTCACAGATTTTCTTGACGCTCGGTCGAACCTTCATGGGTGCGTGCTTTCGTGCTGCTCGTTGGACAACGGACGACTTGGAGAAACGGAACTACTGGGAACTACTTGTAGCGATACGTGATGCGACCTCGAGTGAGGTCGTAGGGGGTGAGCTCTACCTGCACTTTGTCGCCAGGCAGGATGCGGATGTAGTGCATTCGCATCTTCCCGGAGATGTGCGCCAGGACCTTGTGGCCATTTTCGAGCTCCACCCGGAACATTGCGTTCGGGAGTGACTCGTTGATCGTGCCTTCCAGCACAATGGCGTCGTCTTTCGGCTTGGGCAGAACAGCCTCCTCGGTCGGTGGAATCATTTCAACCCAGGCGATGAAGAGTGCCACGCCAAGTGACATGGCACGACAAGGCTCGCAAGGGCCGAGCAACGATGCTACCGCCCAGGGAACGCAACGCCAAGCCCTTGGCGCGCGAATCGCGAATACTGTTCGAACCCCACAGTAGCTGGCTCAAACACGCCGATCGTGGCAATTCGCACGACCAGACGGGGCGTGCTCAGCTGTGCATCTGTTGGGCCAGGTAGTTCTGCTCACCCATCTGGCGGATCAGTTCGAGCTGCGCTTCCAGCCAGTCGGCGTGTTCCTCCTCGGACACGAGGATGCCCTCGAGCAGCGCGCGTGACGCGTTGTCGCCCACTGCAACGGTGACTGCGATGCCGTCGTTGAGCCGCTTGACGGCTGCATACTCCAGTTCCAGGTCGACCTGGAACTGCTCGGCCACTGTCTCACCCACGCGGATGGGGTTGAGGCGCATCATGTTGGGGATGCCCTCCAGGAAGAGGATGCGGTCGATGATGATGTCCGCATGCTTCATCTCGTCGATCGACTCGTGGCGGATGTAGGAGCCCAGCCGCTCGTAGCCCCAGTTCTCACACATCTTGGCGTGAATGAAGTACTGGTTGATCGCAGTCAGTTCTGCTGTCAGCACATCATTCAGAATCTCGATGACCTTCGTATCTCCACGCATGCGTGGAAGCTTACGCCGGGCTCGGCGACCAGTGTCGAACAGCGACGGCGTCGAACGATGGGGCGCTGTGGCGCTCCAGGAGATCCATGACGGCGGGAATGCACCCACCGCAGCCGGTGCCTGCGCCGCAGGCGACCTGTACGTCGCCAAGCGAGCGAGCGCCGCGCTGGATCGCCTTCACGATGGTGCGGTCCCGCACCCCTTCGCAATGACACACGATGGCCATCTCGACAACCTTTCCTCAGATGAGTAAAGCGATCCTAACAGCCACATCTCGTGCTTCGATCGGCGTTGTCAAGGCTGCCTAACTAAAGTTAGGGTTGCCTTATAGAAGCCCGATCACCAAGGCGAGGCCACCAACGTGTTTGCAAACTTTCTGATCGGATTGCGTGAAGGACTCGAGGCATCACTCGTTGTCGGCATCCTCGTGGCGTACCTGGTCAAGACCGACCGGCGCGAGTTGCTGACCAAGGTGTGGATCGGCGTGGGGGTAGCGGTGGCCGTCTCGCTTGCTGCTGGCGCGCTGCTCACCTTCGGCCCGCGCGGCCTCAGCTTCGAGGCACAGGAAGCGATCGGCGGCACCCTGTCCATCGTCGCTGTCGGTTTCGTGACCTGGATGATCTTTTGGATGGCACGTACCTCTCGCGCGCTGAAGGGTGCGCTGGAGGGTCGCATGGACACGGCCATCGTCGCCGGCGGCGGCAGCCTGGTGGTACTCGCCGCGCTGGCCGTCGGTCGCGAAGGCCTGGAGACCGCACTGTTCTTGTGGGCGGCGGCCAAGGCGACCAACAACTCCTCGCAGCCGCTCATCGGGGGCGCACTCGGACTTGCACTCGCAGTCGTGCTCGGTGTCTTGATCTACCGCGGTGCTGTCCGCCTGGACCTGGGCAAGTTCTTCCGCTGGACCGGCGGATTGCTGGTGTTCGTCGCTGCCGGCGTGTTGGCGTACGGCATTCACGACCTGCAGGAAGCCGGCATTCTGCCGGGCATGCACAGCACCGCGTTCGACGTGTCGTCCACTATCCCTCCCGGCTCCTGGTACGGCACGTTGATGAAGGGCACCTTCAACATCTCGCCCACCACCACCTGGCTGCAGCTCGTCGCGTGGGTGGCCTACGTGGTCCCCGTGTTCAGCCTCTTCGTTCTCACCGTACGACCCAAGAAGTCGGGTCTAACCGGCATCGCCAAACCATCGACTCCGGCTCACGCCGCACCCTGAAAGGCAGCCATGCGCTACCCCCTCTCCTCCATGGCCCTCGCCAGCCTCTTGGTCATCGGCGTTGCCTGCACCGAGAACGACACCAAGAGCGAGGCCGGCTCGCTGAAGGTGCGCAGCACTGACACGGCCTGCGAGCTCAGCAGAACCGAGGCATCCAGCGGCAACATCGTGTTCGAGGTGACCAACGATGGTTCGCAGGTGACCGAGTTCTACGTACTGGCCCAGGACGGGCTGCGCATCGTCGGCGAGGTCGAGAACGTCGGCCCCGGCATCAGTCGCAACCTGGTCGTGCAGGCCGCGCCCGGCACGTACATCACCGCCTGTAAGCCGGGCATGGTGGGCGACGGCATTCGGGCGGCATTCACCGTCACCGACTCGGGCAAGGAAGTTGCCAGCGGTGACGTCGCCGAGCTGCTGACAACTGCCACCGACCAGTACCGCCTGTACGTGCGGGACCAGGTGGCGCAACTGGTGACCAAGACGCAGGAGTTCGCCGACCTCTACGTTGCCGGCAGCGACGACGAGGCCCGCGCGCTCTACGCCAATGCTCGCATGCATTGGGAGCGCATCGAGCCCGTTGCCGAGTCGTTCGGCGACCTGGACCCGAAGCTGGATCTTCGCGAGGCTGACCTCGAAGCCGGACAGAGCTGGACCGGCTGGCACGCCATCGAGAAGGATCTCTGGCCACCGGCCGACGGCTACACCGCACTCACCACCGCCGAGCGCACCGCCCTGGCCGACCAGTTGGTCGCAGACACGACCGATCTCTCGACACGTGTGCAGGACCTGACCTACAACGCCGCCCAGTTGGGGAACGGCGCCAAGGAACTGCTCGACGAAGTTGCCACCGGCAAGGTCACCGGCGAGGAAGAGATCTGGTCGCACACCGACCTGTGGGACTTCCAGGCGAACGTCGATGGCGCTCGAATCGCGTTCGAGAACCTGCAGCCCGCACTGGAGAAGAAGAATCCAGCGCTCGCCACCAAGTTGGCTGCCCGCTTCGACACCCTGCAGGCCCTGCTCGACCAACACGTCGAGGGTGACGGCTTCGTCCTCTACACCGACTTGACCCCGAGCGAGGTGAAGGCACTGGCCGACGCGGTGAATGCCCTCAGCGAGCCCCTCGCTGAACTGACCGCGGCGGTCGTGCTGTGAGTCTGTCTCGCCGTCGCTTTCTTCAGATGGCCGGCACGGGTGCCGCCAGCGCCTCGGCCCTGGCCGTCACCGGCTCGTTGGCCGGGTGCAGCAGCAACGGCGAGGCGGCGACACCCGACGATCGGGTTGCCTTCTACGGTTCCCATCAGGCAGGCATCGTCACGGCCGCGCAGGACCGTTTGCACTTCGCTGCCTTCGATGTGATCACCAACTCGAGGGAAGATCTCATCGCAGTGCTGCAGGCGTGGACCAACGCTGCAGCCAAGATGACCCAAGGGCGCGACGTCGGAGAGTTCGGTGCGATGGACGGCCCGTACATCGCACCGCCGGAAGACACCGGCGAGGCGTATGGCCTACCTTCCGCCCGGCTCTCCATCACGTTCGGGTTCGGTCGCAGTCTGTTCGAGGATGCGGACGGTGACGATCGCTTCGGAATTGCCGACCGTCTCCCGGCGGCACTCGTCGAGCTGCCGCACTTCGCCGGCGACAATCTCGATGCTGCCCGCTCCGGTGGCGACCTGTGCATCCAGGCCTGCTCCGACGACCCTCAGGTGGCAGTACACGCAATCCGCAACCTGGCCCGCATCGGGTTCGGCACGACATCGGTGCGTTGGTCGCAGCTGGGCTTCGGTCGCACCTCGTCCACCTCCGACGCGCAGACCACACCACGCAACCTGTTCGGCTTCAAGGACGGCACCAGCAACGTGAAGGCCGAACATCAGGACCTGCTCGATGGCTTCGTGTGGGTGGCCTCCGACGACGACAGCGCAGCCGGCTGGCTGAGCGGTGGCAGTTACCTGGTCGCCCGGCGGATCAACATGCGCATCGAAACCTGGGACCGTACGTCGCTGCAGGAGCAGGAGGACATCATCGGTCGCGACAAGAAGGAGGGTGCGCCACTCTCGGGTGGCAAGGAGTTCACCGCCCCCGACTTTGCGATCACCGGCACGGACGACGTCCCCCTGATGGCCACCGATTCCCACGTGCGGCTTGCCCACCCGGACCACAACGGTGGCACCCACATTCTTCGTCGTGGGTACAACTTCACCGACGGTTCCAACGGCCTCGGCAACCTCGACGCGGGCTTGTTCTTCATCGCATACACCCGCGACCCCGTGAAGCACTTCATCCCGTTGCAGGCGAACTTGGCACGCAGCGATCTGCTCAACGAGTACATCCAGCACACGGGTTCTGCTCTGTTCGCCGTGCCAGCAGGTGTCGCCGAGGGCGACTACATCGGCAGCGCACTGTTCGCGGACTGATCGTCTCGGGTCACAACCGCTGCGTCAGTTGCCGAAGTCCCAGCCCTCACCTTTTGCGTACTGCCCGAGCACGTTCTTGGCGATGACGATCTTGTGTACCTCGTCGGGCCCGTCGGCGATGCGCAGCGTGCGGGCTCCCTGATACATGCCCCACAGCGGTAGGTCGTTGCTGACCCCGGCAGCGCCCCAGATCTGGATGGCACGGTCCACCACGCGGGTGTAGGCCGACGGTACGTAGACCTTGATCGCGGAGATGTCGGTTCGGGCTGCCTGGAGACCCTGGTCGATCTTCTCGGCGGCGTGGATGGTGAAGAGTCGCGCCGTCTGGATGTCGATGTAGCTGTCTGCGATTGCGCCCTGCGTGAACTGCTTGTCGGCCAGCAGGCCGCCGTGCACCTCTCGCGTCGCAGCACGATCGACCATCATGTCGAAGGCCCGCCACATCTGGCCGATGCTGTTCATGCAGTGGAAGATGCGGCCCGCACCGAGACGGTCCTGAGCAGCCTGGTGGCCTTCACCAACGCGACCGAGCGCGTTCTTCACCGGCACGCGCACGTTCTCGTACTTGACCTCACAATGATCACTTTCGGCTCGCCCCCACACGCCGATGCCACGAACGATGTTCACGCCCTTGGTCGCGGTCGGCACGATGATCTGAACCATCGGGCCGCTGCGCGGGTCGGTGGCGTCCTTGTCCTGCACGCGGCACATGACGATGAAGAAGTCGGCATCGATGCCGTTGGACGTGAACCACTTGTGGCCGTTGATCACGAACTCATCACCCTCGATGACCGCCGACGTGGTGAGCGAGCGCGGGTCGCTGCCAGCGTTCGCCGGCTCGGTCATGGAGAAGCCGGACTCCATGGTGCCGTCGATGAGCGGCAGCAGGAATTGCTGCTTCTGCTCCTCGGTGCCGTACTTGACGAGGATGCTCTGGTTACCCGAGTTCGGGGCAACGACTCCGAACAACGACGCTGCGCCGATGGCGTACGCGAGCACTTCGTTCATGTAGGCGTGGGCGAGGAAGTCGAGACCCATGCCCCCGTACTCCTGCGGCAGGTGTGGTGCCCACAACCCGGCCTGCTTGACCTTCTCCTTGATGTCGGCGCGTAGCTCCAGCACCTCGGTGCGCTCGTGGAAGCTCTCACCCTCGCGTCGCTCCGCCCACAGTCGACCTTCGTTGGGGATGATGTCGTTGTTGACGATCTCCGCTGTGCGCATGCGGATGTCGTTGATCCGCTCGTCGAGCGTGGGTACCGGTTTGCAGTTCATGGCCATGGGCCGACCGTACGCGTGTCGAGCGTCGAGCTGTAGGGCCAAACGACCTGATCCGCCAATAGCCCTCGTCGGCTAGAGTCTCGCCCGAACGTGAAATGGGTCCTGTGAGGCCCATACGTTCGAAGGGATACACCATGCAGCCGCGTGACCCAACGGCGGTCGATCAAGACTCGGGCGCGACGTCGCCCGGCGCACGCACCGTGCTCAGCGCTGACGACGTCGGCCGAGCGCTCACCCGCATTGCCCACGAGATCATCGAACGCAATCATGGGGCGACCCAGCTGATCCTCGTGGGTCTGCAGCGAGGTGGTGTCTGGATGGCCGAGGCGCTGGCCGCGCTGCTCTCGGCGATCGACCCAGCGAACCCGGTACCGGTTGGCACGCTCGATGTCAGCTTCCACCGCGATGACGTGGGCCTGCGCCCCATCGTTCCGGGCAGTGTCACCGAGATCCCGGTCACGCTCGACGGCCGCACGGTCGTGCTCACCGACGATGTGTTGTTCACCGGACGCACCGTGCGTGCCGCGCTGGAAGCGCTCAACGAATACGGCAGGCCGCGAGCCGTCCAGTTGGCGGTGATGGTCGACCGTGGCCATCGCGAGCTCCCCATTCGTCCCGACTTCGTCGGCAAGAACCTGCCGACGAGTCGAGACGAACTGGTCGCCGCCACGCTGGCAGGGGTGACCATCCGATGAAGCACCTGCTGTCCATCGAAGACCTCACCGCCGACCAGATCCACCAGCTGCTCGAACTCACGGATCACATGGTCCAGATCAACGGCCGACCCATCCCGAAGGTGCCGGCGCTGCGCGGCAAGAACGTGGTCAGCCTGTTCTTCGAGGACTCGACGCGCACCCGCACCAGCTTCGACACGGCGGCGAAGCGGCTCAGCGCTGACACGATGAACTTCACCGTGTCCAGCAGCAGCGTCAGCAAGGGTGAGAGCCTGCGCGACACCATCGAGACCATCAGCGCGATGGGCGTCGATGCGTTCGTGGTTCGTCACAAGAGCAGCGGCGCACCGCAGATGATCACGCGCTGGACCAACGCCAGCGTCGTCAACGCCGGCGACGGGTGGCACCAGCACCCCACGCAGGCACTGCTCGACTGCTACACCATCCGTACCAGCCTCAATCGGCGCGACGGTTTCGACGGGTTGCGCGTCGCCATCGTCGGCGACATCAAGCACAGTCGCGTGGCGCGCAGCGACGTGCAGGCGTTCACTGCGCTCGGCGCCCACGTCACGCTGGTGGCGCCCCCCACTTTGCTCCCACCGGCCATCGACTCATGGCCGGTGGACGTCAGCCACGACCTCGACTCGCTACTACCCGACCTCGACGTGCTCTACCTCCTGCGCGTACAGCGCGAGCGAATGGACGACGCGCTCCTCCCGTCACTGCACGAGTACTCGGCGATGTACGGCCTCACCTCGCAGCGGGCCGCACGCCTCGCGCCGCACGCACTGGTGATGCACCCGGGGCCGATGAACCGCGGCGTCGAAATGGTGGCCGACCCCGGCGAGATGCCCGGGTCGGTGATCCTCAACCAGGTCACCAACGGCGTGGCCACGCGGATGGCTGTGTTGTTCTGGCTGCTCGGTTCGGGCGGCGACTTGCATCGAACGGAGATCTCAACATGAACGGCACGGCAGCTACGAGTCGCATTGTTATCACCGGCGGCACGCTGCTGGATCAGACCGGCCAGCGGGTTGCCGACGTGGCCATCGAAGACGGCCGCATCACCGCTGTCGGGCTCGATGTGTCCGCAGGGGCCACCGACACCGTGCTCGACGCGGCAGGGTGCGTCGTCTCCCCCGGCTTCGTCGACCTGCACGTGCACCTGCGCGAGCCGGGCAAGGAGGAAGCCGAGACCATCGAGACCGGCAGCCGCGCGGCGGCCCTCGGTGGCTTCACGGCCGTCGTGGCCATGCCCAACACCGACCCCGCGCAGGACAGTGTCGCCGTCGTCGACTTCGTGCGCGCCCAGGGTCACAGGGCCGGCCTCTGCGAGGTGCTGCCGGCCGGCTGCATCACTGTCGGCCGTGCCGGCCAGATGCTCGCGCCATATGGCGAACTGGCTGCTGCCGGTGTGCATCTGTTCACCGACGACGGCAACGGCGTGCAGGACGCGCAGCTGATGCGTCGCGCGCTCGAGTATGCGAAGCCGCTCGGCATCGTCCTGGCTCAGCACTGCGAGGTCGCCTCGCTGACCAAGGGCGCCGTGATGCACGAGGGTGCGTGCTGCAGCAGGCTGGGCCTTCCCGGCTGGCCGTCACTTGCGGAAGAACTGATGGTGTTCCGCGACATCGAGCTGGTGCGACTGACAGGTGTGCCGATGCACTTCCTGCATCTGTCCACCGTGCGCAGTGTGCAGTTGGTCCGCGACGCCAAAGCCGACGGCCTTCCAGTCACCGCCGAGGCTGCACCGCATCACTTCACGCTGACCGATGACCAACTCAGCGGGTACGACCCGGTGTTCAAGGTGACCCCTCCGCTGCGCACGCGCGCCGACATCGATGCCATCAAGGCGGGGCTTGCCGATGGCACCATCGACGCGATCGCCACGGACCACGCCCCGCATGCGGCACATGCCAAAGAGGCCCCGCTGGATGAGGCACCCCCGGGCATGTTGGGTCTGGAGACGGCGCTCGCGTTGGCAATCACCGAGCTCGAAATGCCGCTGGCGCGCATCGTCGCTGCACTCAGCTGGCAGCCCGCCGCCATCGCCGGCGTCGCTGACCGTCACGGCCGTCCCATCGCTGTCGGCGAGCCAGCCAATCTGACCGTGTTCGATCCAGCCCAGCAGTGGAAGGTCGTGCCTGCGCAGCTGGCCAGCAAGAGCCGCAACACCCCCTACGCCGGAAGAGTGGTCACCGGCAAGGTTCGCCACACCATCTTCAACGGCACGCCGGTCGTGATCGGCAGCTCGGCCCAGCGCTAGAGGCGGGTGAGGATCTCGGGGCCGTTGTCGCCGACGAGCACGGTGTGCTCGACGTGGGCTGCCAATGAACCGTCGGCGGTGACGATCGTCCAGTCGTCGTCGAGCTCGTACACGTCGTCGCTGCCTCCGGCCAACAGCATCGGCTCGATGGCCAGCACCATCCCCGACAGCAGCTCAAGGCCACGACCGGGCTTGCCGCGGTTTTCGACGTCGGGTTCCTCGTGCATCGCTTGACCGATGCCGTGGCCGCAATAGTTGCGCGGATTGCCGTAGCCGGCCTTCGCCACCACCAACTCGATGGCAGCCCCGACATCGCCGAGGTGGCGCTTGGGTCGCATCTCACGGATCGCGGCGGCCAGTGCTGCGTCGGCAGTATCCATCAGTCGTTGCGCGTCGGACGAGAGTGCGCCGATACCCATCGTGAACGCCGCATCGCCGTGCCAGCCGTTGATGATGGCCCCGCAGTCGATGGACAGCAGGTCGCCGTCCTCCAGGACACGAGACCCGGGGATCCCGTGAATCACCTCGTCGTTCACCGAGGCGCAGATCACGCCGGGAAAGCCGTGATACCCGAAGAAGTTCGAGCCCGCACCGCGTCGCTCCAGCACATTGCGACCCACCCGATCGAGTGCCGCCGTGGTCACACCCGCCTTCGCCGCGGCCCGAATGTCGTGGTGCATCTCGGCGACCACACGACCAGCAGCCCGCATGTCGCGGAGCTGGTCAGGGGTACGACGCGGTATTCCACCACGGCCGAACCTGGCGCCACGGGCACACATCATTGGTCAGCCGGACCGGCGAGCGGTCTCGACGGCCAGCGTGAGTCGGCGGAACACTTCGTCGGGTGATGCCATACCGTCGACGATCACCAGCCGACTGTTGCGCTGGTAGAACTCGATCAACGGTGACGTCTGCTCCTCATAGAGGTCGAGCCGATGCGCAATGGCTTCGGGCGTGTCGTCGTCGCGGTGCATCACGTCGCCGCCGCAGACCTCGCAGATCCAGGGCAGCTTCTCGACGCCGACCGCCACGTAGTTGGTACCGCAGTCGCGACATACCCGACGCGAGGTGAGGCGATGCATCACCAGTTCTCGGGGCACGTCGAGGTCGAGAACGACATCGATGGGCAGCTGGGCGGTGATCTCGTCCAAGGCCGCCGCCTGGCCAACGGTTCGTGGGAATCCGTCGAGAATGTAGCCCCGCGCCATCGCGTCGGGCTGGCTCAGTCGCTCCCGAACGAGGCCGACCATGATGTCGTCACCGACCAGGCTGCCGGCATCCATCACCCGCTTGGCCATGATGCCCAGCTCGGTACCCTCGCGCACCGCTGCGCGCAACATGTCGCCGGTGCTGATGTGCGGCACCACGAAGTGGCGCGAAAGTCGCACACATTGTGTGCCCTTGCCAGCGCCTTGGCGCCCGAGCAAGATCAGCCGGGCGCCCGGGATCACTTCAGGAAGCCCTC
>DAORTY010000117.1:0-11763 GCA_035432905.1 Ilumatobacteraceae bacterium | reverse complement strand
GCTCCTGGGCCTGTTGATCCGCGAGTACGAATTGCAACATGACCCGACTCTACTTGCGTCGGATCGGGCGCCGTACGGTGCCGTAGGCTGGGCCACATGACTGTTACCGACACAGGCGTTCGCACGATCGACGGCATTGAGCTGACCCCGAAGGCTGTCCACATCGAGCTGCCCGCGCCGTTCGCCACCGTCGAGGAAGAGCGGCTGCATCGCAAGCAGAAGCTGGCCGGGGCGCTGCGCATCTTCGGTCGCGTCGGTTTCGGCGAAGGCGTTGCCGGCCACATCACCGTACGCGACCCCGAGTTCCCCGAGTACTTCTGGGTCAACCCATTCGCGATCAGCTTCCGCCACATACGCGTCAGCGACCTGATCCTTGTCGACCACGAGGGCAACGTCATCTATGGAAGCCGGCCGGTCAACCGCGCTGCGTTCGTCATCCATTCGGCCGTGCACGAGGCCCGGCCCGACGTGATTGCCGCCGCGCACAGCCACAGCACGTATGGAAAAGCCTTCAGCTCGCTCGGTATACCGCTGGCTCCGCTCACGCAGGACTCGTGCATCTTCTACGAAGACCACGCGGTGGTCACCGCCCAACGCGGCCGCGTGCAGTTCGGCGTGGAAGACGGTCGCGAGCTGGTCTCGCAGTTCCCCACCGGCAAGGCGGCCATTCACCAGAACCATGGCCTGTTCACCGTTGGCGGTTCGGTCGACGAGGCGGCGTTCTGGTTCCTCAGCATGGAGCGCACATGCCAGGCGCAACTGCTCGCGATGGCTGCCGGCACCCCGCAGCCCATCCCCCACGAAGACGCCACCTACACCCGCGAGCAGACCGCCTCGCCCATCGCCGGTTGGCTCAGCTTTCAGCCGATGTGGCAGGAGATCTGCCGCACCGACCCAGATCTGTTCGACTGACCCCGACCAGTCGACTCCAGGCGCCTCCCAGCGTCGAGGACAGTAACGACGCACATGCGCACACCCACAGAGTTCGTTCGCACCGCCTCACCCGAGGCGCTGTTCATCATCGCCGGAATCTCGCAATACACCGGAGCGGTCGTGGCGGTGAACCTCTTCGAGGAGGTCCGCCCGGCGACGGTGGCATGGTTTCGCGTCCTGTTCGCCGCGCTGACGCTGATTGCCGTCTCATGGCGCCAAGTGCGGGGCCGCTGGACGCGAGCCGAACTGAAGGGCGCAGCCTTCTTCGGTGTCGCGACTGCATTCATGAACCTCTTCTTCTACCTCGCCATCGATCGGCTGCCGTTGGGTAAGAGCGTCGTGATGGAGTTCATCGGCCCCATCGCAGTCGCCGCGGCCTACACCCGCAACGCCCGCAACTCGGCCGCCCTCGTGCTGGCTGCGATCGGGGTCGCCACGCTGTCGGGCGTCGAGCTGGGCGGCGAGCCGTGGGGCATCGTCTTCATCCTCAGTGCATCCGCTCTCTGGGCCCGGTACATCATCCTTGGCCGCCGAGTCGCCCAACTCGACCGCGGAATGGCCGGCCTCGGTGTCGGCCTCGCCATCGGCTCGCTGGCGATCCTGCCATTCGGTGTGGCGGGCAGCGGCAAGGTCTTCGGCGACGGGCGCCTGCTGCTGATGTGTGTGGTCATCGGTGCCTTGTCGTCTGCCATCGCCTACGGCATCGACCAAGTCGTGCTGCGCCGAATCCCGGTGCGCCGGTTCGCTGTGCTGCTGGCGCTGCTGCCCGTGTCGGCGATGATCCTTGGCTACATCGCACTGAGCCAAACACCATCGGCGCTCGACCTGCTGGGCGCCGCCCTGGTGATCGCCGGCGTGCTCATCCAAGAGCGCGAAGAACTGACCTCGCCGATCGAGGAAGTCCCTGTCTAGCCCGCGGGTTAGGGGGCACGTCCCGACGCGCCGTTCCGGCGCGAGTTGCAGGTGGCGCCAGCCGACGTTCTGCGCTGCGTGTCATGTGTGGCTCGCGGAGCCAGCGGGTCACACGACTCCGCCGGTTCCTGAGCGGGTAGGCGGCTCGTCATGCGTGAGCGAAGTAGTGCGTCGCCACGTCGCAATTCATGTCGACTGCGGACTCTGCGACCAACGAGAATGGTGTGATGAGCGCCGTCGTCACGAACCTGCATCGAAGCGAGTCGTACACGTTTAGCAAGGACGCGGTCGAGCGTTTGACGCTTGTCGCTGGCATCGGTGTCGCCGATGATGTACACGCCGGCGCAACCGTGAAACATCGCAGTCGTGTTGCCATTGATCCGACGCAGCCGAACCTGCGTCAGGTTCATCTCCTCCAAGGTGAGCTACTCGACGAGCTTCAAGGTCGCGGCTTCGACGTTCGCCCTGGCGCGATCGGCGAAAACGTGACGACGCGTGGAATTGACCTTCTGTCGTTGCCGGTCGGTGCGGTGTTGCGGATCGGTTCAGCGCTGCTCGGCCTTACGGGCCTACGCAATCCGTGTGGCCAGCTCAACGGACTCGCTCCGGGCCTGCACGGAGCCATCACTAACAGAGCGAGAGGTCGGGAAGCAATGCGTGCCGGTGTTATGACGGTCGTACTGCTCGGTGGCGATGTCCATGTCAACGACAGCATCGCATTCACGCTGCCGCCGCTTCCGTACGTACCCTTGGATCGCGTGTAGGACCTACAGCGCCGCCGCCCTGAGTCGGGCATCCCGCGTCGCGATGAGCAATCGGAAAGTGAGCGCAGTATCGGCGCGCCGAACCACGCCGCAAACGTGCTTTGCCTCCGCACACTTCGGCCCTTACCGGGCACCCGGCATCGCCGGTCACCCAGATGCGCCGTTCTGTGCGGTCCCGTGGCGCAAGCAACGGCGTCGTTCTGCGCTGCGAGTTACGTGCTGCCTCCACCGAGTCCTAGACATGTCAGCGTGTCTCGCGAGGTGCGCGGAGACACGCAGATATCTCCCGGCATCTGGTTAGCGAAGGCGCCCGGTGATGCCCGGGCCATGTCGAGACGTAGCCTTCTCGAGGTGGCCGTTGAAGTAGGAAGCACTGTTTGGATCATGGTGCGGTCGCTGAGGACAGCGCAGCACAATCGCCGGATCGGGACGTTCACCTCGGCATCAAGAGTCACCGGCCACGTGGACGAGCTACTCCCGTTTCTGCCGAACCCCGACTGGGGTGTCGTCTCTCCTTTCATGTTGACAACGACGGCGAACTATCTGGTCGAATACAACATCGAACTCCACCGCCGTGCGTACTTTCCGACTGCGCCAAGTCGCCTGGGCTGTTTGTACGTCTTCGATTCGGTCGAGGAAGCGGAAAAGGTCGCTCACACGCCTGGATGGCCAGCGGAGCGCTTCACCACAGCTCGTGTCTCGACGCTCCACGCGAGCCATCGCGGCGATATGTCGATCATTACTCACCTACGCCATTTGCACGTCAACTCAATGACCGATCCCTGGCCATTCATCGAGGCGTATTGGCGTTCGGAACCGTGTCCTCCCTACGAGCTGCAAAAACTCTGGAGCGCAGAGTGGGAAAGAACCGAACCCGTAGCGATTTGGGAAACCCTAATTGAGGGCGCGATCGAGTTCGACGTTACTGACGGCTGACATCGAGGAGACCACCCCCTGTATCGCCAATGAAGCCGCGATTGGGTCGAGACCGAACGAAGCGAGTCGATCTGTTCGCGTGCTGAGGCGCGATCGATTTCCTTGGCGGGGGTGGTGGCGGAACTGAGACATCCAAATTCCAACCAACTCACTCGAGACGCTTCCGAAGCCGAAGGCCTAGCTCGGCAAGAAGGTGCGACGCGAACATTGTCGAACTCGGCACTCGATTGTTCGCAGTACGGTCCAGCAGCACTGCAGTGAGCAGGTACCGAGCGCTCATAACTAGGTCGCTCAACTCGTAGGGATCAACTGCGAATCGGGGGTCGTGTTTCAGGCCGTTGTACGCGCTCCAGAATTGCCTACACCACTGATCGCTTTGGCCAACCCACTTGCGGAAAGGATCACCTGCTCTGCCGGCCATGGCCAATGCGATGTCCGGAGTCCCGCCCTTGCCCTTGCCCCGATTCGGCTTCGCCGCCCATTGGCGATCTCTGTGAGAGGCGACCCAATACTCGAAGGACGAACCGAGAGACAAGATCTCGACCTCAGCGCGTGAGTACCCGGAGCGGTATGGCGACAATGCGACTTCGGTCGCTCGAGGATGTTTGCGGCACAGCCTCACCCAACGTGCAAGACCTGCGACGCCGCCGATATCCGCAAGATTCAAGATTGGGGGATGAGCGTCCGCTCGGCGGCTGACACCGTCTGGCGTCACCATCAGTTCACCCTGCCACATTGGGTAGGACCCGCGATCGTGTCGTGGCACTAATGGATCCAGATCGAGTTCGGCTTCCCCCGCGTCGGCAGTCGTATGTCCGCGAAAGAGCGCACTGAGAAGACCCTGCACTTCGAACAGCACGCGAAAGAACTCGTACGCTTCAGTCGGTCGCGTCGACGCGCAGCCAATCGCGATCGGGTCAGAAAGAATGCGGTGATCTTCATCACCACCGACGGACCATTTCGGCTCAATACGTAGTTCGAATCGAGCATCGATCCGAGCGGACACGGTCGGAGGAGACGACATCTTCAGCTCGAACCCCCGAATGATTCCGTCCTCGATCTCGAACTTCTCCTCGGACGAGCTCATTCCGGCCCACCAGTTCAGATCTCGGTACAGCGTCCGCATAGCAATCAGTTTCGAGCTTCGGAGCCCGTACAACGGCACGCTGCCCCCGATCACCGTTCGTGCTGAGTAGCGCTGCGTGGACGCACGATGGCCGCCGAAGTTTCGCACACCACCTCTGGACCTGAGCTCCAAGAGGACCACGACCTCGTCCGGCAGTTGGCCGATCAGCGCCCTGGTGGTTGAACCCCGCCCACCATTCTCGCTGTGATCAAACGGGTCGCGCTCATCGATTACGTCGATGTGGGCGGCCTCACCTACGCCAACGATCCATCCGTACTCTGGCGGTTCGTCATCCGGGATCGACGCACCGTCCCAACGAACAAACCGCCCGATGCTGCCCGATCCGATAAATTCTAGATTTGCCATTGCAGCAAGCCTCGTCCACTTGTGTCCTTTGCGCCCGATCGAGTCGGTCGAGCTGAGCGGTCCAACCGGACAGTAACGGGCCGCTCGGCAGCGAGTTCACCTCGGAGGTATGGCGTGAGGATTGGCGCCAGCGACAAATGGATCTTGCGAAACCCAGAACGGCGCTGTCGGCACTCTCATGCGGTCCGATGCGCCGGCGAGAACAAGCGCTGATCCGGCGATCGGAGCGATCTCGGCCCGAGTGCTCTCAGGAGTACAGAACACGCATAGGCGGCGCACGCAGAACGTTCGACGAACGCCGGAGAACGCTCGCAGAGCCGGCGATCTGTACGTATCCGCAGCGTCCCAGAAGAGCCGTTGGTGGCACCCCAGCAGTCCAGTCAGGCGACCACCCTCGGCGGCCAAATGGCCATCAGCGGGCCAGGTCCAGATGGCCGCTAGTGGGCCGTTCCACCTGTCCGCCGACAATGGGCAGCCCGCCTAGCCCTCGCCTAGCCCACGTGATCGATGGCGTGTCCGGCGGATGGGGTGATACCCAAGGAGGCGGCCACGTTGGGGCGGCGCAGCTTCCACACGAAGCCGTCGTAGAGAATGTGCAGCGCACCGAAGAACAGAATTGCGAACGCATACAGGCGACCGTTGAACGGCAGCGCGGTACCCACGACAATCGCAGTGATGATCGCGAAGTAGAGCACGTAGACGCCGCCTCGCCGCCAGGGTGTACTGGTGACGACCGCGACGGGCGCTTCGTCGCGGCGCGTCCGCAGGCTGCGGTGCACGACGGCGAAGTACTCGATGGCGTGGGCCGCGACGTAGCCGGCGACACCGGCGATCGGGTCGATCATCACGACCACCACCAGGCCCAGGGTGCCCAGTGCGTACAGGTGCTTCGCCCGGCTGGCCATAGCACCCAGCGACCGTTCAGCACGCCACCAGCGCACCGTCAACGCAGCACTGGCAACCACGCCGACCCAGAACAGCACCGTCGCCGGCGTGCGCAACGGGTCGAGGAGCCGAACACCACGAGCATTGGTCTCATCGAGCCCCAGCTTGAGCACCAACTGCTCGAGGTCGACGTATGCGCCGATGAACGCGAGGGCGGTGACCAGCCACACGATTAGCATCGGTTTCTCCAACGAACCGTGGTCGTCGCCGGCCTTGCGGCCATAGATGCGCAAGACCCCGTACCGCTGCATCAGCGTGTGCTCGGCATTCCACAGTCCAGCGATCAGCCCCACCAGCGTGAGCGAGATGGAGAGGCCGACCATGATCAACGCGGCCGCAACGAGCGGCGCCCAGATGTACAACCGACGGTGAGCCGCACGCTGCACTGGATCGCCATAGACCAACCCCAACGTGAGCGGTTGGTGTGCAAACGAGACGAGGAAGATGACCCCCACCATCGACTGTACGAGCGTCAGATTCGGCTCGGCAAAGTGCACCATCAGTGCCACGGGTACGAAGCACCAGCCGAGCAGCGTGTCCTGCAACGGGCCGTGTAGCCACACGTTGCGTGTGGAAGCGGCCGGGTGAGCGATGACATCCTGTGCGTGCACGACGCGACGTTACCCGTCGCCCGACACCCCCGTGAGACGGATCAGTGCGCGAGGCCCGGCGCGCACAGCCCTTCGAGTTCTTGCACGATGATGCGATCGCGGTTGGCGTAGGTCACTTCGTTGGCCGGGTCGGGTCGCAGGTTGAACGTACGGAAGCTCATGTCGGTGGTATCGACCGACAGGATGCGACCGATCAGCGGCTCGCCGAGGCCCAACAGGATCTTGAGGGCTTCCAGCGCCTGGATGCAGCCGACGATGCCGGGTAGTACGCCCAACACGCCGGCTTCGGCGCAGCTGGGCGCAAGTTCCGCCGGCGGCGGCTCGGGCACCATGTCGCGATACGTGGGGCCCTCGAGCGGATGGAACACGCTGACCATGCCTTCGAAACGAAAGATGCTGCCGTGCACGACGGGAATGCCCAGCTTGACGCTGGCATCGTTGAGCAGGTAGCGGCTGGGGAAGTTGTCGGCTCCGTCGACGATGACGTCGTAGCCGGCGATGATCTCCAAGATGTTGGTCGCGTCGAGACGCGTGTCGTACGTGACCACGTCGACATCGGGGTTCATCGCCGTCAGCGTCTTCTTCGCGCTGTCCACCTTGCGGTCGCCGATGCGGTCCATGTTGTGCAGGATCTGGCGCTGCAAGTTACTGGCGTCCACCTCGTCCATGTCGACGATGCCGATGGTGCCGACACCAGCCGCGGCCAGGTACATCGCCGACGGTGAACCAAGGCCACCGGCACCGAGCAAGAGCACCTTGCTCGCCAGCAGCTTCGCCTGACCGGCGACGCCCACCTCGGGCAGCAACAGGTGGCGCTGGTAACGGTTGCGCTGCTCGGCGGTGAGGGTGACGGGCGTCGTCCACGCACGCCCCTCGTCCTTCCACTTGCCGAAGCCACCGGCTACCGACAGCACATCGGTGTACCCCAGGTCGCCCATCGTTTTGGCCGCGAATGCGCTGCGCACACCGCCTGCGCAGTACACGACGACCTGTGCGTGCTTGTCCAGCAACTTGCCTTCGATCTGCGCCTCGAGATGGCCACGCGGAAGGTGAATGGCGTTGGGCAGCGCACCCTGCTCGTACTCGTCGGGCTCGCGCACGTCGAGCACGATGGCCCCCTGGGCAATGCGCTCAGCGGTGGTCGCAGTGTCGATTTCAGTGATCTCAGCTTTGGCAGCGCTGAGCAGGTCGCGGAAGGTAGCCATGATCAAAATGCTACCGGATCAGTCGGGATTCGTCGCTGGCTGATCGTCACCGCTACACAAGGAGGGAAGCAGTTCCGACAGTGACCCGATGAGGAGGGCATCGGCAAAGCGATCCATGGCCGTCGACTCGCCATTGACGATGACGACCCGTGCGCCTGCGGACTTGGCGCGTGGTACCACGTTGGCCGCCGGAAACACCGACAGGGTGGAACCTACGGCGAGAACGAGATCACTCCGTTCGGCAGCAACCATCGCGGCTTCGATGACGTGCGGTACCAGATTCTGACCGAACAGGATGGTGTCGCTCTTGATGACCCCGCCACAGAGCTCACACGCCGGATCGGCCTCGCCCCCACGCACGCGGTCGAGCATCTGCGCCATCGGGCGACGATCGTTGCATCCCCAACAGCGCGACCAGTGAATGGTGCCGTGCACCTCGATCACCTTGCCGGCATCGTTGCCCGCGGCCTGGTGCAATCCATCGATGTTCTGCGTGACGATGGCCGACAGTTGGCCGCGCTGCTCGAGCGCAACCACCGCGCGATGGCCGGCGTTCGGTGCCGCCGTGAACGCCGGCGCGTTCAGGCGGTTCTGCCACGCCCGCTGACGCAGCGCCGGGTCGGCCAGGTAGTGCTGCAGCGTCGAGGCCTTCTCGGCGGCAGGGTCCTTCTTCCACAACCCGTTCGGCCCACGAAAGTCTGGGATGCCCGAATCGGTCGAGAGACCCGCACCGCTGAGCACGACGATCCGCTGTGCCGCCCGCACCCATTTCGTGGCCTCCTGAAGATCCGACATGCGGGCATTCTCGCGGCAATTTTGCCGAATGACCTCACTCACCATGCCCAGTAGAGGTGAGCGGCTTCCCCCACTGTTCACCTCACCCGCTGGAGGTCGCCATGTCCATCGAACCGCTCGTCCAAGAAACCGAAGCCGCCACGTTGATGGTGGTGCCATGGCATGACCCGATCGTCGACGCTGTCGGCTTCGACGTCCGCTCCAACTACGTCGAACTGTTCTGGCTGAACGTGCTCGGACCTACAGCAACCTGGACGCTGCGCCGCTTGGTGACCGGGCTGGACCGCTACCCGCTCGGCTACGAACTCGATCTCGCCGAGACCGCCGGAATGCTGGGCCTGGCGTACTCGACGGGCACCTCGAACTCGTTCGCCCGCGCATTGAATCGTTGCCAGTTGTTCGGGATGTCCCAAGCAATGCCCGGCGGTGGGTTGGCCGTGCGCCGCAAGGTGCCACCGGTGGCCGCCCGCCATCTCTCACGGATGCCACCGCAGTTGCAGGCGATGCACTCGCAATGGAAGGTCCGCGAGTTCAGCCTCAGCGATCTGGAGCGCGGGTGCGCGCTGGCTACCGCGATGGTGGCAGCCGGCGACGAACCCGAACTGGTCGAACGACAACTCCTTGCTGTCGGCGTCTCACCTGCCGCCGCGGTGGAAGCAACGATGTTTGCCACCACCCGCGGCGTGGGCGAAGCCACCGCCGGGCGACTTGCTACTTGACGAAGTTGGTGGCGAAGTCGATGAGCAGGCGTGCACCGAAGCCGGTGGCACCCTTGCTCAACCACCCGTCGTCGCCGTCGACCGCCATCGGACCGGCGATGTCGAGGTGCGCCCACGGAACCTCGGCGACGAACTCGTGGAGGAAGAGCGCAGCAGTGATGGCGCCGGCGGGCGGGCCGCCGATGTTGCGCATGTCGGCAACGTTGCTGTCGAGCTGCTTGCGATAGGCCTTCTCCAACGGCAGCTGCCAGATCTGCTCGTCGGTGGCTGCGCTGGAGGTGCGCAGCTTGTCGATCACCGACTGGTCGTTGCCGATGACACCGGCGACCTTCAACCCGAGCGCGACCATGCATGCACCCGTGAGGGTGGCGATGTCGACGATGGCGTCGGGCCCATCCTCCACCGCCAGCGAGAGGCCGTCGGCCAACACCAGCCGGCCCTCCGCGTCGGTGTTGTGAATCTCTGCGGTCTTGCCGTTGCGGAAGGTGAGCACGTCGCCGAGCTTGACGGCGTTTCCACCGGGCAAGTTGTCGGTGCACATCAGGTAGCCGGTGACCTTCACCTTGCACTTCAACGCCTTGAGTGCGCCCATCGCGGCCAGCACGGCAGCGGCACCGCTCATGTCCATCTTCATCGCGATCTGGCCGTCGCTGGGCTTCAGGCTGAGACCGCCCGAGTCGTACATCACGCCCTTGCCGACGAGTGCGACATGGCCGACCGGATTGCGCGGACTGTAGGTGAGGCGCACCATGCGCGGCGGCTCGACGCTGCCGGCGTTGACGCCCAGCATGCCCCCGCAGCCCATCTCGGCGAGCTGGTCGCGGTTGAACACCTCCACGGTCAAGCCGCTGGCGTGGGCCACCTCGACTGCCTTCTCGGCCATGTGCCGTGCCGTCATGTACGCCGGCGGCATGTTGGCCAGGTCGCGGGCCAAAATGGCAGCCGCTGCCGTTGCCTGGCCGCGCTCGCTACCGATGCGGGCGCCGTTTGTGCGCTTCTCCCCCACCACGAGTACGAGCTGGGTCAGCGCGGCCGTGTTCGCTTCCTTCTTGATGCCCGCGAACCGATAGCCGGCCAGCAGGCCACCTTCCACCACGGCCTGCGCGGCGCTGGCCGCATCGACCCCGTCGAGGTCTGCGAGATTGGTCGCGACCACTGCTCGCTTGCCGGCGGCACGAACGATCGCACCTGCAGCGTTACGGAGCGTCTGCACGGTCAGCGCGCTGTCGCCGATACCGACGGCGATCTGTGCAGGCCCGCTGCCCGAAGGGACGACGAGTGTCTGGCCGGGCTTGCCCTCGAACCCAACGGCCGCGAGCGCAGCACGGTTGAGACCGAGCGAACGCGGGACAGTGCCGGAGGTACCGACGGGTACGGCCACGGCATCGACGGTCTTGGGAGTGGTGCGTGCGATCAGCACAGTTGCAGTCATGAGTGGAGTCTTGCGCACCCACACATCCATCCAGAACTCGCGCCACTCGCAGCCTCGCGCACGGCGTGGTGACGCCGTCGGCTTCGTTCGGTGTGCCAATCTCTCGCCGCCAACTATTTCGAGCTCGCAGACGCAAGGACAGTCATGAAGAAGCCACTGAAGACACTGATCATCGCCGTCGTCGCCATCGCCGTCGTGGTGGTCGCCGTGTCGTTCATCTACGCCAAGTTCTGGAACAAGGCTGACGACGAGTTCAACACCGGCGATGTGAAGGACCTGTTGACTGCCACCACCACCGTCACACCCGACGCGCCGGTGACCACCGGCGGTGCTGCCCCTGAAACGACCGTCACACCGGTCGCCGCCGACGGCGTCGAAGGGAACTGGGCGATCGCCGAGGGGTCTGAAGTCGGCTACCGAGTCGACGAGAGCATCAACGGCTTCGACACCACAGCGAACGGACGCACGCAGGCCATCAGCGGCACGTTCACGATCGGCGCAACGTCAGTGACCGCGGGCAGCTTCACCGTCGACATGACCACGTTCAAGAGTGACGAATCGCGACGCGACGGCCAGTTCAACGGGCGCATCATGGACGTCGCCACCTTCCCGACCGCAACGTTCGTGCTCACCGCCCCGATCGACTTCAAGCAGGTACCCACCGACGGCGGCACACTTCCTGCGACAGCCACTGGCGACCTCACCCTGCACGGCATCACCAAGTCCGTCACGTTCGAGGTGGAGGCCACCTTCTTGAACGGTCGAGTCGGCGTACTCGGCCAGATCCCAGTGCTCTTCGCCGACTTCGGCATCCCGAACCCTTCGGTCGCGACCATCACGAGCAAGGACAATGGCCTTCTCGAGTTCGTGCTCGCCTTCGACCGCGCATGACGAGCTCGGCTAGCGGCTGACGGCACCTTCGGATGTCGGCTGCGACCGCGCCCAGGCTTCGGCCAGCGCGGCGTAGCGGCCACCTCGAGCAACGAGCTCGGTGTGCGTACCGAGCTCCACGAGGTGTG
>DAORTY010000116.1:0-11786 GCA_035432905.1 Ilumatobacteraceae bacterium | reverse complement strand
CCGGTCGTCTGCAGATCGGTGCCCGCGGCTACGCAGCCACCATCGTCAACGGTGCGGTGGTCACCGAGCAGGGCACCAACACCGGCGAGCGCCCCGGCCGCGTGATCCGCGAGTTCGCCCGCTCCTAGCGGTCGCTCGCCTCCCGCTCACCCAGCGGCGAGCGACTCGTCGAGGGTAGCCATCTCCTTGGCCTTGGCACGCTGCTGGCGGTGACGTAGCGCCCACTGCGACGAGGCCACTGCGAGCACGAGCGCCGAGCCGTTGAACACGGGTTCGAACCAGACGGGTGCGCCCAGCTGCTGCAGTCCTGACACAGCGATCGCCAGCGTGTACACGGCGATGATGGTGCCAACGACGTTGAATCGGCCAGGATGCACCGTGGTTGCCCCGAGGAAGGCTCCCGCGAACGCGGGGAGCAGTAGCGAGCCGCCGGTCGACGGTGAAGCGGTACCCAGGCGCGAGCCGAGCACCACGCCGGCCAGGCCCGCCAGCAGTGCGGATGTCACGAACGCGCCCATCACATACCGGTTCGTCGCGACGCCGGTGAGCCGAGCTGCCCGCTCGTTGCCACCGGTCGCGTACATCCGGCGCCCGACCGGCAAGAAGCCGAGCACGAGCGCGAGGGCGATTGCGACCACCACAACCAGGATGACTGGATGGGGCACGCCGACCAGCTTGCCACGGGCGAGGTCGGTGAAGCTGTCGGGCACATCACCGAAGATCGTCTTGCCGTCGCTGTAGGCCAAGGCGATGCCGCCGACAACGCTGCTGCTGCCCAGGGTTGCGACGAACGCGTCGACTTTCAGGGCCACAACAAGAACACCGTTGACGAGGCCGATCAGCATCGCGGCGACGAGCGTTGCCGCGATGGCGGCGGCCGGCGACCAGCCCTGCTTCACGATCAGGCCGACTGCGAGCACGTGGCTGATCGAGAGCACGGGGGCGACCGACAGGTCAAAGCGCCCGACGATCAGCGGCACCATGGCTGCGAACGCGAGCAGCACCACGATGGTCTGGTTGTCGAGGATCGAGCGGTAGTTGTCGAGCGTGGCGAAGCTGTCGGGCTGGGCCACGGAGAAGACCACGAGCAGGATGATCGCGAGGAAGAACAGTCCGTACTTGCCGAGGATGCCGAAGAACCCGTCGCGCTGACGGTGGGTCGGCTCGTTGTTGCCGATCGGATCGGCGGTGGCCGGAGTAGCGGCACTGGCGACGTCAACCATTGACGGTCACCCCGTAGGCGGCTTCGAGTAATGCGGATGTGGTCACGGATCGTCCCTTCAGGATTCCTCTGATCTGCCCTCGTTCCATCACGATCGCCCGGTCGCAGACCTGTTCGACCTCTTCCAGATCGGAGCTGACCAGGATCACCGCCTGCCCTGAGGCAGCGATTGCCCGGACGCGGTGATGGATCTCGGAGCGGGCGCCGATGTCGACCGCCGCCGTTGGCTCCTCCAACACGAGCAGGCGCGGGTGCGCGGACAGACAACGAGCCAGCACGACCTTTTGTGCGTTGCCGCCGCTCAGCGTGGAGAACTCCGCCATGGGCAGCGGTGGGCGCACATCGAACTCGCGCAGCAGGGCCGTCGCACTCGCGTTCTCGCGTCGTCGTCGCAGCGCACGTATCCACGGCTGTGTCGGGTTCAGGTTCAGGTTCTCGCGCAGGTCCATGGCCGGCACGGCGCCGGCGCCATTGCGATCGGCGGGTACCAGCGAGCAACCTCGCTTCGTTGCTTCGGCCGGACTGTGCGGTGCGAACGGTTCCCCATCGAGCGTCATCGTTCCGCGGCGCAGCCGCTCGAGGCCGAACACCATGGCAGGCACCATCGTGTGGCCGGCGCCGCTGAGGCCGGTGATGCCCAGCACCTCGCCGGCGTGTGCGGCAAACGTCAGCGGGCCGACACCTCCCGCGACGGCGGCGTCGAAGGTGATGACCGTCTCGCCGGAAGTAGAAGCGGCAGTGGGGCGGGCGGGCAGTTCGCTGCCGATGATCATCCGCACCAACTCGGATTCTGTGACATCGCAGGAGCGCGCCACGCCTGTGACGCGGCCGTCGCGCAGCACCGTCACTCGATCCGTGATGGCCAACACTTCGTCCAACCTGTGGGTGATGAGGATGATGGCGACGCCTTGATCGCGCAGCCGCCGCAGGATCTTGAAGAGGGTGTCCACTTCATGCGGGCCGAGAGTGGCCGTGGGCTCATCGAGCACCAGCAGCCGTACGTCTTGCATCAGCGCGCGGGCGATCGCTGTCACGGATCGCAAGGCCATCGGAAGATCGCCCACGCGGGTGTCTGGGTGGATGTCGACGCCCATGGTCTGCAGTGCCTTCATCGCCCGCCGGCGGGTGCCAACCCAGGAGATGAACGGCCCTTTGTGCACGTAGCCGGAGGCCAGTGCGATGTTCTCGGCGACGGACAGATCGTCGATCACGCCGAGGTTCTGGTGAATGAAGACCACGCCGTGCTGAGCGACGGTGTCGGGTGAGAAGCGCGGCGGGAGCTCGCTGCCGAAGAACGACAGCGAGCCCCCATCTGCGCTTTCCACACCTGCCATCAGCCGAACCAGCGTCGACTTTCCGGCTCCGTTCTCACCGAGCAGGCCGTGGATTTCTCCGGGCCGCACGTCGATGTTGACGTCCGCGAGGGCCACCGTGCCGCCGTAGACCTTGCGCAGGCTGCGCGTGGCCATGGCCGGTGACTCTGGCGAAACGTTCATGGTGTTGCGTGTTACCCGTCGAGCCGGCCCGCGCGGGTGGTCAGCTCACGCCCCACAGCTCGAGATACTTGGCCTTGTAGTCGAAGAACTGCGTGTAGTCGGCGGCGCCGTCGGCGGGGGTGTTGGCGGTCGTGAACAGGTGCACCCCGAGACCGAGGCTCTCGGTGGGGGTATAGCCACTCTTGGTGACACCACGGATCGCTTCGTCGACTCCGGCGTAGGCAACCCATTCCAGCGAGACACCTGCGTTTGCCGAGCTACCGCCGCTGGCAATTGCTTGCAGGCCGATCTCGTCGCCGTCCTTGCTGACGACCTTCACCGAGTCGGTCTTGCCGGCCTTGCGGACGGCCTCGACAACCGAGCTCATGCCGATCGAGTATGGCAACACCAGGTGGGTGGCATCTGGGTTGGCCTGCAGCGCGGCGGTGATGGCGCTGTCGGCCTTCACCGGGTCGAGCGCATCGGTGATCTGCCAGTCGACGACCTTGACCGTGCAGTCTGCGCACTGCGACGTGACCTTCTGGAACTGCTTGTTGCTTTCCACCAGGTTCGGGAAGGCCGAGTCGTTGATGAGGATCACGTTCGCCTTGCCGCTGGTCTCAGCGATGATGTTGTAGGCGTTGACCTGGTGCATGAGCGGCATGCGGTACGACACGTAGGCGTCGTAAGCATCGGGGCCGGAGGCGTTTGGTGCATCGGCAACCGAGATGGTGACAACGCCTTGTTCCTTGGCCTTGGCCAGCGACGCGCCGACGAGCACGTCGGGCACGGCCATCGTCATGATGACGTCAGGGCTCTTCGACAGCGCAGTGTCGAACGCCTGTGTGAAGCTCTCCGGCGTGCCGGCGCCGGGCACAATCTCGGCAGTCCAGCCGATTGCCTCTGCGGCTTCCACGGCGTAGTTGGCGGCGGTCTCGCAGGCGGTGCCTGGTGCGCAGATGATGATCTGCAGGTTGACGTCCGCCGGCGGCGCCGGCGTGCTCTCCGGGCCGAGCCAGCCTGTCTGGGCCACGATGTCGGTCGATGCGACGTCGGAGTCGGCGGCCGCGAACACCAGACCGGTGCTGGCGAGCTCGCTGATGCGCGTGGCCTCGGCGAGGATGTCGCTGGCCGGTGCGCTGGTGTCGTTGCTGGCTGCGGTTGTGCCGTCGGCTGCGGTTGACGAGCTGTCGCTGTCCGAGCCGCATGCAGCGAGCGCGATGGCGCCGACGCAGAGCAGGGCAACGAGAGCGCGGCTTCGTCCGCGAGTACTGCGATTCATACGGGTCCCCCAAGTTGACGCCGTCACAGACACCCCCATGATGCTGAACGGATCGGCCAGAGCGACCGATCATCGCAGCCTAACGAACGTTCGACCGGGGGTCAAGCGCGTTGCGCTAGGGTGAGCGGCCAGACGAGCGGTGAGTGAGGGTCGATGTCCATTTCGCGACGGGATGAAATCATGATCGCGGCAACCGAGCTCTTCGCGCAGCACGGGTATCACGCAGTGGGCATGCGAGCCATCGCCGACGCCGTGGGCATCCGCGGCTCCAGCCTGTACCACCACTTCCCGTCGAAGACCGAGCTGCTCTATGCCATCGCGCACGACTACAACCGTGCCTTCATCGAGGGCCAGCTGGCCGATCTCAGCCCCAACCCGACGCATGCCGCACGAGTGCGCAAGCTGGTGTACGACCACATCATCTACTTCCACGAGCACCGGCTGGAGGAAGCTGTCGGCTTGCGCGAACTGCAGGAGCTGCGCACCAATGCACCGGAGCACTACACCGACATCCAGACGTACCGCCGCTCGTATCAAGACGCGTTCGAGCGGCTGATCGTCGAAGGGCGTGCGAACGGTGAGTTCGAGTGCGACGACCCGCACCTGGCGGTGCTGGCGGTGCTCGGCATGGTCAACAGCGTCAACGACTGGTATCGCGATCGGGGCAGGATGTCCATCGTCGAAGTGGCCGACGCCTATGCCGACATCACGGTCAACCGCATCCTCGGCGCTCGCTGAAGCAGCCGATGCTGTCAGTCGCCGCCGGCGACTCGGTCGGCGATGCGAATCAGTCGTGCTGCCGCGGTGACAGGGTCGAGCGACCCGGCGCTCACCAACTCGAGCAGCTCGCGGCCTGCAGGGGTGCCCTCGGCGGTGGTGGTCGCCCGGGACAACAGGTGGCGCACCCGTTCGCGCACCTCGGCCATCCGCCGTTGTGCACGACGGCGGGCACCCTCGCCGCTGTCGTCGAGGTGGCGCCGGTGCGCACAGATCACATCCCACAGACTGTCCAGGCCGATGCCGTCGGTTGCCACCGTGGTCACGACCGCCGGTGTCCACGGCCGGGCGGAGCCGAGGTGCAGCATCCGTTCCAGGTCGCGCACGGTTGCATCGGCGCCCGCTCGGTCGGCCTTGTTCACCACCAGCACGTCGGCGATCTCCAGCAGGCCCGCTTTGTTCGCCTGCACTTCGTCGCCCCAGCCTGGGTTGACCACCACCACTGTGGTGTCGGCGTTGTCGGCGATGGCGATCTCCGATTGGCCCACGCCGACGGTTTCGATGAGCACCACCGGCCATCCGGCGGCATCGAGCGCGCGGACGGCGCTGGGCACCGCGAGCGACAGCCCGCCCAGCTGACCGCGGCTGGCGAGCGAGCGCATGTACACGTCATCACGCAGTGAGTGTGCGTCGCTCAGGCGCACCCGATCGCCGAGGATCGCGCCGCCGCTGTACGGCGAGGAGGGGTCCACCGCAACCACGGCCGCCTTGCCGTCGCGTAGCAGGATCTCGCCGACCAGCGCGTCGGTGAGGGTCGACTTGCCGGCGCCGGGCGAGCCGGTGAGGCCGACGGTGTGGGCGCCGCGACCGGCGGCGAAGATCGCGGCGGCGATGGAGTGGAGCTCGTCGCCGCCAGCTTCAACGACCGTCAGCAACCGTGCGAGCGCGCGTCGATCACCGGCAATGGCACTGCGCAGAAGCGCGGCCGCACCGTCTTGATCGTCGACTGTCATCGTTGCCGCCCCTGCTCGTCAGGCGGGTGGCTGTGCCGAGGTGTCCGCATTGCGGCGCAGCTCACGCTTGAGGATCTTGCCCTGCGTGTCCTTCGGCAATGCGTCGACGATCTGCACGTTCTTGGGCACCTTGTACGCGGCGAGCTGCTCTTTGCAGAACGTACGGAGCTCGTCGATCTCGAGTGACTTGCCCGGACGGGGCACCACGAAGGCGGTGACCAGCTGGCTCCAGTAGTCGTCGGCCACACCCACCACCGCTACCTCCATCACTGACGGGTGTTGGTAGAGCACGCGCTCGACCTCGACGGAGGACACGTTCATTCCGCCGGTCTTGATCATGTCCTTCTGGCGGTCCATGAAGTAGAGGTTGCCGGCGTCGTCGATGCGCACGTTGTCGCCGGTGTGCAGCCAGCCGGCGCGGAGCACCTCGGCGGTCTTCTCCGGGTTCTTGTAGTAGCCGCGCATCACACCGGGAGAGCGACAGATCAGTTCGCCTTCGGCAGCTTCGTTGCCGGCGTCGTCGATGACGCGCACTTCCAACTGCGCAGTGGGGCGGCCGATCCATGCAGGGTCGTGGTTGGGCACGTCGTCGAGTGAGCGGAAGCGTCCGATAGTGGGCGTTTGGGTGAGCTCCGACTGCGACCAGAGCGTGACCCACTCAAGGTCGGGAGCGGCGGTGGCGAAGCCCTCGAACATCGCACGCGGCATCGTCCCGCCGTAGGTGATCGCACGTCGGATGCGTGTGAGATCGGCGTCGTCGAATCCGGGCGCCTGGATCACCTGCAGGTAGAAGGTCGGTGTCTGCCCGACGACGGTTACCTTCTCGTCGACGAAGGCGGCCAACGCCTTCACCGGGTCGACTGCGAACGGCAGCACGATGGTGTTACCCAACGTGAGCAGGCAGATCTGCATGCCCATCCCTGCGATCGTGTGGAACGGCATCGTGTAGTACCAGACGTCCTCTTCGATGAGGCCGATGCCGGTGGTGTAGCTGGGGATCATCGAGATGAAGTAGTTGCGCTGCGGAATGGCAACGGCTTTGGGCAACGCTTCGGTGCCGCTGGTGTACGGGATGATTCCCAGTGTCGACTCATCGACATCGACTTCCGGTTCGGTGGCGCTGCCGGCGGCGATCAGCGTGCTGAAGCGATGCCAGCTCGCAGGGGCGGTATCCGAGTACGCATCGTTCACGACCCGCACCGCCAGCGTTGGCAGGGGCTGTTCGAGTGCCTCGATCTTGGAGACGAACGCGTCTTCGCACACGATGGCTTTGGCCTCGGAGTGCTCGAGTTGGTAGTGGATTTCGCGACTGGTGAACGTGTAGTTCACCCCGGTGACCGCGGCGCCCAGTTTCGCTGCGGCCCAGAAGGCCACTACCGACTCAGGGGTGTTGCGGCCCATCGTGGCCACCACATCGCCGAGGCCAACCCCCTGCGCCGCGAGCGAGTTGGCCAGCCGATTCGCCTGCTCGTTGAGCTCGCGATAGGTGAGCACTCGCCGTTCGTGCAGCGGGCTGTGCAACGCGATGATCGCTGGGCGATCTGGTATCCGTGCCGCGTGGCGGCGGAGTTGATCGCCGAAGGTTGCGCGACGGATCGGTTCGGTGACGGAGTTCGTGAGACCGGGCATCATTGCTCCTGGGGTGTTTCGCCGGCGAGGTTCGGCGGCTGGGTGGTGCCGGTGAGTCGACGGGCACACTCGACGATGTCGTCGAGCGACGAGCCCGGTGGGAAGCAGGTGACGTTGCGGGCACGAAGGCGCTCTTCCGCGTAGTGCGGGATGGTGCCACCGGCGAAAACCGGCGTGGTGATGTCGCTGGCCGCGAGGGTGTCGAGGATTCGTTCGACCACTTCGACGCGGCCGCCGACATTGAGGCCGATCAGGTCGACGTCCTCGTCGGCGGCGACGCGAGCGATGGTGTCGGCCGTGACCATTCCGGCGAGGATGACTTCGAAGCCGCCGTCGCGCAGCGCCCGCGACACCACGTTGATGCCGCGCCAATGGCCGTCGAGGCTGGTCTTCGCGATGAGGACGCGAGCGGCCATCAGAAGTTCACCGGGAACTTCCACGAGCCGTACACCGTGCGAAAGATCTCGCCGACCTCGCCCACCGTGACATCGTCTCCGACTGCGGACATGACTGCCTCCATCACGTTGCCGCCGGCACGGCATGTCAGATCGAGCTGCTCGAGGGCCTTCATCGCTCGTGAGTGATCGCGCTCGGCGCGGTGGCGAGCCAGTCGCTCCATGCCCTTCTCCCAGGCATCGATCGAGCCCTGGAAGCCGTCGATGGCGAACGGGTCGTGATCGCTGGTGTGCACGTTGACCCCGACGATTGCGCGTGTTCCTTCGTCCATCATCTGCTCAAGGCGCACCTGGTTGTCCGAGGCGTGGCCGTGAAGGAACCCGCTTTCGAGCGAGGCGATGAAGCCGCCGGCTTGCTCGATCTCGTCCATGAATGCGTAGGCGCGGTGCTCGAGCTCCGACGTGAGCGACTCGACGTAATAGCTGCCGCCGAGCGGGTCGACGACGGCGGTGAGATTGGTTTCGTGCATCAGGATCTGCTGGGCGCGCACCGACTGTTGGTGCGCCTGTTCAGACGGCACCGAGAGTGCCTCGTCATACGCAGAGATACCCATCGACTGCACGCCGGCGAGCACTGCCGAGAGGCCCATCGCCGTGCCGCGCACGATGTTGTTGATCGGCTCCTGGTACGTCATCGCGGAGCCGGCGGTGACGATGTGTATGCGCAGGCGCAGCGCCCGCTCGTCGGTGATGCCGTAGCGATTGCGAAGGATGTCGTGCCACATGCGGCGCGCGGCCCGGATCTTGCAGATGTCTTCGAAGAAGTCCATCGCCATGCGAAAGCTGACGCCGCCGAGCGCGTACGCCAGCTTCTCCAGCGGCACCGTGCCGCGGCGCTGCACTTCGTCAAGGTGGGCGATGTTGCAGGCGAACACAGCTGCCAGTTCCTGGTATGCGTTCAGGCCGCTGTCGGCGCCGTTGTAGCCGGCCATCGAGATCGGTACCCAGCGCGGCACGTGCTGTTCGCAGAACTCGACGATGTCGCAGTTGATCTTCAGCGCAGCGGCCGGCGGTATCTGGTGCAGCGGCGGGCAGCCGATGTAGGTGAGGAAGAAGTCGGCCTGACCGGTGCCCTGCAACTGATCGAGTCGCAGGCCGCGGCGCAGTGCCACGGTCCAGTACGCCGCCATGGCGAAAGGCGCATGCTGTGCAACGCCGCCGCCGGCGTGGGCGTAGTGAATGCCTTGATCGATGCCTTCCAGCGCAAGGGCGCAATCGTTGGCCGACATGATGACTGCGCCGGAGATGCCGACGTCCTCTCGACGAGCCACCACCTCTGGGTGGTCGACGTCGTAGAGGTTGTCGGCCGTCATCCGGTCGTGCTCCATGATGAAGCCGGTGCCACCTTTGGCCAGCAGGTAGCGGATGCGCTCCGCTTCGTCCTCAGGGTTGCCATACCCCGACAGCTGGAAGATTCGCCACGGCTTCGAGCGATAGCCCAACCGGTGTGCGCCGCGCACGTATGGCACCTCACCTGGAGGTGCGAGCGCCGTGGCGTCCTCCGGAAGGTCGTCGGGTCCGTAGTAGGCCTTCAGCGGAATCCCGGACACGGTGGCCCATTGCCGCGTCGGTGGCAGCGAGCCAACCGTGCGGCCGGAAGGTGCGGCTTCGTGCGTCATCCCTGCCCGAGCGGTCGATCGAAGCTGTCGAGGAAGGCCATCTCCTCCACTGGGCGACGGAACAGCTTGGTGGGGAACGATTTCTCGGGGTAGCCAGCCACGATGAACGCCGCCGTCGAGAGGTTCTCCGGGATGTTGAACAGTTCCTTGACTTGCGGCTCGAACATGCACAGCAGAGTGGTGAGCGTGGTGGCGACGCCCTGGTCGCGCAAGGCGAGGCAGAAGTTCTGTGCCACCGTGTAGACCGACGCTCCGCCGACGATGCTGAGGCGACCGAGGTCGGTGTCGGTCGGGTGCGTGTCCTCCAGATCGGCCAGCACGATGACGATGGCTGGATGCTCGCCGTAGTGGTCGGCGAAGTTGTCGGCGTCGGCCAGTGACTTCTGTGGGTTGGTCATCGTGATGTGCGTGGACTTCACGTCGCCGCTGTCGGCAAGGATCTCGTCCTGGCCGCTGGACGCAGCCTCGAAGTAGGCCTTCCAGGGCTGGAGGTACCACTCCTGCAGCTGCAGCTTCTTGGCAGCATCGGTGACGATCAGGAAGCGAACCGGCTGGCGGTTGCCACCCTGCGGGCCGAAGCGAGCGGCCTCTACGGCGTTGTAGAACACCTGCTCCGGTACGGCGTCGGGCTTGTAGTAGCGGCACGCGTGCTGCGTGCGCATGGCATCGGTGAGTTCCATGTCGTGTCCCCTGTGTGATCCCCAAGAACAACCTAACGGTCGTTCGTTAGAACGATAGGCCACCGTGACGGAGGCGGTCAAGGCCCACCCTTGCCTGGGTCGGCCGTTGTGCCGTCATCCTGGCACGCACGCTCGGCTTCGTGTGCGGCCGGCCCTCGTGTCCCATGTGGTCGAGCGTGATGGCCGGTAGGCCGTCGGGCGACTCAGTCGTCGGCGCCGAGCTTGGAGTGATCCCAGCTGACGATGGACGACGGCTGCACGACCACCGCGATGCGATGTGTCGCTTGCGCCGCGACGGCAGCGGGATCCGACAAGGGGATGCGGTGTCCATAGTGCAGGGCGATCGCACGGCCAACTGCGAGCACATCGTCCATGGCATCGAGCACGATGGCCGTGCCGGCGATCTCCACTCCGCGCAACTGATGGTAGGTGTCGCCGGAGTGGACGAGGCACGTGATGCGGGGGTCTCGGCGAAGGTTGACCGCCTTCTGGCTCTTGGTGAAGGTCCAGAAGGTGATCAGTCCGTCGATCAGTACGTACCACATCGCCACCATGTGGGGTTGCCCACTCGGGCCGAGTGTGGCCACCGTCATCGTGCGTTGGTCGGCGAGGAACGCGGTCTCCTCCTCGGGCGTCATCGCGACTCGGCTGCGAGCGCTCGCCATCAGCTGCACGCCGCCGTGGCTGGGACGGCGGAGCAGGTTGGCTCCGAGTCGGTTGGTGCGTGCTGCATGGGCCCTGCCTCGTCCTCGCGTGGGGTGTGACGGAGTGGGCGCTCCGTGTATCCAGTCTAACGAACGTTCGGTAGCAGTCCGGGAAGATGGTTCATCGACCGGTCCACACGGGCGGTCGCCGTTCCAGGAACGACGCCACTCCCTCGTTCCAGTCGGCCGTGTCGCGTACCGAGTCCTGTGCGCGGTTGGTGAGCTCCCAGCCGCGCCCGTGTTCGTCTGCGCGCTGGTCGTTGATCGCCTGCAGCGACTCCTGCACGGCCAGCGGGGCGTTGGCGCACACTTGCGCGGCCAGTTCGAGAGCGCCCTCCAGGCTTCGCCCCGGTTCGGTGAGCAGGTTGACGAAGCCGGCCGCGTACGCGCGCTCTGCGCTGATCGGGTGGCCGGTCAGGGCTAGTTGGCGGGCAAGGTTGAGCGGCAGGCTCTGCGGCGCCCGGAAAAGACCGGCGCAGGCGGCCAGAACGCCGATCCTCACTTCGGGTAGGCCGAAGCTTGCGGTGGTGGATGCGACCACCATGTCGCATGCGAGTGCAATCTCCAGCCCGCCCCCTAGGGCGAAGCCTTCAACCGCAGCGATCAGCGGCTTGCGTCGTCGACGGCGGATGATGCCGTACTCGCCACCTCGCTTGGTCACATAGTCGCCGTTGGCGGTGAGATCGCTGCCGGCGCAGAACACGGTGCGGGTGCCGGTGAGCACACCTGCCCGCAGATCCCGGTCGTCGTCGAGCAGGTTCAACGCAGCGTCGATCCCGTCGGCCACCAGCCGGTTCACCGAGTTGCGCTTCGATTCGCGGTTGATCGAGACGATCAGCACGTGTCCCTTGCGCTCAACCTTGACCAGTTCGTTCTCGTCTGCCATGGCGGCAGGGTAGAGGCCGAACACCAGTGGCGATGCAACTGCACGGGTTGGCCAACGCCCCGGTCGCGTGATCCGCGAGTTCGCCCGCTCCTAGGGGTCGTGCT
>DAORTY010000115.1:2969-11998 GCA_035432905.1 Ilumatobacteraceae bacterium | reverse complement strand
GACGGCGTGGTGTTCGACAACAGCTACGACCGTGGCGCACCGATCCCCGTCGTGCTCGGCACCGGCTCGGTCATCCAGGGTTGGGATGAGGGCCTGGTCGGTTTGAAGGCCGGCGGGCGCTACCAGATCGACATTCCTGTGGACTTGGCCTATGGGCCCGACGCCGCCGCCCAGGGTCGTCCGGCCGGTGCACTGTCGTTCATCGTCGACATCATGTCGGTCACACCGCCGGCACCATGACCGCCAGACCCTGACCACACTTCACCAACAGGTGATGCCGGCGTTACGGCAGCTGACCGTGAACCTCGGTGTCACCAACGGTTTCCCAACCGGTCGAGGAGAGCACCAAGGCGTCGCCGCTGTGCATGACCGCGAACGCGGTGTTGGCCAGCTCGCGGGTGCGGTGCAGCCGCTCTGGTGACCAGGTCTCGGCTTCCGTCACCAGCGCCAGGTTGGGCACCAAGCCGAGGCCGAGGGTGAACGCCCCGCCGCGCGGATCGACCATCGGATCGCACATCGCTGCTGCGCTGCCGCCCACTGCGGTGACGAGGCCGCCGTTGGTCAGCACCTCGTGCAGGGCATCCCACAGTGGCGTGTCCTTGAGTACCGATCGCAGATGCAGCGGCTGGTCACCGACGAAGTACACGGCTTTGGCCTCGCGCACCACAGCGGCCGAACCGCTCTCCATCGCCTCGCTGCGGCGCATCACCATCAGCGCCTCGACCTCCAGATCGAGCCGCTCTGCCCAGCTCATCGCCGCGGCGACCAGATGCTCGGGCCGCTCGAAGGCATCGGCCGTGGGGAGCACGACGACACGATTCGTGCCGACCGACGCGAGCAGCCGTCGATCGAGGTCGTCGTTGGCGACAAAAGGGCCGCCGCCCTGCAGTGCAATGGTGCCGTTCAATCTGCTGACGTTCATGGTGCCGAGCGTACGCCGCGGCTGCACCCACCCTGCATCTCGGTGCGGTCGCCGGTGTGGGTCAGTGATGGACAGCGTCGATGGAGGCGCGCAGTGTGGCGACCAGCAACTCGATCTCGGCCTCGCTGATGATGAACGGTGGTGCCACCATGACCGCTTCGGCCACGGGCCCGGAGCCGGCGGGGTAGACCCACATGTCGCGTGCCATCGCGGCCTGCACGACGGCATCGCGACTGCAGTTCAACTCCAGCCCGTAGAACATGCCGCGACCCCGAATGTCGGCGACGGCCGGATGCTGGCCGAACTCGTCGCGCAGCCGCTGGCCGAGGTGTGCGCCAACAGTGGCGGCGCGCTGCACCAGTTGCTCGTCACGCATGATCTGCAGCACCTTCACGGCCGCCGCGCAGGCGCCGTCGTTGCCGGTGAACGTGAAGTACATGAAGCCGCTACCGGTCAACACTTCGGCCACGTGATCTGCGGCGGCGACGGCGCCGAGCGGCACGTAGCCACCACCCAGACCCTTGCCGCCGACGATCACATCGGGAACCAGTGGGAAGTGCTGGTGGCCGAAGTTGAGCCCGGTACGGCCGTAACCGGTCATCACCTCATCTGCGATGAGCAGGATGTCGTGCGTGCGGCAAGCGTCGGTGACCACCTGCCAGTACTCGTCACTGGCGGTCAGGCAGGCGCCGGCCGCCCCGGTGATGGGCTCGGCGATGAAACCCGCAATAGTCGCCGGGTCTTCCTGCTCGATCACCTTCAACACCTGCTCGGCGTCGTCCCACGGCACCTTCGGGAATGGCAGCAGCAGCGGCTCGTAGCCCTTCTGGCGTCCGTCGTGGCTGGCGACTGCCATCGTGCCGGTGGTCATGCCGTGGTAGCTGGGGTGGCGGCCGATGACCTTCCAGCGCTCGGTGCGGCCCTTGGCCACCTGATAGGCACGCGCCAGCCGGATGGCCGAGTCGGTGCTCTCACTGCCGCCGCTGGTGAAAAAGACATGGTTGAAACCGGCCGGCAGCCAGTGCTCGACCAACTCGTCGTGCAACGCCAGCCGGTGCGGCGTGGGCCACAGCGGAACGACATACCCGGTCTCCATCGCCACCGCTGCTGCCTGTGCGACTTCCTTGCGACCCCAACCGATGTTGCCAACAATGGCCCCGGCCGCGGCGTCGAGAATTCGACGACCGTCGTCGGCGATCAGGAATACACCATCGCCCGCAACGATGGTCGGGGCAGCAGGTGCACCAGGAAGAAATGAATACCGCGACGAGTCAGTCGGTGCCACAGGGGCGCTCGGTGCTGTTACCGGATCGTTGGACATTTCCCCAGTATGCACCCGCTCTGCTCGGCGACTACGCCTGGTTGTAGGTGCCGGAGTCGGGTGGCTGCCAGTCAGCCATGTTGTGACGGAACATGATGCTGAGCCGTGGGCCATCGACGTGCGCTGCTTTCGGCACGCAGTGCTCGAAGTCGTGCTGGCAGGCGCCACCCATCACCAACAGATCGCCCTGTCCGATGTGCCACGTGCGCGATGGCCCACCCGTACCGTGCGACGCCTTGGGCCGAATGTGCAGCGCCCGCGGCGCGCCAGTGCTGAGGATGGCGACGACCGGGTCCTCGTGGAAGTAGCGCTCGCGGTCTGCATGCCAGGCCACCGAATCGCGCCCGTCGCGGTACAGGTTGAAGCCGATGGAATCGAACGGGCGCGAGTAGTGACGGGTGAGCGCCATACGTGCGTCGTCCAGCACCGGTAGCGGCTCCACTTCACCGCTGGTGGGACCCCACCAGGCGGTGAGCCGCGGTTCGGCCACGCGGCGGTCGTACATGGTGACTTCGCGCTGGCGCCACGGCAGCTTGGCGACCAGTTCGGCAAACACGAGGTCGGCCCCGCTGAGCCAGCGCGGCACGTGGTCGACCCACGACGTCTCGTCGAGCCAGGTGCGGGTGAGACCGTGACAGCCCGCATCGACGGTTGGCTCCTCGAACGCGAACAGACATTGCTGCCAGATCAGTTCGGCGTCGGTGGCGACGAGGGGAGCGGTGGGACCGGTCATCGTGCCATCTTGGCGCGGCGAACACCTGTTCGCAACCCTTTCCTGACACCGGCCTCGTAGAGTCGGATTCGTGCCGATCGAAATCGACTCCGCCGACGACCCGCGCGTTGCCGACTACCTGGGGCTTCGCGACCGCGGCGACGCTGCCGACACGCTCGATCATTTCATCGCCGAGAGCGAACTGGTTCTCACCCGCCTCGTCACGTCCAGGTTCCGGCCCAAGTCATTCCTGCTCTCACCGGCGCGCTACGAGCGACTGAAGGATGTGGTCGAGCCCACTCGCATGCCCGTGTACGTCGCCAGCCGTGCCGTGATGACGCAGATTGCCGGCTTCGACGTGCACCGTGGGGCGCTGGCATCGGTGAAGCGTCGGCAGAACCCAACGCTGCCCGACGTGCTCGCTGGCGCACGACGAGTACTGGTACTGGAAGGCTCGAACGACAAGGAGAACATCGGAGCCGTCGCGCGCTCGGCCCGTGCACTCGGCTTCGACGCGATGTTGCTCGACCCCACCTGTGCCGACCCCTACTCGCGGCGCGCGGTGCGGGTCTCGATGGGCGAGATGCTGCACCTGCCGGTGATGCGCTGCGAGCGCTGGCCGAGCCCCATCGAGTACCTGGAGAAGGCGGGTTTCGAGACCTGGGCGCTGACCCCGGCGCCGGAAGCCAACAGCTTGTTCGACATGGGCATGCCCGACAAGGTCGCGCTCATCGCCGGCGCCGAAGGCCCCGGGCTCACCGCCGAGGCTCGCGCCGCAGCTCGGTTCCACGTCCGTATTCCCATGCATCGCGGTGTCGATTCACTGAACCTCGGCCACGCGCTGGCCATCGCCATGGCGGCTGTCGCACTTCCCGTTCCTGGCTGACGCGCCTCACGCACCCTCGCCGATGTACACGGCACGGGGACGGAATCGAAGCGGCTGTTCGCCGTACTCCTCCATCGCGTGCGCCAGCCAGCCAACGACCCGCGCGGGGGTGAAAATCGCCTCGCCTCCGTCCTGCGGCATTGCGGCCACCATCCCCAGCACGGCCAGTGCGAAGTCGACATTGGGCGGCGGCAGACGCCGACTCGCGGCTGCGGCGACCAACGTGTCCGCCGTGTCGATGGCAGGGTGCGCGCCGACTGCCTCGCGCAACATGTCCAACAGCAGTGTCGCTCGCGGATCACCCATCGGATACAGGACCTGTCCGAAACCGGGCAGCCTGCCGTGCAGTTCGAGCGCCATCAGGATCACGCCGTGAACAGACGAGGTGGTGACCCGCTCGAGTACTCGACGAGCGCGCTGACTTTCACCACCATGCATCGGTCCAGCGAGCGTGCCCATGCCGGCAGCGACGACACCGTGTACCCCGGCGCGTGTGCTGGCTGCGACGCGCGCTGCCAGCGTGCTGGTCGCCATCTCATGGTCCGCGAGCACAACGAGCGCTGCGTTCAACGTGGCCACCAGCCCCGCCGTCGGCCGTCGCCGCGAGAGTCGTGTCCAGAGCCGGCCGGCCAGCGAGCCGCGAACCGCAACCTCATCGGGCAGCAACAACCGTGGGCAGCGGCCGTCGCCGACAATCGGCAACGAATCGACCATCGATGCAATCAGACGACGGCCCTCATCGGTGACGGAGCGCAGGTCGCGGCGCGCACGTGCGCCAACGCCCGCCCGCGCGGCCACCAACCGCAGGCGATCACGCATCGACATCTCGCCCTCGATCGCAGGTAGCTGCGCGGGGGATGCCCAGGTCACTGGCACCGCCGGCAGCGACCCGGTCCACAACAGCTCCGCAACCTGTTCGAATGACGAGGTGCGGGCCAGCGTCAGCGCGTCGTGGCCCCGATATCGAATGGAGTGGCCGACGATCTGCGTGATCCGTGTGGTGATCTCGATGTCGAGGGAATGAGGGCGACTCGCCTCGCGCGGACGCCCGCGAACCGCGAGAGCCTCTACGTCGCTCGCCCGAAATCGGCTGGTGCGGTCTTCGTCGCGATGGCTCTCGATGACACCTCGGCTGACGTACGCGTAGAGCGTGGCCGGCTTCACGCCGAGTCGATGCGCTGCTTGGGAGGTGGTCAGCCATTGCACATTGTTGACCATAATCAATATTGATCAAAGAGCTGGGCGGAGGCACGCTGATATCCATGACTTCGATCGCTTCGCTGATGACAGCGCCCCCCGTTTCCGCCCTCGCTACCGAGCCCCTCACCACTGCGATCCGACGCATGCACCAGCATCGAGTCGGTTCGGTAGTGGTGATGGAAGGCAGTCGCGCCATCGGCATCGTCACTGAACGCGACGTGTTGCGTGCCACGGCGACCGGGCTGCACGACAGCAGCATTGGTGCGGTCATGACAGCGCCGGTCGACACTGTCGACATGGCCACCGAAGTCCCAGCAGCGCTGGCGATGTTGCGCGAACGCGGCTACCGGCACATGCCGGTCACCGACCACGGCAACCCGGTGGGCGTGGTGTCGCTGCGTGACCTGATGCGTGTGGCGTCCATCGGCCCGGCTGACGTTCCACGCGGTCTCAAGGGCGTCGTCGTCGCAGACACGGAGGTCGGCGACGTGCGCGGTAGCGAGGGTTTCTACCACTACCGGCAGTACTCCGCAGTGGAGTTGGCCCAGCGACGGCCGATCGAAGACGTGTGGCAGTTGATGATCGACGGCGCGTTGCCCGCCAACGCTGCCGAGCGCGCAGCGTTCCTCGCCGAGGTGGCTCCGCAGCGAGCGATGACGCCGACGGTGAGGGCGGTCCTGCCGGCCATCGCCGCCGTCAGCGAGCCGCTGGAAGGTCTACGAACCGCGCTCTCACTCGCGGCAGCGGAGCGTGGGCTGCAACCGCTGATCGACATCGAACCGAATCAGCGGCGCGCCGACGCGCTGTTCCTGTGCGCGCTCACACCCACGCTGCTGTGCGCGCTGCACAGGTTGCGCGCCGGCCTGGACGTCGTCGAGCCCCGCAACGACCTCGGGTATGCAGCGAACTACCTGTGGATGCTGACCGGCACCGAACCCGCCGCAGTTCACAGTCGGGCGGTCGAGCAGTACCTGATCTCCACCATCGACCACGGCTTCAACGCCTCCACGTTCACCGGCAGGGTCGTTGCCTCGACCGGTGCCGACATGGGCGCCTGCGTGGTGGCTGCCATCGGGGCATTGAGTGGGCCACTTCACGGCGGGGCACCCAGTCGGGCGTTGGCGCTGCTCGACGAGATCGGTTCACCGGACCGCATCGAGGAGGTCGTCGCGCCGATGGTGGAGCGCGGCGACAAGATCATGGGCTTCGGACACCCGGTGTACTCCACCGACGACCCGCGTTCGGTCATGCTGCGCGGTGTCGCCCGCCGACTGGCAGTGGATGAGAACGCCCGCGAACTGGTGTCGTTCGCCGAAGCCGCCGAGGAGGGCGTGATCGACGTGCTGGACCGTCTGAAGCCTGGTCGGCACATACGGACCAACGTCGAGTTTTACGCCGGCGTCGTCATGCAACTGTGTGGAATCCCGCCCGAGATGTTCACACCGACGTTCGCGTCGAGCCGGGTGATCGGGTGGTGCGCCAACATCCTGGAACAGGCGGTCGACAACAAGATCATCCGGCCGAGCGCGCGCTACATCGGCCCGCCACCCCCGCAACCGATTCCGCCGCTGGCGTAGACCGCAGCTACGCCAGTGAGTCGATCACGTGGTGCAGGTGGGCCATGGTCGTGTTGGGGTGCACGAGGCACACACGCAGCAATGGCCGGCCGCGGAATTCGCTGACGGCGATGAAGAAGTCGCCGGCGGCGAGGTGCATGTCGCTCCAACGTTGGTAGTCCGTGCGCTCCCAACCGGGACGGGTGAATGTCACGATCGACAGCGTGGTCGGCGCGAACAGTTCCAGGTGGGGCGCCGACAGGACCGCTTCGGTGAAGCCGCGCGCGTTGGAGAGGCAGGTGTCGACGGCCGCCCGGTACGCGTCGGTGCCGTGCGTCGCGAGGCTGAACCACAGCGGCACGCCGCGCGCACGGCGCGTGAGGTGCACCGCATAGTCGCTGGGGTTCCACTGATCAGCGCTCACCTCCACCGCCTCGAGGTATTCGGCGGTCTGCGTGAACGCGGCCCGAGCGACGCGTACGTCGCGGTAGAGCAACGCAGCACAGTCGTAACCGGCGAACAGCCACTTGTGCGGATCAACGACCATCGAGTGCACGCGGTCGATGCCCGCCAGCTCGCGTCGGCCGGCAGCGGACAGGATCGCGGCGCCGCCATACGCTCCGTCGACGTGGAGCCACAGCCCTTCGCGCTCGGCCACGTCCGCAAGACCGGAGAGGTCGTCGACCATCCCCAGGTTGGTGGTGCCTGCAGTTGCGGAGATCGCGAACACCGGCGCGCCACCGTCGGCTCGGTGAGCGGCGAGCGCGGCGGTGAGCTCGTCGGCGCGGAGCCGACCGAACTCGTCGCCGTCGACGAGCAGCACGTCGCAGTCCAACACGCTGGCCACCATCCGGATCGACGAATGTGCCTGCTGCGCACACGCGATCGCCAGTCGATCGCGCGCATGGCCAGGGTTGTGCGATCGCCACCAACGACGCGCCGCCGCCAGGCCCGCCAGGTTGCCCGGAGTGGCACCGCTGACGAATACACCTCCGGCATGTTCGCCGAGGCCGAACTCATTGCACAGCCATGCCAGCGTGTGGTTCTCGGCAGCGATGGCGCCGGCGCCCTCCAGCCACCAGTCGCCGATCACGTTCATGCTGGACAACATCACGTCTGCTGCCAACGAGGCCGGTGTCGCCGCCGACGGGATGAAGGCGTACACGTTGGGGCTGGACACGTTCATGCAGTTCGCACCCACCACGTCGGTCATCAACGCCACGGCACGCTCGGCACCGATGCCTTCGGGGCCGACGCTTCCAACCAGCGCCGCGTAGATGTCGGCAGCCTGCGCTGGCGACCGCAGCGGCTTGGTGGACGTCAACTCATGACGGGCCACCGTCAGTGCGAGGTCGACAAGTGAGTGATCCTGATCATGCATGACGGGCTCCCAGCGGTTCGCTACACCCTGTCACGATCAGAGGTTTCGGATCGTTCGATAACGGGTACGTGCAGGTGCCATCGTGGCCGGTTTCGGCGCCGGTGTGCATCATCAACCAGCCAGGAGATAGAACACATGACACTCCCAGTCCCCACACATCTCGTGGACACGTTGAGTACCGCCACGGCAAGCGGCGTTGACGCAGCCAGCCACCTGCTCCAAGAGGTCTCGCACGCTGTGAGCACCGCGGCTACCAAGCGCGCCCGGTGGCTCAGGCGAGCGACGCACCGCAGCTCGTCACGATCCGCGACCCGCAGCACCCTGATGGTGCTTGGCGGCCTCGGTGCCGTCGCGCTGATTGCGGTGGTGGTGCAACGATTAATGTCTGACCGCCGCCGGAGCGGGGTACTTGCATCTCACGACGGCAACCCCCCGCCGTCGTCAGCAACGAAACCCGAAAGGAACGGAACCATGGCATCAGCTCAGCCCGACGACATCAAGGGTCGCATCAAGGAAGCCGCAGGAGCCCTCACGGACAACGACGACCTCAAGCGCGAAGGCAAGGCCGACCAGGCCGCCGGCTCCATCAAGGAGGGCCTCGACAAGGTCCGCGACAAGATCGAGGACGGCGTCGACGCCATCAAGGATCGCATCAACAAGGACTGACGTCCTCAACCGCTCCTCGAGCGCACCACCGTCAGCCGACGTCCTTCGGGGCGTCGGCTGACTCGCGTCTACGCCAAAAGATGAGGAACGGTCTGGAGCTGTGACCGTCGATCGGCAACCGCTACTCAGCGATGGCAACGGCAGATGATGACCAGCCGGCCATCATTGACGGCCACCGACAGATCGTCGGACAGTGACCGGACAATGCCCAGACCACGGCCCGAGCGCTGCTCCGGGTCGGCCACCGTCCACGACTCAGGGTCGAGCGGTGGCAATGCACCGTCGACCCCACTCGAGATCGACACCGTGTACCAGTCGTCGGTGACGGCATCGACTCCCACCACGATCTCGGTGCCATTGCCGTACTGCACGGAGTTGGCGACCA
>DAORTY010000115.1:0-2869 GCA_035432905.1 Ilumatobacteraceae bacterium | reverse complement strand
TCGACTCCCACCACGATCTCGGTGCCATTGCCGTACTGCACGGAGTTGGCGACCAGTTCACTGACGATGAGCTCGAAGTCGGCGACCGCACGCTCCGTCGCGGTCGCGCGCCGAAGCTCGCCGACGACGAAATCGCGAGCTGCTCGAGCGCTGCGCGGCGCTGATGGATACGAGCGCATGAGCAGGTCGACCGGGCCGGTCATCGCGGTCGCGCGCTTTCGAGCTGGGCCACCTCAGTGCGGCCGGTCATTGCCGTCATGGAGAGGCTGTACCCACCCACGAGCCCGATCAGACACGGCATCATGGAGCCGCCTCCGCCGAGGCCGAGCTCAGGCGCGTGCGCAACAACGCCAGACTGCTGGTGATCAGCCGGCCAACGTGCACCTGGCTGGTTCCGATGTGCTCAGCGATCTGCGCCTGCGTCATCTCGTCGAAGAATCGCATCTTTATGATCTCGCGTTCACGCGGCCGCAGATGCACCAGCGCCTGACTGACGAGCTCGCGGTCGAGTACCGCGTCGACATCGGCGTCCGCTTCAGCCGCACGAGTCTGGCGTTCGGTGATGTTGTCCAGCGGCGCTGTGCGATAGGCGCTGTTCGCCTCCACCACCTGCAGAACCAGGTCCTCGTCGATGTTCATGTGCGCAGCAACTTCTCGGGCGGTGGGCGACCGGCCGAGCACCTTGCTCAGTTCATCGGTGGCCGTGTTCACCGCTGGGCGCAGGTCCTTGGCCCGTCGCGGCACATGCACTCGCCAGGTTCGGTCGCGAAAGTGGCGCTTGATCTCACCGACGATGGTGGGTGTGGCATACGCGCCGAACGGCACGCCCTGAGCGGGTTGGAAGCGGTCGACCGCATTCACCAGCGCGACACAGGCCACCTGGAAGACGTCGTCGTACGGTTCGCCGCGTTCGGCGAACCGTCGCGCGGAACGCTGCGCCAACCACAGCGACCGCTCCACGATCTGAGCACGCAGCGCTAGGTCACGACTTTCCGCGAAGGTCGCGAGTGCCTCGGCAACCCAGACGTCGTCCGCGTCGTCGGCTTGGTGCACCGCCGTCATGCGTTCGACTGCTGCAGCGTTGCCCATATCTCTGCTCGGGTGCCGTCGCGCTCGATCCCGTGACTGGTACTCACCGCGGCGAGCACGGTTCGGCACAACGCCAGGTCGGGGTGGTCCAGGTCGAATTCGGCCAACTGCGTCGCACCGCGAACGGTGAAGCGTCCATCGGCCACGTCGAACGTCACGGTGATGGTCTCGTGCGCTCCGTGCTCGACCAATGCCACCATGACTTCGCTGACGATCACGTTGATGTCGTCGATCTCGTCGATGGTGAACCCGGCCATCGCGGCGACACCCGTGGCCGTCAGCCGGGCCACGCGTGACATGGCCGAGGCCGGTGGCAACTCCACGCGAACGGGGCCGATGGTGGTCAATTGATCAGTCACGCAGACTCGCAATGTTGAACTGGTCCGTCGTTCCAGTGATCTCGAAGAGGCGGATGATCTCGGGGCCGACGCCTCGCAGCTCGAGCCGGGCGTCACGGCTTGCGGCACGACGAGCTGCCGCCAGAAGGCTGCGAAGCCCCGACGAGTCGACGAACTGCACGCCTTCAATGTCGACGACGAGGTCGTCAGCATCGCCGAGCATGCCCTCCTGACGCAGCATGACCTCCTCCAAAATCGGACCTCCTGCCATGTCGACATCCCCAGCCACCGCAATGGTGCCGTCGTTGGCAACCGTCGTGGTCAAAAGGTTCCTGTTCGAATCCATCCTCGAGCCTCCCGTGAGTGCGGACACGCCGCACCGAGGCGGTATTACCCCGGTTCGCCCGACTGTAAACCACAAGTTTCTCGACGACGGTGCGTTCGACGAACCTATGCTCCCGAGCGAATGGGGATCGAGCCATGAAGGGACGCACGTGACGGCACCCACCAACGACGAGGCCCTGGGCCGCGCGACGCGCGCCCTGCTGGCCTCGCGGCACGATCTCGGGCCCGATGACATCGTAGGAATCGTGGAAGAAATGCGTGGGCTGGTCGGTGCCGACCGGGCGCAGCTGCACGTCGCGGACTACGCAATGACGACAGCGCGAGTGCTGGCCCCATCGGGCGCGCTCGGCGACAGCTACCACCTGGAGGGAACGGTGGTGGGGCGAGCCTTCACCACTGGCGAGCCAGTTGTTGCAGATGCAACCTGGTGGCTGCCGCTGGTCGACGGTGCCGAACGACTGGGCGTACTCGAGTTGGAGTACTCCACGAACCCACCGTCACCGGAGGAGTTGATCAGGCAGATAGCTGCCGTGCTGGTGTTGGTCATCGTCAGCGTGCGGCGTTACAGCGATGTCTGGCTGCGCACTCGTCGCGCGCAAGAAATGACGACAGCGGCCGAAGCGCAATGGGATCTACTCCCGCCGTTGGCGACCGCAAACCACGACGTAGCCGTCAGCGGAGTCCTGGAGCCGGCCTACGAGATTGGCGGCGATTCATTCGATTACGCCCTCAACGCCGGCAGGGTCGACCTCGCCATCGTCGATGCAATCGGTCACGGTATGGCCGCCGTGTTGATGTCGACCTCTGCGATCAACAGTCTGCGCAACTCTCGTCGCGAGCGGCGAACGCTGGAGGACAGCTACCGTCAGGCCGACTCCATCATCGAGCGCCACTTCGGCAATTCGAACTACGTGACCGGGCAGTTCGGGTCGCTCGATCTCGAGACCGGCGTGCTCACCTGGGTGAATGCCGGGCACCTGCTGCCGATGCTCGTGCGCAACGGCAGTTACGTCGGCGAGTTGCAGTGTCGACCGTCGATGCCGATGGGTCTGGGCGGGCCTGTCGTCGAGATCGCGCAGGAGACCCTGCAGCGCGGC
>DAORTY010000114.1:0-12096 GCA_035432905.1 Ilumatobacteraceae bacterium | reverse complement strand
CCGGCCTTGATCGCGTGGAAGGCCATCCGGATGGTCTGCAGGCTCGACGAGCAGTAGCGGTTGACGGTGACCCCTGGGACGTCGTCGAGCCCGGCAAGGCTGGAGATGACGCGAGCGATGTTGAAACCGCCCTCGCCGGCGGGCTGACCGATGCCCCACATCACGTCGTTGATGTCGGACGCCTGCACCTGCGGCGCCTTGGCGAGGAGTGCCTGCAGGATCTGGGCACTCATGTCGTCGGGACGCATGCTGACCAGCGAGCCCTTGTTGGCACGGCCGATAGGGCTGCGGGCGGTAGCGACAATCACTGCTTCGGTCATGGAGGTTCCCCTTCGACGTTGAAGCGCTCGGGCTTCAGAACAACGACGTCAGCGTAGCTAGCGGCCGCGAGCACACTGCAATCGAGCCTGGTCAGTTGACCCGCACGAGTCGATAGCCCTCCACGAAGGTGCCATCGGTGAAGCCGGCAGTGACCGCGTTGGCGGCCATCATCGTGCGGAATCGCTCCTCCATGCCGTCGGGGTCCGGCAATTGGCTCGCGTGACAACGCAACGCTTGGAACTTGCGGTCGATATGCGCGGTGACATCGACGAAATCGGTGCTGGTCGGGTGAGCCGACAGCCAGATCTCGTTCACACTCCATGGCTCGAGACCTTCCTCGAGCAACTCGGGGAAGGCAAACGGGTTCTGTGAGTCCGGGTACACAGCACTGACAGCTGCCTCACCGGCAGCAAGGTGGTCAGGATGGCTGGCAAAGATGCGATCGAGATTGCGTTCGGGCGACTGACACAGCACGACCTGCGGCCTGACCTGGCGGATGACGCGACTGATGTCGCAGCGCAAGCCGAGGTCTGCCACGACACGGCCGTCGGGGTGACCGAGAAATACCAGGTCACTGACCCCAACCACCGCTGCCGCGGCGGTCTGCTCCACGCGACGCAAGGCCGCCACGTCGGAGCGCGACACGGTTCGGTCGCTTCCGCCGGCATTGCCATCGGTGACCAGGCAATACGAAACCTCGACGCCGGCATCGGTCAGCGTGGCGATGGTACCTGCGGAGCCGAAATCGACGTCGTCCGGGTGGGCCATCACGACCAGGAGGCGTTGGATCTCGGCGGGTTGCAGCATGCAATCAGCCTATGCACAACCGTTCGACCCGACGCCGGGGCGTCCCCCATCGTTACGCTCCGCTCATGACCCCTGCCGATGTAGCCCTTGGTTCTTTCGACCTGTCCTCTCCCGAGTTCTGGACCATGCCCCGCGACTACCGCGACGGGGCATTCAAGACACTACGCGAGCAGCAGCCCGTCAGCTTCTGGGAAGAGTTCGAGTTCATCGATGGCCAGTTCCCCCGGGGGCCTGGCTATTGGTCGGTGGTCAACCACGAGGACGTGTGGCACATCAGCCGCAACCCACAGCTGTTCGCGAGCGGCCGCGGCGTCAACATCGGCGACATGCCCATCGAGATCGCCGAGTTCTTCGGGTCGATGATCGCAATGGACGACCCGCGTCACTTCCGTCTGCGCAGCATCGTGTCCAAGGGCTTCACGCCCAAGGAAGTCGCCCGCGTGGAGGAGTACGTCAAGATCAAGGCGGCCGCCGTCGTCGATCGTCTGCTGTCGGACTTTCCGGACCGCCAGTGCGACTTCGTCCACGAGGTTGCGGCACCGATGCCGCTGCAGATCATCTGCGAGATGATGGGCATTCCGCCCGAGGACGAAGAGCAAGTCCTGCGCTGGACCAACGTCATTCTCGGCGCCGGCGACCCAGAGTTCACGTCAACCTTCGAGGACCTGTTCGCGGCAGGAATGGGCATGTTCCAATACGCGCAGGCGCTCGGCGAGGATCGTCTGGCCAACGCCCGCGACGACCTCACGTCGATAATGATGCATGCCGCGGTCGACGGCGAGCGGCTGACGCCCCAGGAGTTCGGTTCGTTCTTCATCCTTCTCGTCGTTGCCGGCAACGAAACCACCCGTAACGCCATCAGCCACGGGATGCACCTACTCACCACCCACCCCGACCAGCGCGACGTCTGGTTCAATGACTTCGAGGGCAACAATCGCACGGCCGTCGACGAGATCGTGCGCTACTCGACCCCTGTGATCCACTTCCGGCGCACGGCGACGCAGGACACGGTGGTCGGCGGCCAGGAGATCAAGGCCGGAGAGAAGCTGGTGATGTGGTACAACTCGGCCAATCGCGACCAGACCGTCTATCCAGATCCATACAGGTTCGACCTGCTGCGTCCGCTGCAGCCGGCTCAGGTCGGCTTCGGTGCCGGCGGGCCGCACTTCTGTCTGGGCGCCAACCTGGCTCGTCGCGAGATCTCGGTCATGTTCAACGAGATCCGACTGCGCATGCCCACGCTCCACACAGTCGGCGAGCCCGACTACCTGCAGAGCAACTTCATCAACGGCATCAAGCGTCTGCAATGCGCCTGGTAGGCACCGACACCGCCCTCGTCACAGGGTGCGGGCGTCGCGCGGCAGGTGTTCGACGTCGCTGAGGCGGTTCAACGCGAACGTGTAACCGTCGCGCATCTTCATCGTCGACAGCCGCGTGATGGACGCATGGTGGGTCACGAAACGATCCCACTCCCACGGCACGGGCTCCAGGCCGAGCAAATGGCACAGCAACACTCCGTTGGTGCCCGCGTGGGCAACCACGGCAACCCGACGGTCGGGGGCATCATCGAGATCCCACATCGGCAGCGAGTGTTGTACGCGCCGCATGCCCCGTGACTCCCAATAGCCCGCCGCACCGGTGCGAACGCGCTGGACGAACTCTCGCGGCGGCTCGCCACCACCGCTGAGCCCACCCCAGCGCTCCTCGGCAGGCCGCTCGCGGTCCTCGTCGTACGCGGCGCGGGCCATCTCGAAGGGGCTTCCGTGCCAGTTGGGCTCGCGGATCTCTTCGAGGAAGGGTTCGATGGCCTCGACCCGGCCAAGAGCAGCCAGCAGTGGTGCAGCCGTCTGGCGAGCACGCAGCAGCGGCGACACGATGATCTCGTCGAAGTACTCACCTCCCAATTCCTCACCGACACGCTCGGCCTGCATCTGACCGCGTTCGGTCAGCGGCGGATTGACAACGTTCAGCCCGTCACGAACCCATTCGGGCTCGCCGTGGCGAATAAGGACGAGTTCCATAGCACCGATGATCGTACCGATAACGTCGCCGTGTGGAACTCCCAAAATGGCCACCAGGCTGGCACCCTGACCCAACCTCCCGCTTCGAGTTCCGCTACTACAACGGCCAGCGGTGGACCTCGGACGTGTCGGTCAACGGACAGCGGTACGTCGACATCCTCGAGCCATCGCAACCGGCGGGTGAGGTGCATCCCGGTTGGGCACCGTCACCATCGACGCGACAGGTGCCGTCGCGGACATTTGCCATTGCCTCCTTCTGGGTGGCTTTCGGCTCCTTCCTCTGTGGCTGGATCCCGTTCATCTTCGTGATCGCCATTTGCGGCGCCATCGCCGCCTTCATCTTCGGCGTCATCGCGCTTCGTCGTGTGCGCAGCCACCATGCCGGCGGCCGCGGGTACGCCATCGCGGGGATCGTTCTCGCAGTCGCAGCGCTCGGCTCCTCCTGCGCCGGATTCGTGTTCACGCGCTCCGTGATGCGCGAGGTCAACGCCTTCCTCGAGGCCGGACCGCACTCTGTGACCATCGACACTTGCGTGACCACTGACGGCGTGACCGTGCTCGACGGTTCGATCACCAATGACGACACCCAGACACACGGTTATACGGTGCGGGTGAGCTACCGGTCCAACGACGTGGTCAAGGATTCGGACGAGATCGCCGTCGGCTCGGTGGCGTCGGGAGCGACCGTGACATTCCATGCAACCGGTTTCGCCAAGGCGTCCGCGGTCGAGTGCCACATCGACTCCGTGAGCGGGCCAAACCCGTTCGCGCCACGGCCGTAGTTATATGGCCGATGTCGACGTGACCCAGGCCTCGTACATGCGAGCGTAGGCGCCGTCCTGGAGCACCAGGTCGTTGTGCGCACCATCTTGAACAAGCCGACCGTGCTCCAGCACCAGCACTCGGTCGGCACGCGCAGCGGTGGACAACCGGTGCGCAATGGCGATGGTGGTACGGCCCGACGCCAGCTTCTCCAGCGCCCGTGACAGCCGCACTTCGGTCAGGGGGTCGACAGACGACGTGGCCTCGTCGAGAACCAATACCGCAGGGTCGATCAGCGATGCCCGGATCAACGCGACCAGCTGCCGCTCACCTGCGGAGAGCTGGGTACCTCGTTGGCCGACCTCGGTCTCGATGCCGTCCGGCAGAGTGTCGAGCCAGTCGCGCAGGTCGAGATCGTCGATCGCCGCTTCCAAGTCGGCCATGGACAGCTTCGGCTTGGCAAACGAGAGGTTGGCAGCGATGCTGCCCTCGAACAGGAACGGCTCCTGGGGCACGACGGTGAGGCGCGTTCGCAGATCGGTGTTGGCCACCCGGGTCAGTGGAACCCCGCCAACCAGCACGGTGCCGGCTGTCGGGTCGGCCAGGCGAGCGATCAGTCGCCCGAGCGTCGTCTTGCCCGAGCCGGTCTCACCCACCACTGCGACCTGCTGCCCGGCAGGTATGTGAGCCGAGACGCCCAGCAACACCGGAGGTTCGTCGCCATCGCCACGACTGCGATAGCTGAAGTCAACCCGGTCGAGTGTGACGGCCAGTGAGCCGGCGGGCAACATCAGCGGAACCTCTGGCTCGGGAGGGCCGATGGGTATCTCCAGCACGCCCAGCACGCGGCGCAACCCAGCCACCGCCGTCTGCGTCTGGTCGAGCACTTCGGTGAACTCGGCGATGGGCTCCAGGAACTTGTACGTGAGGAAGAGGAAGCCGACCATTGCACCTGCGGTCAGCCCGCTACCCGGTCCGCGCAAGACGCCCACCCCGACCACGGCCGACACCGTGAACACGCTGAAAACTTCGCCGGACGGAAACAGGAATGCCCCGATCGTGCTCGCGCGAATGAACGAGTTCGACCGCTCGTGGCTTGCCTGTTCGACCTGCGCAGCAAAGTGCGCCCCGGCATCGTAGGCACGCAGCGTCTCGGCCCCCGCCACGAGTTCACTGATCTGCGTCATCACGTCAGCGTTGCGCCCGCGGGCCACGTCATACGCTCGCGAGAGGTAGCTCTGCACTCGTCGCAACACGTATCCCAGCGGTGCGGCCACGATGAACGCGACGATGGCCAGCACCCAGTCGTAGGCGAGCATGACGCCCGCCACCATCAGCATCAGCGTGCCGTCGAGCAGCCACGCCAGGCCACCCCACTGGAAGAACTGCGCCAGGGTCTCGACGTCGCTGGTGACGCGGGCGACCAACGCACCCTTTCGCTCCTCGCTGTGATCGGCGATGCTGAGCCGATGGATGTGCTCGAACAACCGCACGCGTAGTCCGTAGAGAGCTTCCTCACTGCGCCGACCCAGGCGAGCGACCGCCGTGCGCTGCGCCCACGTGGCCAGCACGATCACGACGAATGCGATCGCCGCCATCGTGGTCACCGTGGCGACCTTGACGCCATCGGGCCTGAGCCCGCGATCGATGGCCTGCTGCACGAGGATGGGAATGACGACACGGCCCGCTGCGCCAACCGTCGCGAGCGCAAGCGTGAGCCCGAACCCGGTGCGCAGCGCCGGTGCGGCCTTGACGCCACGGCCAATCGTCTCGACGGCTGACCAACGGCTGAGCGGCTCGGTCATGATCGCTGCCCTTCTGGGGTGACGACACCGGTGACTTCTGACACGGCCAGCAGATCGGCATCCATGGCCTCTCGGTCGTGCTCGAAGGCCTCGATCAGCTTGCGATACGCAGGGACCCGCCGCATCAGTTCCTCGTGGCTCCCGTGAGCGACGACCTCGCCGTTGTCGAGGTAGAGCACGTCGTCCGCCAATGCAATCGTGGACGGTCGGCTGGCGATGGCGACGACCGTGGTTCGGGTGAGTGCCGCTCGCAGATTGGAGAGAACCTTGGCCTCAGTGGTGGGGTCGAGAGCGGACGTGGTGTCGTCGAGGAGCAGGACCGACGGCTGGCGCACCAGGGACCGGGCAAGTGCCAGTCGTTGGCGCTGCCCGCCGGAAAGACCAACGCCTCGCTCGCCCAGTTGCGTGTCGAGACCCAGCGGCAGGTCGTGCACGAACTGCGCCTCGGCAACGGCAAGCACTCCGTCGATCGCGTCGGGGGGAACATCAACGCCCAGCGTGATGTTCTCGCGGACCGTACCAGCCAGCAGGAACGGCTCCTGGAAGACCAACCGTGCGCCACCGGCGGGCACGGTGATGCTGCCCGAGTCGGGGGCGATCAAACCGGCGAGCAGGTGCAGCAGCGTGGTCTTCCCTGCGCCGGTGGCGCCAACCACAGCAACGGTGCGGCCGGCATCGATGGTTGCCGAGATGCCGCGCAGCACATCGCGCTCACCGTCGTGACTGAAATGCACATCGTGTAGCAACACGCTGTTGTCCGGACCATGCAGCAAGGTGAGCGCTGGATCGGCGACCACGGGCTGGTCGAGGAGATCGCGGATGCGGTTCCACCCGGCCAACGAATGCGGTACCTCCGAGAGCGTGAAACCGATGAGCCGCAGCGGAAAGACGAGCAAGGTGAACAGGTAGATGAAGCTGGTCAGCTCTCCCACCGTCATGTCGCCCGACCGGACACGGTACGCACCGCCCACCAGCAGCGCGACGTTGACGAGCGTGGGTACACCATCGAGCAGAGCCTCGAACGTGGCACGAAGGCGAACTGCACCGAGCCGTGCTGTCAACAACCGACCGGCGATGACCGCGAGACGGTCGGTCTCGCGCCCTTCGGCACCGAAGGACTTCACCACGGCGACCCCGTCGAAGCTCTCGTGAACCGCGGCGCTGAGATTGCCGAGTTCGTCCTGCGCCGCGTTGTAGAAACGATCGACGCGACGTTGATAGCCGGTGTTGAGCGCGATGAGGCCGGGAAACACTGCGACAGCGGCGAGACCCAACGGCAGGTCGGTGACCAGCATCCACGCGCTGGACAAGCCCACCAGAACGATCACCCCGGAGGCGAAGGGCAGCGGATTGAGCACGGCGGTCGCGGCCTCGGCATCAACACCAGCGCGAGTGATCAGATCGCCCGTGCTCTGGTTGCGGTGCCACGGCGCGGGCTGCTCGGTGAGACGGTCGATGACGTCGGTGGTGATCCTCTCGGCGACGCGCCACGAGGTTCTTCCTGCCCATGTGCGCCGAACCACCACCCCAGCCGCCCGAACGAAACCGATGACGATGAGGGCGCCGAGGATGAGGAGAACCTTGTGGAGGGCGACCGAGCCCTCGTTGAACCGCGGGTCGATGACATCGTCGATGATGAGCTGCACGACCATGGCGGACAGCACGGTGCATGCGGCAAAGACGGCGGCGCCGCCAACAGCAATGAAAAATGTCTTCTTGTGATACCGAACAAGGGCGCGTATCAGCTGGAACGCTTGACGCGAGCGCCCGCGCTCATTCGAAATTTTCGTTCCCTCCCCCATGCCATTTGTTCTACCAGCCACGTGTGACGAACGGCGGGCGAATATGGCACACCATGGGACACGCCGTAACGTGTCCGCATGCCGCAACTCGACCTTGGCTTGCTAATCCTGCGTGCGATCTTCGGCCTCTTCTTGGCCTACCACGGCTACAACAAGGTGTTCGGTCCCGGCGGCCTGACCGGGACGACCGGCTGGTTCGGGTCGATCGGCATGAAATGGCCGCTGTGGCAGGCGCGTCTGGCTGCCACCACCGAAATGGGTGCCGGACTGTTGTTCGCAGCTGGCCTCATCACACCCTTCGCCGGCGCCGGAATCATCGGTTTGATGATCGTGGCAATCGTGGTTGCCCACTGGAAGGTCGGTTTCTTCATCTTCAAGCCGAACCAGGGTTGGGAATATTGCGCTTCCATTGCAGTCGTCGCCTTCGCGGTGTCGATGATCGGTGGCGGGCGTTGGTCATTGGACAACGCCTTGAACATCGACTTCCCCGGCTGGTGTGGCGCTGCCATTGCCGGCGTGGTCGGAATCGGCGGCGCTGTCGGCCAACTCACTCTCAGCTATCGACCAAAGGCGTCCACGTGAAAATCCCCTACGCACAAGAACCAGTCACCGGCCCGCGCCTGCGAACCTGGGCGAAGGTCGCGATCAGTGCGTGCCTCCTGGCGGTTGTCGCGATGTGGGCCTACTACTTCTTCGTCGCCACTGACGAGGGCGTCTACCAGATTCAGGATCAGAGCTGGCGCGTTGCAGCGTTGGAGGTCTGCGCGGCCGCGTCGACCGAGCGCGAGGCGCTCGCCGACACCAGCGGTGGCTACATCGCGAAACCGACCGATGCGCAGATGCTCCAGCGAGCCGACATCGTCGACAAGGCCACCGACATCCTCGATCGAATGGTCACCGACCTGGCCGCCATCCCCGTTGACAACGACAAGGACGCCACGCGCGTCGAGTTCTTCGTGGAGAACTACCGCATCGTGCTGTCCGACCGCCGCAGATACACCGCCGGCCTGCGCTCGCTCAAGCTCGAGCCGTACAACGAAACTGCCGTCGGTGGTGGCCCGGTGTCCAACGTGGTGCTCGATTTCACCGCTGGGGTCAAGGGCAATGACATTCCCGAGTGTTCACCTCCCGGTGAGCTCGGCGGCGACGTACAGACCTGACCCTCACGCTGGCGGGCTGTATGGGACCCGCACCCAACCCTCACCCTCGATGTAGCGACGAATCACTTTCGCCGGAGAACCCACGGCCACGCAGTAGTCCGGGATGTCGCCGGTGACCACAGAGTTGGCGCCGATGGTGACGTGCTTGCCGATGTTGGAGCCTGGAAGGACCACTGTCCCGAAACCGAGCCACGAACCATCGCCGATCGTCACTGCCCGCTCGGGCTGCGACTGCTGCGAGATGGGTCGGGTGATGTCCTCGTAACCGTGGTTCTGGTCGGTGATGTAGACGTGGTGACCGGTCCAGACATCGTTACCGATGTCGATGCCGAAGTGGCCGACGATGCCGCTGCCCTTCCCGATCAGGCATCTGTCACCGATACGGACCACCGGGTCGGAAAGGCATGCCTGACCTGGGACCATTCCGGCCGACAGTGTCACCTGCGGGCCGATCATCGTGCCCTCGCCGATGTGGATGTAGCGCTCGTTGAAGATGGTGTTGTGGGGGAAGCAGATGATGCTCCCCGTTCCGAAGCGACCGAACAGCTTTCCGGCACGATCACCTGGGCCGATCGAACCGGCACGACAGGCCAACGCCCAGCAACGACGCACCCAGTCGCCTCCGATTCGATACCCGACGGCACGGAGCTGATGACGCATGGGGCGAAGCTATCGGCCGCAACGGGTAGGATCGCGGGCACTGCCATGAGCGCCAACACAACAACACAAACCACCGCCATTCGACATCCCGTCGCGAAGGGCTGGTTCGTTCATTCCTTCACGGCGCTCGGCGCGCTGTGCGGCATGTTCGGCCTGATGGCCGTCAGCGACCGGAGCTACAAGATCGCCATCCTGTGGCTCGCAATCGCCATGGTGGTCGACGGTCTCGATGGCCTGGCTGCACGCAAGTACGAAGTGAAGACCCACGTTCCTCGCATCGATGGCTACACCCTCGATCTCATCATCGATTTCGTCACCTGCATCGTCATTCCCGTGTTGTTCATGTTGAAGTTCGGCATGCTCCCGCACAACCCGTGGGGGGCGATCATCGCTTCGTTCGTCATGTTGATGTCAGCACTGTGGATGTCGCGGACCGACCAGATGACAAGTGACCACTTCTTCAACGGCTTCCCGTGCGAGTGGAACATGATCGTGCCGACGCTGTTCCTCTTGAACATGAAGCCGTGGCCCACGGCAATCGCGTGCATCCTGTTGGCGCTGACACAGCTGACCAACTGGAAGTTCCTGCACCCGATGCAGGTTCGCAAGTTCCGTCCGCTCACGATCACCGTCACCGTCGTGTGGCTGGCCACCGTGCTCTTGATGACTGCCGATCTCCCCAGCGACGTGCGAATCCATGTCGCACGCACCGACGGCAATCTGATCGGCAGCATCCTTCTGATTGCCTGCCCGCTGTACATCGTCGGCGTGGGCGTCTGGCGTACCCTCACCGGTCCTCCGGGTGGCGGCGATGAACTGGTCATGCCGTCCACCATGCACGCATGAGCAACCCGCTGCGTAGCGGCGGCGGATGCCTCACCGACGTCCCCGGCGTACGCGTGGGCCATGCACAACGAGTAGGGCGAGGGTGGCGAACCGGGACGACCGTCGTGTTGCTTCCCGACAATGCTGTGGGCGGAGTCGACGTACGAGGCGGAGGGCCTGGCACACGCGAGACCGATCTGTTGCACCCAACGGCCACCATGCAGACGGTGCACGCACTGTGCTTGACCGGCGGCAGCGCCTACGGTCTGGCTGCAGCTCATGGGGTGATGGCATTTCTCGAGGAACGCGGCGTCGGTTTCAAGGTCGGTCTCGCTGCCGCCCATGTGGTGCCAATCGTTCCAGCCGCCGTCATCTTCGATCTCGGGCGCGGCGGCAACTTCGGCAATCGGCCTGATGAATCGTTCGGTCGCCGTGCAGCCGCGGCGGCGCGCACCCGCCCGTTCGCCAACGGGGCAATCGGGGCAGGTGCCGGCGCCCGCGCCCGCGGGCTGCAGGGCGGCGTCGGCACCGCCAGCACCGTGCTGCCCAACGGCGTCATCGTGTCGGCGTTGGCCGTTGTCAACTCTGCGGGCACCGTCATCGATCCTGAAACCGGCCTGCCCTGGATGCCCTGGTCCACACGTCTGCGGTCGCCGTCGGCATCCGACCGGCGCACGCTCCGTGCGCACCTCGAGTCGGCGACGCCTCCGCTCAACACGACCATCGGTGTGGTCGCCACAACGGCGGCGCTGTCCAAAGCTGAATGCAACAAGCTGGCTTCGGTCGCGCACGATGGACTGGCGCGAGCCATCCGTCCAGTGCACTCGATGCTCGACGGCGACTCGATCTTCGGTGTCGCAACCGGGCGAGACGAACTCGGCTCGATGCTCGATGCTTCCGTCGACGGCGAACCGCCCTCTCGTGCCCGCATTCGTTGGCTCAACGCCGTCCTCGAAGCGGGCGCCGAATGCTTTGCTGCGGCGTGTACCAATGCAATCGTGCAGGCCGTCGGCAACGTCGACGCTCCGGCGTATCGCGATCTGTGCCCGTCGGCATTCGCCGCTGGCGCGTGACAGCAGGCACCTGCACGGGTGCCCGCTTTCGGAACATGCGCCAGATTGGCTAGGTTTCACCGTGTGTCGGGGTGATTGGCGCCCCGGTCGAAGGAGGCCACAAGCTTCATGACCAGCTCGACGCCGGATCGACGGAAAATCTCGGTCCCCGATCTCCCACGCATGAAAGCACTGGGCGAGCGAATCACGATGATCACGGCCTACGACGCCACGTTCGCTCGCCTCGTCGATCTGGCGGGAGTCGACATGATCCTTGTCGGCGACAGCGTGGGCATGGTCGTGCAGGGCACCGCCAACACCATTCCCGTCGAACTCGACGAGATGGCGTACCACGTCCGCCTGGTCGCTCGCTCGCAACCCAAAGCACTCATCGTTGGCGACCTTCCGTTCGGGAGCTACCAGGTCAGCCCGCAGCAGGCCGTGGAGAGCAGCATCCGCCTGATGAAGGAGGGTGCCGAGTGCGTGAAGCTGGAGGGTGGCGTCGTGATGGCCGAGACCATCGAGGCCATCACTCGTGTTGACATGCCCGTGGTCGGGCACATCGGCCTCACGCCGCAGAGTTACCACCGTATGGGTGGTCACAAGGTGCAGGGGAAGGTCACCGGCTTCGAGGCCGGCGGCCGCGAGCGGTTGTTGGAAGACGCTCACGCCGTCGAGCAGGCCGGTGCATTCGCCATCGTCCTCGAGGGCATTCCGCGCGACCTCGCCAAGGAGATCACCCAGAAGCTCTCCATCCCCACCATCGGCATCGGCGCCGGCCCGGACTGCGACGGTCAGGTCCTGGTGCTGCATGACGTGCTGGGGCTCAGCGAGCTGAGCCTGAAGTTCACCAAGCACTACGCCGACCTGCGCAACGACGC